>CAKKPG010000052.1:0-10697 GCA_919901555.1 Nitrospiria bacterium | reverse complement strand
CGCCGATAGCGGCCGTTATCGCACGGCATGAGGCACTTCGGGCGGCGACGAGGTTTGCGTTGACGCCGGTTGTCTACTCAATAGAATATCCGGCGGCAGCACTGTGCGTGCTGGCTGCATTTTTTGTCCTGACCAGCCCAGGAACAATAAAAAGAGGGCGGCCTGCGCCGCCCTCATCATAGCAATTGCGAAACCTCACCGTTCGTTACGCCCTCACTGCGGCTGGTTTTTCGAGCATGAAATCACTCAGGGATTTTTTGTCCTTTTCTTCGAGAGTCATACCGTGACCCCTTCTTTTATGATTGCCTCATAGAACGGGGTATGGTGCTTTTTCTCCAGCTCAAATGCCCGGACGTCCTTGACCACCGGCGTAAAAGACGCGCCGGCCTGCATTTCCTCCTCCACGAAGATGCCGATGATCCCGGACTCAAGCAGAGGGTCCTTGTCTTTGACGACCACCAAGACGTCGAAGTCAGACCAGGCATCGTGGTTTCCCCGCACCCGCGAGCCGAAGGCGTGAACGGACACAATCCTGTCGGGAAACTGCCGCCGGAGCCGATCCGAAATCCGCTGTAAGAGGGTTTTTTCGTACGGAAACATTTCTCTTCCCTGATTCGCAACTGACTGATTTTGAGTTCATTCTATAAGGTAACCGTCATGCTGTCAAGAAAAGTTTTGTCTTTCAGCATTTTGAACCCGCGGCCAAAATGAATTGCTTTTCGTTTCCTCTGGGACCTCCGTGTACTGCGGTTAAATATCTTTCAGGTTTACATAAAACTTTCGCCACTACCCGGGAACCCCGAGCTTACGGATTTTGAGGGTCTTCACCGGACAACATTTTTGAAAAAAATGCTCCGCGAGGGGAATTTCAGTGCTACTATTCAAAGCATACCATAGCTTCCCATGAAAGATATTGGGATTGTCCAGGCCCCGGGTAAAGCACTACAACTAAAGCATGAGGCCCGCGGGGTTCGTCATCATCCTGCTTGTCAGGAAGAAGGAAATCGGGACATTCCCCAAAAATTTCTCAAACGCAAAAACGGCGCATTTGGAATGCAGAGACGTCGCGTCCACGCAACCGTGGAGAGAGGAGGGTTCGATCATGAGACATGGTCACTTGCTTTTGGCTTTTCTCTGTGCAGTGCTCTTTGGAGGGTGTGCAACATACAGTAATTATCAAACAGCGCAGGTGCTGGACAAAGGGGAAAAGCGGTTCGGCCTGGGTCTCTCGTTCCTCGACCAGGATTCGGAAAAGGGGCAGGAAATCGTCTATGAATCAGAGAAAGTGTTTATTCCGGAATTCATCTTCCGCGCGGGGCTGTCAGAACGGTTTGATTTCGGCATAAAGCTCTATACCGCCGCCTTTGTGCTGGGCGCGGTCGTTGACGGCAAGTACCAGTTCCTGGACGGCGAGACCTTTGATTCGGCAATCAACTTCGGGGTCGGCTTTGCCGGTCTGGAGCATGGCGGTGCGGCTTTTCTTGATTTTCCGGCGGGGCTCCTCATGACGGTCAATTTTTCAGAAGCCTTCAGCGCCACCCTGGTTCCCAAAGTCATCCTTCGGAGAGTGTCGGCGGATGCGGGCAGCGACACGGGACTCGTCTATGGAGGCACGCTCACCCTTGCGTTCGGGAAAAAATCCAAGATCATGCCCGAGATCGGCTATTTCGAAGGGGCTGATATCCTGGGCCAGAAGGCCTCCTTTCTGCAGTACGGCGTCGGGGTCCTTTTCTGACAAGGGCCGCGTTCCCGCATGACGGTGAGCGGGAACGGTGTCCGGGAAATAGGCGATGATGCCGTTTTCACTCTCGTGCACGCCGAGAGAGCCGACCTCGGAGAGCCTGCGGATGAGCGGTCGTTGAACCGGTCCGATATGAAGATGGTGTGTTGGTGGTATGGCATGGGAAGAGTGGTGAGGCACGTTCAAAAACTCACGGCTGCTCCGCAGGCTATTTATTCTGTAAAGCGAGCTGAAGGTTCTTGCATCCCGTTTCCGATCCCATACTGCAGGCCTTCTCAAAATTAGCAACAGCTTCGTTCATCTTTCCCGTCTGGTAATACGCGCGTCCCCGATTGGTGTAAGCGTCGGGGTCGTCCGATTTGAGAGCGATGGCTTTATTGAAGTCCTCTATGGCCTTATCGTATTGTCCGTTGCTGTGGTAGGAACATCCGCGATCGTAGTAGGAGATCGCGGCATTCGGGTCTATGGCAATGGCCGCATTAAAATCCTCAATGGCCCTGTCGTGCCGGCCTGTGTCGCCGTAGGCCACCCCCCGCGTGATGTAGGCATCGGCAAAAGCGGGATTCAGCAGGATGGCGACCGAACACGCCACGATGGCATCATCATAGTGCTTGTTCAACCAGTAATGTTTTCCCTTATCCAGCCACTCATTCGCCTGAAACCATTTCTCTATACGAACGATCTTTGCTTCCACCCCTTGCTTTTCTCCGTTCAGTTTTGCCAGCTGGCTTCTGAGCTCGTTGATCTCCTGCCGGCTTTGCGTGTAGACCTCCTGGATCCGCTTGAAATCTTCCACCACCGAAGTCTCTCTGATCTTTTTTGCCATCTCCTCCATCTTGTCCGGGTTGATCTTTGCCTTTATCCTGACAAAGAAGTTGATGCCGTCGCCGACGATGGTCCGCTTTTTTTCCAGGATCTCAACGTCCATCAGGCCCGATGCAACCACCTGAATCTCGTCCTCCATCAGTTTGATGTTCTTGACCTTCGAATAGCTTGCCACATAGGTCCCCGCCCGTTCAAGGGCGATCGCCTTGGCCTGGACCAACGCGCGGCTCTCGGCGACGTTCGGCGTCTCGCCGTCGCCCATATTGTAGGAGCCTTCGGCGATGATCTCTTTGACGGTTGCGGCGCTCAGGGAAGGAAGAAGGAGGATGAGCATTATCGGGACAATTGCCGAGACGTATTTCATATTCCGGTCTCCTTGGGCCAGAGATAGTGAAGGATTCTCTGCGGAGAGTAAAACGGGGAAGAAAAGGAATCCCTACTGAGTAAATATAGCACAGGAAGGGGCGACTTTTCGCCCGAAGTTTTCCTTGGGTTTTTCAGGGGTTGTATGAGGCGGGGAGGCCATGAGTCATTATTGCGCGCCCTTTTCTTTTATCTTCAGGCTCTGCTTATACACTTCCTTCTTCGGCAGGCCCAGCTCTTCCGCCGCGACGGCGATGGCCTCTTTCTTTGTCAGCCCCCGGTGCAGCATCAGGTTTTTCAGATACTCCTCCGGTGAGATGTCCGCCTGCCTCCGCATCTCCGTTGCTCCGTGAACGATGAGCGTGAACTCGCCCTTGACGGTCCCCCTTTTTACATGGTCGAGAATCTCAGAAAGGGCTCCCCGGACGACCTCCTCGTGGACCTTCGTCAGCTCTCGTGTGAGGACCGCGTTCCGGTCGCCGAATACGCTCAAAACGTCCTCAACGGCCCGTATCACCCGGTGCGGCGCTTCGTAGAACACAAGGGTACGGTCTTCCGTTGACAGCTCTTCGAGCCTCTTGAGCCGCGCCGTGTGCTTGCTCGGGAGAAAACCTTCGAACACGAAACGGTCCGTGGGCAGGCCCGATATCGACAGGGCGGCAATGGCAGCTGTTGCGCCGGGGATGGGAGCGACAGGGACACCTTCATGCGCGGCCAGATTGATCAGGAAGTATCCCGGATCGGAGATCCCCGGCGTCCCCGCATCGGAGACGAGGGCAACGCTCTTTCCTTCGAGGAGGCGGGCGACGATGACGGGGGCCTTTTCTTCCTTGTTATGGTCGTGGTAGCTGGTGAGCGGCGTTGCGATCCCGTACCGGTCGAGGAGCTTCTTCGTATGGCGCGTGTCCTCGGCGGCGATGAGGTCCGCTTCTTTCAGAATGCGGACCGCCCGGAGGGTGATGTCCTCCAGGTTGCCGATGGGCGTGGCGATTATGTAGAGGGTGCCTGTGGACATAGAAAATCAAGTTGAGGAGTTTAAGGGTCGAAGAGTTTAGGAGTTTAACTTCCCAACTCCCCAACTCTTAAACTTTCCTAATAGCTCTTATACCGGTTCGTTATCGGGAACCGCCGGTCCTTGCCCAGTCCGCGGGGGGTGATCTTGATCCCGGGCGGGGCCTGGCGGCGCTTGTACTCGCTCGAATCGACGAGCCGGATCACGCGCTCCACGGTCTTTCGGTCGAAGCCCATCTTGAGCATCTCGTCGAACTCCTTGTCGTCCTCCACGTAGGCCTTGAGGATCGGGTCGAGCACGGGATAGACGGGCAAAGAATCGCTGTCCTTCTGATTCGGTCTGAGCTCGGCCGTCGGCGCCTTGGTCATGACGCGTTTCGGGATGAGCGTTCTTCCGGCGAGCCTGTTGGCGCACCGCGCCGCATCGTACACCATGGTCTTGTACACGTCCTTGATCACCGCGAACCCGCCGGCCATGTCTCCGTAGAGCGTGGCGTAGCCCACGGACATCTCGCTCTTGTTGCCGGTGGTGAGCACGAGCCAGCCGAACTTGTTCGAAAGGGCCATGAGAATGTTGCCCCTGATGCGCGCCTGGATGTTTTCCTCGGTCACGTCCGTTCTCGTTTTTGCGAACACGCTGCGCAGGGTGTTGAGATAGGCCTCGAAGGTCTGGTGAATGGGGATGTTCAGGATCTTGATGCCGAGGTTTTCCGCCAGCTCATAGGCGTCCTCGCAGCTCTCGTTCGAGCTGTACTGGGACGGCATGAACACGCCGGTCACGTTCTCTTTCCCGACGGCCTCGACGGCCACGGCCGCCACGAGAGACGAATCGACCCCGCCCGAAAGGCCGATGACCACTGCCTTGAACCTGTTTTTCCCGACGTAATCTCGCGTACCGAGCACCAGCGCGTGATACACTTCTTCGCAGAGCGGGTATGGCTTTGCCTTGCGCGGGACAGGGACGGGCTTCTTGTTCCCCGACGGGCGCCCGGAGATCAGGACCGTATCAATAAAATCACGGTGCCTCTCCAGTATCTTTTCCGATGATCTGTCCGGCGTGGGGCGCGGCTGTCCCGTGAGCTTCAGGTCCAGGGTTATCAACTCTTCCTCGAACTGTTTCCCGAGGGCCATCAGCGCGCCTTTCCGGTCCAGGACCATGCTCTGGCCGTCGAAGACGAGTTCGTCCTGGCCGCCGATGGCGTTGGCGTAGACGACGAAGACGTCGTTTTCTTTCGCGCGCGCAACGAGCATCTTCATCCGCTCCCTGCCCTTGTTCTTGTGATAAGGTGACGCGTTGATCGCCACGATCACCTCGGCGCCTGCCAGCGACTGCAATCGGGCGGGCCCGTCGGCGTACCAGATGTCCTCGCAGACGTTCACGCCTACGTTCACCCCTTTGATGGTGAGCACGGGATACCGGTTGCCGGGCTTGAAGTAGCGGTATTCATCGAACACGCCGTAGTTCGGCAGCAGCATCTTATAATACGTGTAAACGAGCTTGCCGTCGTGCAGGACCGCCGCGGCGTCGTAGAGGTGTTCGTTCAAGTCCACAAACCCGACGATGGCCGTAATTCCCCTGGTCGCCTTTTTGATCTCCTGGAGCGTGCGGAGGTTGCCCTTGACGAACTGGGGCTTGAGCACCAGGTCTTCGGGCGGGTAGCCGGTGACGGCGAGCTCGGGGAACACGACGAGGTCGGCGCCCTGCTTTTTGGCGCGGCCGATCGAGTCGATGATCTTGTCGCGGTTGCCCGCGAGGTCGCCGACGGTGGGGTTTATCTGGGCCATGGAAATGCGGAGGGTTCTCATTGGTTTCTCGCTCAACAATTATAAAATCAACATCAAAAGCGTCTCTCGCAAAGGCGCAAAGTTCGCAAAGGAAGGCGAAAGTCCGAGTTAAAATCAAAGGCCATTCGCGATACGGGTGATGCCATCCTTCATCAGATCGACATTAAAATTGGTAAGAAGTCCAAGCTTGAATTTTGTAAGCTTTAAATAGGTCAGGAGCTGCTTTTTGTGAACAGCAAGTAAAGCCTCAACTGATTTTAGCTCCACGATGACTTTGTTCTCGATTATCACATCCGCTTTGAACCCATATCTAAATGTAAATGATCGTATTCCACAGGAACGCTGATTTGCTGCTCCACGGGGATGCCGAGCTTTTTTAGCTCGTACACGAGCGCAGCTTCATAAACAGATTCAAGGAGTCCAGGGCCGAGTATCTTATGTATTTTGACACAGAGATCTACAACAATCTTTGCTATCTCGTTTTCAGTCATACATTGCCTTAATTCTCGGGTTTCCTTTGCGCTCTTTGCGTCTTTGCGAGAAAACAAGCCTTGGCTTCTTCCAATATCATCTTCAGCGGCACCTGCTTCTCCTCCGCGATCTTTTTACAGTCCTCATACTCCGGGGTGACGGTCAGGACCTCGTCGCCCCGTTTGCTGATCTTTATTCTGACCTTCCCGTAAAAGGTCTCCACTTCGTGGATCTCGCGGTTCAGCTTCTTCCTTCCTACTTCCTGGATGCGGACGCCGATGCTCGTGGTCTCGCGGAAAATGATGTCCAGTACCGCATCGGTCTTCGACCTGTCCGTGAGCACCGAGAGCAGGACCGCCGGCCTTCCTTTTTTCATGATGATCGGAGTGAGGTACACGTCCTGCGCGCCCTGCTTCATGAGCTTCTCGATAATATAATCATAAACCTGCGGGTTCATGTCGTCAATGTTCGTCTCGATCACGATCGACGTATCTTCCTCGTAGGTCGCCGCAAGTTCTCCGATCATAAGCCTCAAGACATTCGGCTGGTCCGGAAGGTCTTTCCCCCCCGCGCCGTGGGCTATGCGGCTTACCTTCATCTGAGGCAGGGGGCCGAAGGAAGAACAGAGGGTGCTGATAATGGCCGCGCCCGTGGGCGTGGTGAGCTCTAAGGAGATGGCTGAGGAATACACCGGTATGCCCTTGAGCAGCTCCGCTGTCGCGGGCGCGGGAACGGGGAGCTTCCCGTGGGAGGTATGGACCGAGCCCGACCCCAGGTTCATTGGCGAGGCGATGATCCGGGTGACGCCGAGAAGCTCAAGGCCGATGACAACGCCGACGATGTCCACGATGGCATCCACGGCGCCGACTTCGTGGAAATGGACTTTTTCCGGCGTCGTACCGTGGACGGCCGCCTCGGCTTCTGCCAGGCGTTCGAAGATCGCAATGCTCTTCTGTTTTATCGCCGGAGAGAGGGACGAGCCCTCGATGATCGTCCGGATATCGGAAAGATGCCGGGCGGGCTGTTTTTTCCGGTCGAGCATCACGTTTACTTTTGTCGCAGCCAGGCCTGAGCGTGCGACTTTCTCGCTTGTGATGGTATAGCCGGGCAGGTTAAGCTTGGCGAGCTCCGAACGCAGCGCCTCGATGGACACACCGGCGTCCACGAGGGCGCCGAGGGTCATGTCGCCGGATATGCCGGAGAAGCAGTCGAAGTAGGCAAGGGTCATGGTTTTATTTGGATAACATCAATAGCATATTTCAACCTGAAAGCTTGCATCCATTAAGCCGTCTTCTTAAATCACCTTGAAGAATCGGCCATGTATGCGGAGATGTTGCGATGGAGTGAACAGCTTTTTCAACTTCGGAGAGATAATCTATTCCCAAACCGAATGATTGAGAATGGTAGTAGAGTGCGGCTTCGATCATTTCCTGTTCGGCTTCTGGAAGAAATGAGATCGGCATCATTTCAATTTTGTGCGGGCATCTTTAAAGACTTGGTCCGCCGGTATTGCCTTGACCCTTCCAGCTTTATAATCCGCATACCGACGTTCGGCCTCTTCAATCCAATAACGCTCAGCATCAGGATCTGTATCGGTTTCTAAGCTGCCAATAAGATGTTCAGCAAGGAGAGCCCTTTCGTGAGAAGAAAGTCGCAACGCTTCTTTCTCGATTTCTTGAACTTTCATCGGCATGGGAAACACCTCCTCTGTCATTTTTGATAATTTACAACTATTCGCCGGCGTAATCAAGCGCAGACTTTTCACCTGTCAACTAAAATTTCACTTTTTATGAACCTTCATCTTGTTGCTCTGGCGGCATATCTGAAAAAAAGCTCTTATACCAACATAGCAATAACTTTTTCAAACCGCAAAAATCGGGCTGTCGGGCTCGGCGAGATTGTCTTTGGTGCTCACCGCAATGCACACTGAGAACGAACATCCCCGAAGCCCATCCTTACTCGGGGATTTCAGGCAGCCGGTTCAGGGCTTCAACGAACCGCGCGTTATCGAAAGGCTTTTCCTGTTTCATGATGTAGAACATTTCCGCCGCGATCACGCATCCGATGAGCTTCTTCGCGTCTTCTTCAGAGTGACCCTCCTGGATCAGACGCTCATACGTTTTTCTCGTTTCCGGCGGGTTATTGCCCGCGAGTTGGTTCTCGACGACTTCGAGGACCGCAGCTTGCAGATGAGGGTTGTAGTTTTTTGACATGGTGAATTTCTCCTTAATGCTTGGAGTTCAAACCCGAATCGCGTTGCTTGCGAATATCTACTGTCCATTCATAGTCCGCTTGGGACACTATGCCCCCATTGTGGACTTGTTACAGGCAAGGAAACAAACCCATAACGCCCGCAGTCCAACAATGTAGACCTGGCCGCGTGGACTGGGCCTATCTTCCCAAGTACAACATTATAGACCTGGCCCGGTGAAGTTTTAAAGCGTCTCACACGGCGTGGCTGAGTATTTTCATTCTTGCCCGAAGAGTGTCCGCCGACAAATCCGCCCCGCATTCCCATTCAACGAAATATCCGCCATTATGGAGCTTCATAAACTCTTCCGGCTCCTTCAAGGCTTCGAATGCTTCATCGGCAAGATAGGGCCGAACGTCAAAGATCCCTTCTACTCCATCGCTGAAAATGATATGCAGCGTCATATCAGGCTTCGGGACGATATTGCGTATGTTTTCCATGGTCAATCCAACCCCCTTATCGTAAATATTTTCTGGCCGTTCACCGCAAGGTTCCAATCGGCCATCAACTCTTCCTTTCGGATTTCTATCCATGCAATGACCAGTTTTTGTTTATTATTTGGCAGCGAGCCTGCCAGCAGTTCTCCCTCCGGGATCGAATAGACGCCGATCTGACCTTGATATTCGGCGTGAATGTGAGGAAGTTTATGTTTTTCGTTGTCTCTGAAGAACATCCTAATTATGATACCATAGAACATGGAAATTGTCGGCATTTTCAACTCCTTTCATCATAGCCATAATACCATGATCCGCTTGAATCAGAAAGGGGGGATCGCATCAATTTTATCGAAACCGCTGATAGCGAACCTATTCGATATTGCCTGAATGCTTGATTATATCCACCATGGATTTATCAATCGCAATACAACGTGTGTATCAACGTTTCCGAGGTTATTCTTCAATTGTGTCGGGTTTCGCTCTGCTCTTCCCGACCTACGAAACTCCGGGGGTTTTTTCTTTCTGGGCATGGTCAGTCCTCGCCCGCCTTCAACTTCTTCAATTTCCTGCCTGCCAACTGCTTGAAGTTCCCGGTCGAGATCACCGGCTTACCCGTCTGTTGCTCGATATCCTTGCGCGTCCTGCCGGCCACCGCGCCGCCGTCTTTCGCGTCTTTCTTGAGCGGCGCCATGCCCTGTGAATCCCGGTCCCGGTGCAGCTTCGTGGTTGTCGCCTCGGCTAACATGGTGAGGATGAGTTCGATATCAGTCATGTGGTCGCGCAGGTTCTCCCGCACCAGGGCCTTCACCTGCTTGTATTCGTCTACCTTCAGGTCAAAAGCGCCCTGTATGATTTCGTTGGTCAGGATGGCAAATTCCAGGTTGGTCGCAGCTCCGCGCTCCTTCCACTCATCGGTAAGGTCCTGTCTTACAGCGATACCCCGCAACCGCTTGTCGATCCACTCCTTTGGGTAGCCCTTTTTTTCGTAGAGATCCTGCATCCGGCCCATGGCAAGCTCAGGATTCTCGATCTCTTCTATCCGCTCATTGCCAACCTTGGCAAGCCAGCGCTTGAGCGGTTCCACCTTGGGCGAGGGTATGGACTGGATGACCCGGAACAGGGTCTCGGTATTGGCGCAGTCAGTCAGCCGCTGCTTCCCATCCGGGGCGGCCATTTTCAACTGTCCGATTTTTTCGGACACTTCAGAATAACCTTCGGCGGTGAGTTTTTTCTTTAGATCGTTCCAATATTTGCGAGGCCGGTCGCCTCCAACTAGAACCTCGACCACGTCGATGATCGAGAACCACCACTCGCCCTCATGAAGGATTTTTCTGATCTGTTTTCCTTCAAAAACAGCAAGTTTGGAAGTTTCTTCGTTGTTCATGTCGGCTTCCTCCCATTGCCTACCCGCGCCACATCCGCTTCAGTGATCCGCCGCCGGCCGGTGACGCATTCGTTTATCTGCGACTTGCGATAGGCGGTGAGGGTGGTGCTTTGGGCTTCTATCTGCGCGCAGAGAGTGTGCCACTCAGTGTTCTTTTTGTTGATGAAAACTACGATGGCTTGTTGCTCGACGAGTTGGTTCTCGACGACTTCGAGGACCGCAGCTTGCAGATGGGGATTGAAGTTTTTTGGCATGGTGAAATTCCTCTTAATGCTTGGAGTCCAAACCCGAATCAGCGTAGCTTGCGAATATCTACTATCCATTCATAGTCCACTTGGGACACTATGCCCCCATTGTGGACTTGTTACAGGCAAGAAAACAAACCCATAACGCCCGCAGTCCAACAATATAGACCTGGCCCCATGGACT
>CAKKPG010000051.1 GCA_919901555.1 Nitrospiria bacterium | reverse complement strand
TCCACCTTCACCCCCATTGCCAACTCCTGCTCCCTCAGCTTCTTGATCCGGTCGCGGATCTGGGCCGCGCGCTCGAAATCCTGTTTCTTGGCAGCGGCACGCATGTCTTTTTCCAGCCGTTCGACGAGCTTCGGAATATCAACAATGGAGAGATACTCCGCCGCCTCCTCTGCTGCGATCGGCACCGTGAAGTAATCCTGCTCGTACACGGTCCTGAGCGCGGCCTGGATGTTCTTCTTGATGGACATCGGCGTGATGTTGTGTTTCTTGTTATATTCTTCCTGTACTGTGCGCCTGCGGTTTGTCTCGGCAATAGCGTTCCTCATTGAATCGGTGATCTTCTCGGCGTAGAGGATCACTTCGCCGTTCACGTGCCGCGCTGCCCGGCCCATGGTCTGGATGAGCGAGCGTGTGGAACGGAGGAACCCTTCCTTGTCCGCATCGAGGATGGCAACGAGCGAGACCTCGGGGATGTCGAGGCCTTCGCGCAGGAGGTTGATGCCGATGAGCACGTCGTACTTGCCCATGCGCAGATCGCGGATAATGTCCACACGCTCAAGGGTGTCGATGTCGGAATGGAGATACGCCACCTTCACGTTCAGTTCCTTATAGTGCTCCGTCAGATCCTCTGCCATGCGCTTCGTGAGCGTCGTGACAAGCACGCGCTCGCCTGCCGCGGCGTGTTTTCGTATCTCTGAAAGCAGGTCGTCCACCTGACCTTTGACCGGCCGGATCGCGATCTGCGGGTCCGTGAGGCCCGTGGGCCTGATCACCTGCTCGATGATCCTCTTGCCGGATTTTTCGATCTCAAAGTCCGCGGGCGTTGCCGAGACGTATACGGTCTGGTGGACCCGTGCTTCGAACTCCTGAAAATTGAGCGGCCGGTTGTCGAGGGCCGAGGGCAAACGGAATCCGTAATCCACGAGCGTGGTCTTCCTTGCCCGGTCGCCGTTGTACATGCCGCCGATCTGGGGGATCGTGGCGTGGGACTCGTCGACGATTAAAAGATAATCCTTTGGAAAGTAATCGAGAAGCGTCGGCGGCGGCTCGCCCGGGGCCCGGCCCGAAAGGTGGCGGGAATAGTTCTCGATGCCGTGGCAGTAGCCCATCTCCTGGATCATCTCCAGGTCGAACATGGTCCGCTGCTCGATGCGCTGGGCCTCGATAAGCTTGTTCTCCCTGCGGAAGTGCTGGATCCGCTCCCGGAGCTCGTCATGGATGCCGTCGATGGCGGCCTTCATCCTGCTTTCGGGAATGACATAATGGCTGCCGGGGTAGATGGCGGCCTTGGGGAGCTTCCGGATGGCATGCCCGAGGAGGGGGTCGAACTCGGAGATGGATTCTATCTCGTCGCCGAACATCTCCACGCGGATGGCCGTTGACTCGTAGGACGCCGGGAATATCTCTACCACGTCGCCGCGGACCCGGAAGGTCCCCCGGTGAAAGTCATAGTCATTCCGCTCATACTGGATGTCCACGAGCTTCCGGAGGACGGCGTCCCGCTCGATGCGCTGGCCCTGTTCGAGGAACAGGAGCATGCCGTGGTACGCCTCGGGCGAGCCGAGGCCGTAGATGCACGAGACCGAGGCGACGACGATAACGTCGTTCCGCTCAAAAAGCGCGTTCGTTGCCGCGTGGCGCATGCGGTCGATCTGCTCGTTGATGGCGGAGTCCTTGTCGATGTAAGTGTCCGTCGTGGGGAGGTAGGCCTCGGGCTGGTAATAATCGTAGTACGAGACAAAGTACTCCGCGGCATTTTCCGGGAAGAGCTCCTTGAACTCATTATAGAGCTGGGCCGCGAGCGTCTTGTTGTGCGCGATGACGAGCGTGGGCTTCTGGATCTTCTCGACGACATTCGCCATGGTGAAGGTCTTGCCCGAGCCCGTGACACCGAGGAGGACCTGATGCCTGAGATCTTTGAGGACCCCTTCGGCCAGCTTTTCGATGGCCTGGGGCTGGTCTCCCGTGGGCTTGAAGTCTGATACGATCCGGAACTTCGGCATGATTAAATATTACTCTTTCTCTCTGAGGGTGTCAATGAAGGGTATAAACGAGGGTGCGGCTGTATGAATTCGGCATGGTTCCAAACACTCTTTTCACGGGACCGTCCAAAACGAAAACTCCCGCCCCTCGAACTGAAAGGGCAGGAGCTGTCGGCATCCCTGAAAGATATCGTGCCGCGTCACAGGTCCTGCATGCGCCATGCGCAGAAAAGAGACGGGGTCTTGCCGAGAGCGGGAATAGGGCCGCTATCTCACGAGCGTGTACAGCATGACGGCAAAACCGATGAACACGGCTGCCGCGGTTTCGTGCTCCGAGTTTTCCTTCACCACGTCGTAGCTCCATCTGTTCTTTCCCCTGCCCGGGTACGGCGAGAGGCTGGGCATGTAGTCCGGGACCGCCTTGTCGTACTCCGTCCAGGCCTTGCCGAAGCTGCCGACGAGCTTCTCATTCTCCTGCTTCTTCTTGTACGGCGCATAGTAAATGAAGAACCACACAAAACCGGCGAGCATGATATAGATGTTCCTCGCCATGGCGCTGTATCCCATCGTGATCAGGAGCGTGCCGATGTACAGGGGGTTCTTGACGTAGGCATAGGGGCCCGTGGTGGTGAGCTGCTTGTTCTTTCTCAGGTGGCCCGCTGCCCAGAGCCTGAGCCATTCGCCGAGCATGGTGATGAGCGCTCCGGGAATGAACCAGGCCGGCTCCAGTTTCTGATCCTTTGCCAGATAGAACATGACCAGCGCCACCACACCCGCCGCCGCCGTCCTCGTCGTTATCTTCGTGAGTTTGTACTTCAGAGTGCCTTTGACCGCCATGGATATCTCCTTATATTTCGGATTCTGGATTGCGAATTGCAACTTCGACGAGGCAGTGCGTCAACGTTCATTCCGCAATCCACATTCCGCATTCCGCAATTTCTCTATCACCACTTCGTCGGCATGACCAGGTTCCGCAGTTTCAGCAGCTTCCGCTCCCGCGCCGTGATCAGCTCGGGCGCGTACAGCTTTTTGAGCTTGATGAGCGAGAGCCGGTCGAAAAAACTCATCATACGCAAAAGACAGCGGCCGATGACGGGGACCGCCCCGGGATGAAAGGCGGACGCCAGGTCCACGACGTACACTTTTCCGTTCACGAGCAGGATGTTCATACGTCTCTGGAGATCAAGGTGCACCCAGCCCCGGTCATGGAGGTCTTCAACGATGCGCTCGAACTGAAGGACGACGCCGGGCCCGATCTCTCCCTGCTGGATGCCGCCGAAATCCTTCCCGTCCAGATATTCGATGGCCAGGGAACAGGGCGTAAGCCGTTTGAACTGGGACGGCAGGCCGTCGATCCCGGCAAGGGCGCGGTACGCACGGGCCTCGCGGCCGATGACGAAGCGGCCGAAAAAGTTCCGCTCCCAAAAGCCCTTTTTCTCGAAGTCCTTGACGATGAACCGCAGGCCCCGATGGTGCGCTATAAACACGTCGGCCTTGCCGAGCGTCCCTTTTGTCAGCAAGGTGACTGCGCCCGAGGCAGCGTCGCTGTAAGTAAGATCAGAATACATAGTCCGCCGGTGGCTGATATTTACCGGGTCATTTTAGAAGCAAGGAGGGAAAGAGTCAAGGATTTTATGCGGGGATTTTATGCGGGGAAAACAGGGGCAGGGATAAAAATCCGGAAAAGCGGATATTCACTCATGGGTAATCCGTTGTCCGCTCCTCCCGATTTTATCCGTGTCCCATGGCGTCTGCGCCTTTTGCGCGTCCTTGCAGCGTTATTTATCCTGCCGCAACCTGCTGCATCCCGCCCAGGCAGGGAAACCGGCATCGTCGCGGAGCTTCAGGATCTCTCCGTCCTTTTTCACCTCTGCGGCAATAAAGACGTCCCGGCCCATGCGCACTGCCTTTACGCCTTTGACCTCCACCTTGTCGCCTGCCTTGATCTTCATGTCCTGGCGCTCAATGTACCACTGCGGACCGAGGTGCACCAGGAGCGTCTCTTTGCCCGTGTTCAGCTTGAGGCCGATGCCCGTGCCCATTTTCCGCATGGGGGTGATCTGTTCCACGGAAGCCACTTCGCCGCTCACGGTCTCCGCCTTGGAGGGGTCGTACATCCGGTTATAACCGCCACCCAGGCCCCAGCCGCCGCTCCCCTTCCAGCCCTGCCAGGGCTGGGCTGCGGCCATCGCCGCAACGGTCAATAGTACCACGACAAAACTTATCACTTTTAACTTTTTCATGACCAGTTCCTCCTTAAGATTCCCTACCCACCTATAACCTCTCCCCTCGGCGGAGAGGGCAGGGGTGAGGGGATATTTTTGCGAACCGTCTAATGAGACACGGGAGAACGGGTTTGGTTGAATCGGAAAATTATTTTATTAACGGATAAATACTGCTTGAAAGGAATATAAGCCTTTAGCCCATCGTTTGCATCTTTACCGTGTTCATCTGTGGTTCGGAAAATTATTTTGCCTTCAGCAGGAAATCCAGGAACGCCTTGCAGAGAGGCGAGCGGCTCCTGCCCTTGAGCAGGATCACCGAGAAGCTCCGCTCGAGTTTCATGCCCTTCAGCCGGAGGGCAGAGAGACGCCTCGCCCGCAGATCGTCCTCGAGGGCGCGGATGGAAAGGATCGAGGCGCCGAGCCCCGCCTTGACCGCCTGGCGCACGGCGTCGCTGCTCCCCATGACAGCCACCACCTGCAGGTCCCCGAGGGAAAGCCCCGCCTTCGCCAGACGCTCTTCCATGATGCGCCGCGTGCCGGAGCCTTCTTCACGGAGGATGAAGGGTTCTTTTTTCAGCGCTTCTGCGGGGATGCTTCCTTTTCGCGCCCATGGATGGCTTGAAGGGACAGCGACAACGAGCTCATCCTTCAGAAAGGCGTGCGTTTCAATGCGAGGGTCCGAAACCTTCGCCCCCACCACCCCCAGGCAGAGGCCGCCGTTCAGCACGGCTTCCGCCACATTCGCCGTATCATC
>CAKKPG010000050.1 GCA_919901555.1 Nitrospiria bacterium | reverse complement strand
GGCCTTGAGCATCTCCAAAGGTTTGTGCTGGGCCTTGCCGGGGAACCGCACGGGCTTGTCGTCCAGGAGGAGCGAGAAGCGTCCCAGGGTATAGATCTTCACCGGCCAGGGCCAGTTCTCCACTTCCAGCGGCGGCGCGTCGGGAACCAGATTGCGCGCACGGATGAGATGCTTGACGTATTCCACCTCGATTCCTGCTTCGAGCGCCTTTGCGCAGAGCCGGGCCATCACGTCCGGCTGCCACCAGAAGAACATGGTTATGTAGTTTTGCTCACGACCCAGGGTCATTGCCTTGCGGAGGGAGGTGAGCGCTGCCGCCTTATTGCCTTGGTCGAAGGCAAACTGGGCCTCTGCCATTGTGCACATGTACTCCAGTATGAGGCTTCCGCATCTCTTGATGTCTTTGGCGGCGCGGTTAAGCTGATCCCGGGCTTCCCGGAAATCTCCTGCCGCGTGCAAGGTCTGCGCAACGGAGAGCCGCAGGATCGCCACCGCGAACGGCGCCCCCGAATCAATCGCCAGCGCCAGGCCGGCCTCGGCATGTTCCCGGGCGCGAGGGACGTCGCCGAGGAGCAGATAGTACCACGCGGCAAGATGGTGATATTGACTGACGCTCATGCGCTGGCCGCTTGCGAGGGTTTCTTCCTTCTTTTTGAGATACTCGGCGGCCGCCTTGAAATCGCCCTTGTTCAAACAGGTCACGACCCCGACGCCGAAGTTCTGGTGGTCCCAGACGTGCACGCCGTTCTTTTGGGCCGTTTCCTGGCCCTCTGAAAGAAGCTGCAGGGAGAGGTCGTAGTCCGTTGTCGTGGCGGTGTTCACATAGGCCTCCATCCATTTCCAGGAGGTGATTGTTAAAGGCGTGGCGGACGATGACCGTGCCGCTTTTCCGAGCTCTTCAGCAGCGGCGCCTGCATTGGCGTGATCGCCCATGAAGTCATAATAGGCGCCGGCGTTCATGTAGGCCTGCAAACGGAGACCGGCGTCCTCGCTTTTTCTTGCGAGCGCCAGGGCCCGTTCCGTCCACTTCCGGACCTGGGGATGATCCGGTCTCCGGAGGAGCAGCGCACCCATCATAGAGGCGGACACGCGCGCCTCGATCTCGAGAGAAGGAAACGACGGCTTGCTGCGCAGGTGTATATCAAGCTCCTGAATCCACCGGTCGAGGCGGGCGAACTCATGCCACTCATATATGAAGGTGTCGACTGCGCCGGCCCAGGATAAAAGCCACCCGGCCGGGTCCCGGCTTGCCTTGAATGCGTGAAAGGCCTTCTCAAACAGGGCGCGGCTCCCGGCGGGGTTGAAGGCCTGTTTGCACATGGCAAGCCAAAAGAGGAGCCACGGACGTTTTGCCCTGAGCTCTTCCGGCATGGCAAGAATCCATTCTTCAAGGGTAACCGATCTCCCCTGAGCAATGAGCGATTTTGCCTGGCCCAAGACCAGCCGGGCGCATCCGTCCCAATCTTTTGCGCTGGAAAGGAGCGAAGCGGCGTCCTCGAAATGCCCTGTTTCCACCAGGAGCGCGGCCGCATTCCGCTGGATGCGGGAGATGTCCTCTGCGGAAAAAACCTCGCGCGCCCTCGTCACCAGAAATTCTCTGAACAGCGGATGGTATTGGTAGACCGGTTCCAGGGAAGAGTGCTTCACCGTGAAATAATTCTTCTGGACCAGGCCCCCGAGGATGCGGCCCGCTTTGTCCAGACCGGTAAGCCGCTCCGCCATGCCTGTCGTAAGGGAAGGGAGAAAGGCCGTTCTCAAGAGCAGGGTTTTCGTTTGGTCATCGGCCTTCTGGAATATTTCTCCTGCAAAGTAATCGAAGACCGCCTGCGGGGCCTGGTGAGCAAGGGCTTCTGCGGGCAGGCTTTTCTTTTTCAGCAGTTCAAGGATCAGCACGAGACCGGCTGTCCAGCCCTCGGTCCTTTGGTGCAGGATGCGAATGGTGTCAGGCGCCTCCTTTCCCAGTCCCCGGAGTTCTGCAAGGGCATGGGATTCCTCGTCCGTGAGGCGCAGCGCGTGGTCATCGATCAAGACCATCTGCTCATGGGCGCGCAGGCGAGCGAAGGCAGGCGGCGGCTCAGTGCGGCTGATCACCACGGCAAAGCTGCCTTCAGGCATCTGCGAGAGCCCGAGGCTCAGCGCTTCATGAAACTGAGATTCCGCAGAAACCGTTTGATAATTGTCGAACACCAGCGCAAACGGCGGTTGCAGCCTGCCGTAAAGGTTTTCGAAATACCGGCGCGTAAATGTGGGGATATTCTGGAGATATTCGGGGGTCAGCAGCGGCAGGGGCTTGCGGTTTCGCGGCGCCTCCTTCCGGGCGGCCAGGCCCATATAGTAAAAGAAGGTCGCAATATCCCCATCGCCCTCATCCACTTGATACCACAGGCAAGGAAGCCTGCGGGCCTCGAGCCAGCTTGCGACGAGCGTGGTTTTCCCTGCGCCCGGCGGGCCGGCGACCCATACAAGCGGCCGGGTGCGGTCGCTGTCCAGAACGGAAAACAGCCGCTCACGGCGCAAAACACCGGAGGCCTTCGGCCGGGTTATCTTGGCTATTGAGACGCGGCCTGCTCTCATGCCAAACCCTTACGGAAACCGCTTTCCGCCTTCTTCGAATCTTTGATGGTCTCGTAAAAAGTCATTTTTTTAACCACAGAGACGCGGAGGCTCGGAGAAAAGCTCCTTAATTTTAATACGTTCTTCTCAGCGTCTCAGCGGTAGATTTTTAGTTTTTACGACTTCATCATCTTTGATTTGCCGGTAGATCGCCTCGGTCTCTGGAGAGGGTTCGATGCCGAACACCGATGAAAGGATCTTGCGACAGCGCTGGTACACCGCGAGGGCCTCGGCCCGGCGGCCCATGCGCTGGTAGGAGAGCATGAGGCGCTGATACGCCTCCTCGGCAAGGTTGTCCATCTCAAGCACCTTCTGGTAGAATTCCGCTGCTTTCTTCCACCTCTTTGCATCCTCCAATATCCGGCCCTCCCTGACGAGATGACGCAACACCCTGTTTCGCAGCCGCTCACGGAGGGGAATGGCCCATGACTGCTCGGTCTCTGTTCCCAGAAAGTGCCCCCGGTACAGTGCAAGGGCTTTTTCGGTGAGCTCGGGGGACCCGGACTTTTCCGCCTGGTTCATGAGCCGCTCCAGGGCCCAGACATCCACCCAGCAACAGCGGGGGTCCAGGCTCACGTGCCCTTCCCGGAGTTCGACGGCCTTATCATTGCCCATTATTTTTCTCAGCCGGTGCAGCGTGGTGTCCAGGGCGCTCTGGGCCGCGTCCCCTGTCGCGTCCGGCCACAACACTTCCGCCAGCCGCTCCGAACCCACGTCCCTGCCGCCGAAGGCGATCAATGCCTTGAGCAGCTCCAAAGGTTTGTGCTGGGCCTTGCCGGGGAACCGCGCGGGCCTGTCGTCAAGGAGGAGCGAGAAGCGTCCCAGGGTGTGGATCTTCACCGGCCAGGGCCAGCTCTCTATATGTTGGGGAGGCTCTTCGGGCGCCAGGCGGTGGACCCTCACGAGGTTCCGGACATATTCGGTCTCGATATCGTTTTCCAAGGCCTTTGCGCAGAGCATAGCCATTGCTTCCGGATGCCACCACCA
>CAKKPG010000049.1 GCA_919901555.1 Nitrospiria bacterium | reverse complement strand
GCATTGCCGTGTCGGTCGAATACGTGACGCCGTTGATCACGATGAGAGGCGGCTTCGCTTTTCTTTGTTTGAGCACTAATAATAATCCTCACTCATCAGCGCGACATGGCTCACTACGCCACGATACGGCCAACGTCCGGCGTAAGGGGCCCGGCGACATGCCGGAGTTCGGGCCGCAATCGCATCAGGAATCTGCCGGGACATCGAACTTCACGTCGCTTTTGACACCAAATGATGCCGAAAAAACTGCCATACTGCCTCCTTAGAATGTTTTTAGTGTCTCATTGTTGGAATTAGCGGTCTCCAAAAAGCACAGCCCTTTGAGGACGCGCATGAATATGACAGATTGCTGCTTATTTAAATTTACCACCGCTCAGTTGTTTTGCCTTCTGCACCGTCTGCTGAAATCTCGGATCGCTTTGCAAGTGCGGTTTCTTGTTCAGAATCAACGTAAGCGTATCCTTTGCGGCACCGATGTTTCCCGTCGCAGCGTACGCGATGGCGCAAGCATACATGAATTCCTCATGCGAGGTTACTCCTTTATTTAACACATGAGCCTCATCAGCAGACCGGAGCGCTGCCTTATAATCGCTTATGTTGGCATAGGCTATGGTCAGGTTGCGGTATACGTCCCATCGATTGCCGTCTTCAAACCGGCTCATCTTTTCCAACGGACCGATGGCGCCGCGGTAGTCTCCGAGTTCCAGGCGAAGGTTCCCAAGGAACAGATAAAACGGCGAATAGTGCGGATGCTGTTCTATGAGCTTGACCACCCGTTTCTCGATGGCCTCGAGTTGCTTGCGGTCCGGTTCCGCGCGGGCGTGCGCTTCTCGCGAATCGGCGTTCAGCCTGACCATTTCCGCCATCGCGCGGTAGTTGCCCGGCAGCTTATCGTTCCTGAGTATGGGATCCAATACATCCCGTGCTTTCGCATATTGACCCAACAGGACATGCACCGTCGCCAGCCGCGCCTCATATAAGCCCGTTCCTTTGCACTTTGCCTCTAATTTCTGCCATTCCGCAAGCAGTTTGTTATAATCCTGCCCGCTGCCGCCACCCTGACCGGCAGACAATCGGCCCCACCGTTGGTCACACCACTCAGCGCTTTCTCCAGCGATGGAAAGTTGTGGTATGAGAACAAGCACTGCCAGAATCAATAACGATCGAGTATGCATTTACTCCCCCTCCAGAAGATTAAAATTTCAAAATCGTATAAGAACACTCGCTATTGTTGCAATTTTCAAGTTCTTAACTCAGTGCCTTTCAAAGAGCCATTGGCCTGGGAATGTGCAGGGCCGCGCTTTCTACGGCAGCCGACCACATGGTTCGGCCCTAATTCTCGTTTACCCGCTTCTTCATCCTGATTGATCGCAACCATTCAAGATCCTTCTTCGTCCCGTTATGGTATCTGATAATCTTGCCGTCACCCGTAATCTCCATCCAGCGAAAGTCACCCAATGTGTTCCCTGGATAGGGGGCCAAGGCGGTCACGATCCAGACATCATCTTGATGGGCGGTCAATTCCAGAAACGCTCCCCTGGCCCAATAGGGCGGTTCCTTCCTGGCCACTTCCGCTCCAGCAAACTGAAGAATTGCCTCTTCTTTTATCTTCGTCCAACTGGCGAAATCCGGCGCCTTGAGCATCTCGTCAAAATACTTTAGAGACTCGTCATCCGGGGCGGTTGCTTTGCGCTCCGCTCCCTGGATCACCTGTTCTTTTCCGAATGTGGCCTCCAGGGAATTCCGAAGTTCGTCCCTGAGGCGATAAAAATACTGATAATCCGGTTTATACCCCGGTTCATAATTCTGCGGATCGATGGAGAGCCGGACAGTATTGTCCTTCGGCTGAAGATAGACGTAGAACAAGTCATCCCCTTTCCTTCTGTGGCAGTCGAGACGCGTTCCGTCCTTCCATCGTTCGCATGACAGCTTCCGAAGCGTCTTATTCTCCGCGAATAGGCGAAGGATGATCTCCGTCAACTCACCTGCCGGGGCATCGGACCGGATCAAGAACGTCTCGAACATGGGTAGGGCTGGGAGAGGAACGTTCGTCTGCAGGTCCCGGCTCCCCATGGCGTAGACGGTAGACGCCCCCGGCGCGGCACTCATCAGCAGCAATAAAGCCCCCAGACAGAGACTCACGGCGTAACGGATCAACAGTGCCTCCCTCCCCGTCCGTGGCCAGATTTCACGTTTTGGCATTCATTCCGCATTCCGCAATCCGTAATAACACTATCCGTGTTCATCCGAGGCAATAAAAGGAATTTTTCCACTCAGCCGGGAGAGATTCCTGTCTTCCGGGCACATACGCGGCCGCCCTTAAGGGTTTGTTGCGATCAGCTTCGACTCTTCCACTCCTTGTTTCCCCGTGGCCTTGTCGACGAGCTGCAGCTTCGAGCCGGCGGCCCACATGCCCATCTTCACTTCCTGCCAGATATAGTATGCCTCTCCCGCCTTTGCGTCGAGATTCAGCGTCGACGTATTTTCCGTGACTGATGCAAAGTCGTGCTTTCCCGGCGGCAGCAGCCACATGAAGTACGTCTTGGAAGCTGTCTGGCCGGCGAACCTGCCGTCGAGGTTCACCGTCATCTTGATGGCGGAACCCATGGTTTCATTGCGGTACAAATAGACGAGCGCCTTGTCCTTGGGCGCGGCCATGTTCTTGGCCTTCATATCCATTTCCGGCGGCGCCAGGGGCACCGAGGCGCAGGCGCTCACCAGCATGAGCATAGCGCCTGCCAGAACCAGCATAAGACTTGTTCTTTTTTTCATCTTTCCTCCTTTATGGTTTATGCCGAAAGCTTCTCCCGGCTGAGTGGGCATTGTAAGATAACAATGATATCATATTCACTTGTTCCTCGCTTCCCTTATCTCCAATCAATATCTCCAGTCAATCGAATTCACAGCATAGATCATACAGGAGCGGCCCCGCTCACCTGAGATAGATATCCACGTAATCAGTTGCCTGATCGCAGGGGTTGTCCATCTGCACAAGCCGCCAGTATCTCCGTTTGCCGGTAATCCGGAACGTCATCTCACCTTCGCGTTTGCAGGGTTTGCCCCCGTTGATGTAACTAATTTTTGTGATGATCGTACCCGTGAAGGTAAATTCCCCGGCGCCGACTTTTGTGACGATGCCGTTGATCGTGACGTAATCGTCGTTCTTCTCGCTTTTCTGCTCTCCTTTGATGGACAGAGCGCCGTTCTGCTCCGTAACAACGGCCTTGCCGAAGTGGTCCCAGCTTATCCACTGGAGGGACAGGAGATGTTCTCCCAGCAGCTGCTTTTTCGCCTCATCATCGTTGCCTGCGCTGCTGCCTGTTGGGCTGCCCTTCTCCCGCGTCCCCTCCTTCTCGCTCACGATCCGGACCTTGCCGTTCTCCTTCCGGAGCACGAGTATCGTGTCCGCATCACCTTGAAGCGATTTTTTCCCGTCGTTGATCTTGTAATGGAAAACCGCCCCCACCTTCATTTCATTCACCGCATTGCCGGGAGACACGGTGATGGTCGTAAGAACATGCTCGCGCATCGGCCACCGGTCAAAGTACTTTCGTTTGTCCGCCCTAACCGCATCTTTTTTGACGCGGCCGAGTTTGTAGAAGTCCACCGTGTCGGCATACATTGTCATCACGGCGTCAAAGTCATTGTTGTCCTGGCTCAGCTCCAACCAGCGGGCGAGGAATGCCCTGGCCTCGTCGTCGCTGGCGGTCGTTGCTTCCATTGCTGTCAGCGTGCCGGCCGGAATGTCAAATGACATAAGAAGGAGTCCGTAAACGATAAACCGCAATATTTGCTTTACCATGTCATTCTCCTCGTTCCCGAAGGATCCGGGGCCTTACTTGGATTGCTTCCGCGCCACAATCTCAGCAAGTTTCCTGACGGACATTGTAGATACGATCTCTTTATTGTCTCTGCCGAGTTCATTGTCGGGTATTTCTATTTTATAGGCTTCTTCGAGCGCCATAACGATCTCCACCATATCCAGATCGTCTGCGCGGAACTTCTGTTTTGAGAGCGGAACATCTACGGCGATATCCCGGGGTTTGACCCGCAGAATATCGGCCGCGATCTTTCTCACCTGCTCCAGCAGTTTCGCGTCAATGGAACGAACGACATTGCTCCCTGTCGTCGCCTTCGGCGCTGCAGCTCTTTGCCCCGCGCGCACGTTGTCAGGCATTGCTGCGGTAACTGCGGCCGCAAGACAAAGCATCAAGAGGGTAATAGAACGAATGCTCATGACGGTAAGCCCTCCTTCGTCGCCCCATGCTTATTCAGCGCTCTTGTTATGACTTCGCCGCTACAAGGGTCCGCCTCGAAATCAGGAACGTAACGACAGCTGCAATGACAAGCGCAAGCTCTAATAAGATCGTCCAATGAAACATGAAGTTCCATACCCACCAGCCGTGCCGCGCCGGGACCTCGAACAACATAAAATCATGGCCCGAAAACGGCGCGAACCAGCGGACTTTGCCCACTACGGTATCGAGGACCAGATGGATCAAGACGTTCGAAAAAAGAACTGCCGCAGCCGGCCTAAGCGAAGGCTTGTCGAATATTCTCCCTGCAAGAAGCGACATAATGAACAGCGCGAGCCAGTACAGTGGTATATGCGTCCAGTAGCCGTGGTGCAGGTGCTGCCGGTTGTCGATGAGATAAAAATACAGCATATCGACGTCCGGCAGCAGGCTCCCGGCGAGGCCGAGGGCCATGAGCTTCCGATACAATGATGACCGCACGTCCGTAGCGAAACGCCTTCTGAGAAGGTATCGCGTCCAAAGGTATCCTGCGGGAAGATGCGCTATAAACATATGTGCTCCGTCACTTTCTTTCCAGCATACTGCCCCTGCCCCCGATCCTCAGTCCTTTCCGACCGCCACGTTGATGCCGAGGGTTTTCCAGTCCGGATGAGCATACACGAACGTTGACTCGAACTTCAGGGAAACGGGCTTCGTAAGGTATTTACCCTTGACCGAAAACACGCCTTCCCGCGATACGACGGGCTCGGAGGTAAGGACAAAGTCGCCGACCATGAAACTAGCCAGGTCGATCTTCTTTTCAACGAACGGCTTGTACAGCTCCCGCATTTTGTCGTTGCTGATCTGGCTCTGGAACTGCATCGAGGCGTCGCCGATAAAGTCCGCGAAGTCGTTCGCCTTGATGCCCTTGCCGAGAAGCCGCAGGTCCGTCGTAACCATTGCGCGGATTTTGTCCAGGGTGGGTACTACCTGGGCCTGAGGCCTGCCGTCCGTTTCGGCGGATTTGAACAGCTTCCTGCCGTCGATCACCATGGTCCATACGCCGTTCTCTTCTTTCGGCGGACTAGTGATCACGAAATCGGTCGTGAAAAAGAGTATGCCGGCCTTGATCTTCTGGTCCGTGAACACCTTTATCGGCGCTGAAATAGACGTCTTTGCGGACCCGCCTTTGTTTTCATATTCTATCCGGCCACTCTGGGTGATTAATAGCGACACCTCGTTGTTCTTCCACATGCCCACGTAGTCTTTCTTGTCCGCAGGCAGTTCATTTGCGCACCCGGCAATCACAAGGACAACCAATATCAACAGCAAAGGGCAGCGTCTCATTTTTCATATTCCTCTCTATTTTAGAATGGCATCAAGCGTGATGATTTTGCAAAAAAGTCCGCCGCAGAACTCGTTGGTCATTCCCGAGAAAACTGGAATTCAGAAACCCTGAGAAAACTCCGGCTTCAGATAGTTTTGCGTCTTCGAGCTCTTTGCGCATTTGTTTATTCCGGGTCTTTGAAACGGAACTGCACGCATCACTCCTGCATCAAAAGAGAGCCTTGCATTTTCCGGTCTTCTTGTTGATCAGCACATCTGCCATGAGTGCGTTCAAACCGCATGCGAGTCTCCAGCTTCCGAAAAACTGAACGGCAATTGTGTTCTGCGTCTCCTTGACCCTAATGCGCTCTCTCTGGTCTCCGTAAAGCTTGTTGCTTTCAGACTGAAACCTGCCGTCCGGCAGAAGCAGGATATATGGCTTCCCCCGTTCTTGCGTTAAATTCTCCAGGCCCAGATCGCACGTATGCCAGTGCGGCCCGAGGCCGCTTATAATAGTAAATTTCTCTACCTTGCCGTGGTCTACCTTCAACTCCACGGTCTGGAAGAAGTTTTCTTCTTTGATCTCGCATCGGTATTGGCCTGAGAAGGCGGCAGCCGTGCCAGGGATGGCGGTCAGTTTGAATGGCACGCGCTTTTTCCCGTCCGGCGAAGACCACGTGCCGGAAAAGCCTGCTTCGCCCAACTGCCCTTCAAATACTCCGGTAACCTTTTTACTCATCTCATCCACTTCCTTGACCGTGGCGAGGCCTTTCGGGGTCACGGTTCCCTGAAGGAAGATATACTTCGCAGTCGATTCATAAAACATGTACCCTTTGAAACTCTTACCCTCCAACTTGAGCAGCATCTGGATCGGGTAACGGCCGTTAATGTTCCCGGCATATTCAATCCCTTCGTCCCAGCAATCACCCTTACTGTTCCTGTCACAATCCGGCGCGGCAGATGCACAAATTGTGTAAAGTGACACGGCAACGAATCCCAGGATCAGCGCAATACGACGTCTTGATCTCATAACATGCTCCTTTCCCGATCTTCCGTGTTCATCGGCGGCCGGACCCCTTCCGGGTTTCGCGTCACGTAAACCACTCTTTCTCTTTCCTCGCCAGCCGTTTAATTACGTACACACCACGTGTCGTGATTTGTCGGCTCAAAACCATTGCACTGCGCAGCCGGTTCCTTCGGATAGCTTACATAAAGAGACGGTCCATCACCTGTAAAATAGTAGAAATTGTTTCCATCCTCACCGTATATCCACCAGTCCCCGGAACCGGCATTCATTACCGTCGGCTTAAAAACGAAGATCGATGATTCCCTCGGGATCATATAAACCGGATCGATCGCGAGAAACCAGAGATTCACGCCAACAGGCGCGTACCCGACAATCAACAGGCCGGCGAAGAAAATCAGCAACGCTCCGATGATCCTGGACCTTTTCTTCCTCATGAGTTCACTGCTCCTTCTCCCCCACAATCCTGATTCCCTCATCATTGCCCCGGAGCACCAGCACCGCCTTAGCCTCTCCCTGCAGGGTCCTCCTTGCATTGGCAATCTTGGAGGTGAAATCAACTCTCGCCTCATTCGATGCCTGAGCGTTCAAATGTTCTTCTGGTAATGTCCACAAATATCCTCTCGCAGGGCTGATTGTTCATCCCTCACGGCTCCCACCTGATCTGCGGCCCAAGCGGGTATCCCTGATACTGAACGACTTCGAGCATACCGCCCTTCTTTTTCAGGAACTCCACGTTCTCGATGATCGCCTCGAGCAGATCGCGGCCGGTGCTCGTGACGAAATAATTCGACAGGTCGGTGATCCGGGGACTGATGTCATCGCCCCACGGCGGCTTTGCAGCCAAGTCCTCGACGTCCCAGATCACCTTGTCCGGTCTGAATTTTCTCAGCTTCTCGCGGGCTTCTCTGAGTTCCTTCAACAGTGCGTCCGCATCCTGCGCTTCCACGGACCCCTGATAGAGCTTGTTCATCAAAACCGGATACACGGTCCCCCATCCCTTGGGCTCCAGATGATGGGAGATCGTGGAAAAGAACGCGTGAAAGAACGACCCAGTGCCGATTTCCGTCGTAATCCCGTGTATATGAAGCCCTACGGTCATGAAATCCTCCTGATGTCAATGTGCGCTCTTCTCGCTGACAATCACGAATCCCTTTTCCATCTTTTGCAGCACGAGCACGGTGTCTGCTTTCCCTTCGATGTTTTTTCTACCATCCGACAGAGTATAGTGAAATACCAGATCCACCCGTTTTTCTCCATCCGTACCGTTTTCGGAAATGTCAATCGATTGCAGCGCGTGCTCCCGCTTCGGCCACTTGGCGAAGTATTTTTTCTTGTCTTCTTCGATAACTGCCTTCTTGACCATGCCTTGCTTGTAAAATTCCACCTCGTCGGCATACAACGACATGACGGCGCCGAGGTCCTCATTCTTCTCGCTCAATAGAAGCCAGGTTTCGACAAATTTCATAGCCTCCCGGTCCATGGCCGGTTCTCCGGTTGCCTCTACCAGCGCGTAGACCACGCGGTTGAACATATAACGCCTTGTCCGGTTTATTTTGATGATCCCGTCGCCCAGCCGTTCGGAATCAGTGCCCTTTGTCACCACCTGGATGTCGAAAAACTCCCTGGCTGATGCGGGAAGAAACGAGATGGTTGAGTCGAAAGAGTAGCATTTTTCCTTTTCAATGCAAGCGCCCGTGTTATTCCCCGAGGTATCATACACGGAAAGCACCTTGAGTTTGCCTTGATGCTCATACACAAGATCTTTTGCCCCTGCATAATACCCTCGATTTCCGCCGCCCGTCTCGAAGAGAACTCCGAACCGCTCGGTCCCGATTTTGACCAATTCTCCACCGTGGCCGTAGCCATGGGCCCCCTCGACGAGGAAATTCCGCGCAACGGCATCGACCCGCCATCCATTTGCCACTTTTGTCATCACCGCGGCGCCCACTGTCGCGCCGCAGGTCATGCACTCGCCCTGATCCGCCCGTTGCGTGAAAAAGTATAACCTTGCGACATTGCCCTGTTTGAACGGGATCGTCTGGAGCGGCCAGTCGTCTTCCGGCGGAGGGGCCATCGGATCCGGAAGCTTCGGCTTCAACTCCGAATAGCTCTTTTTCGGGTCGTACTTCCCCTTGATGACGGCCACCCCTTTGCCGGTGTTGAACTCGTCGACGATAATGGTTCCCGCCTGTGTCTTCTCACCGGCGGCGGCACCGGGATTCAACATCAGGAACAGGAGTAGAGAGATTGGTATAACACCGGTTTTCACGTTCCATGTCCTCCTTTGCTAATCACTTCCCCTTTCCCGCCCCAGGGGCCCGAACGCTCACTCCACGCGCCTTGAGCATCTCGAGCACTTGCTCTTTCCAGCGCTGTTGTGCGTGCCCGGCCGGGACCTGGACGGAATTCACCACCGCGGCGAGATCTTGCAGGTTTTTATTCAGTCCCCGTTCGAGCAGGTATGCCGCGAGCTCGAGGCGGCCTTTTCGCACGGCCTCTTCCGCGGCGGAATCTCTGCTCCACCGGTGAATGTTGATGTTCGCCCCGTGTTTGAGCAGGAGATCTATGCCTTCTTTTCCCCCGGTTCGGACAACGGCGTACAGAAGCGGATCGCCCTCTGGTCCATACAGGTTGGGATCGCCGCCGTGCCCGAGCAGCAGCTCGAGCAGCTTCAGGTCTCCCTTCGCGGCATAGGTGTACATGGCCGAGCGTCCCTTCCGGTCTTTGTAGTTCGGATCAGCGCCCAGCTTGAGCAGGTATTCCGCGCTCCTGAAGTTGCCCGCTGTTGCCATCCGCATGAGCGGCGTTGCGCCGTCAATGCCCACCATGTTCACGTGCGCCCCTTCGCGAAGCAGGCTGTCAATGCCTTTGAAGTCGCTCCGGCCGGCCAGCTCGACGAGCTTCGCCACGAGCTCGGCTCCATGCTCCATCAGCCAGGCGTTGTAGGCGTCTTTGGCGTCGCCGTCGTATTCGCGCAGCCATGCTTCGCGCTTCGCGCGGTCCGGCATGGCCTTTTCGAGGTAAAGGCCATAGTAGGCGTTCATGCCATAACCATACTTCTGAATATAGGCATCACGAGCGCGAGGATCGGGAAAGGCCCGTTCCAGCTCCCTCCGCAAGGCCGCGGAGTCCGGCTGACGGGACGGACTGGTGATAAAAACCGGGAACTTGACCCCCCGCGCCTTCAGCATCTCGATCACCTTTTCTTTCGTTCGCTGCTGCTTTGACTCTTTGGGAACCTGACTGATTTCCACGCCTTTTGCCAGGCCCCGCAGGTTATAGGTGAGACCACGATCAAGGAAATAGGCCACCAGGTCGAATCGGCCGAAGGTGAGGGCGTTATTTGCTGCCGTGTGCTTCATCAGGCCCGTGTGGCCGTTGATGTCAGCGCCGCGCTTGAGAAGAATTTCGATGTTCTCCTCGCGCAACTGGCTGACGGCAATGTGCAACATCGGCTCATCGAGCTCCCCTCCGCGCAGGTTCGGGTCACCCCCGTACTTGAGCATGAGTTCGAGAAAATCCGGCCTGTCGCCTCCTGCCGCAAGGTACATCGCCGATATGCCGCGTTTGGCGTCCTTGTAGTTCGGATTCGCACCTGCCTTGAGCAGATGTTCCATGCCTTTGAAATTGTGCGTGCCCATCACCCACAGAAGCGGCGTGATCCCTTCCCTGCCGACCGTGTTGACGTCGGCGCCTGCCCGGATCTGCGCATCAACTTCCTGAAGGTCGCCGTGACTCGCTGCATCGACAAGCCTGGCCACGCGCCCGTCCGGGAATGCCTCCTTGACCGTCATGCCGCCGAATTTCTTTTCCCAGAAGCCGGCGAGCAATGCCGGAATGAGCATCAAAAGAAGTATTCTTTTCACCGAAAATGCCTTTCTCCAAAGCTCCTCCCCCTTGAAGGGGGAGGAATTCAAAGGTGGGGGTGATGACTGAGCAGCCGTAAGTTGCCGATTTTCATTCCCCTTTGTGAGCGCAACTCATGGACGATTCATACGGCAGTCACCTGTTTCCCCTCATGAACTTCTAAAACATCACTTAATACGAATAAGGCGTCTTCTTCGTCCAGGGGCTCTTGGGGTACTGCTTATGGAGCAGTTTGAAGGCGTCCTTAGAGATTTTCGATGTGTCGTCATCCGTGCAGCCGTAGCGCGTGGACTTCACAGCCAGATGGAGCGCCTCGGGCACACGCGGGTCGTCGGGGTGTTTCTCGGCCCAGGCAATCACCTGTTTGCCGAGGTAATTGGGTCCTGTTCCGATGGACGATAGCTTTTTCCACTCATCGCGCCCTGCCTTTTTCTCGCTGTCGTTTACGAAGGCAAGGGAAAACGATTCCCCTGCCAGAGCAAGCTTTTCCGGGGAGTCAACATGCTTAAGATAATAGGGTTTCAGAAAGTTCGGAAGATTAAGGTCGCCTTTCAGCGCGCACCACCAGTTGTCCCGGAAGTCGTCGATCCTGTCCAGGGCCGTTGTCCTGCCGATGCCCCAGTCCATAATGGGCCGCGCGCCCGGATATTTGAGCATCAGAAAGATACCGGCGAACTTCCTTGCCGCGCCGCTTTCCGCGGAACGGTATGCCTTCAGTTCTTCCTTCGCTTCCGGCACGAGCGTCTCGACCAGGGCGGCGAGTTCCAGCGCGGTCTTTTCATCGTCCACGAGCACCGCGCGGGTCCAGGCCGCCAGCGCGAGCTGCCGCCGGATATTGACAGGCAGCAGCGTCTTCTGCGCCGCCTCTTTCATCAGGTTGAGAGACATGGCCTTATTGAGAATATCCGCGGCGTCGCGGTCCAGAAGCTTTTTTCCCGCCATCTTTTTGACCGTGTCAGGCAGATAGGATTCGCCGGGCCTGCTCCATGAATACACATCGTCGCCGTATTGAACTGCCACGGGCGCCAGGGCAGCGTCGCGCAGGAACTCGTCCAGGTTCCGGGCGAGCTGGAGCCGCAAATTCAGGAACAAGTTCCGGGCCGACGGAGACATCATATTTTTGTCCCTGGTGAGGGCGCTCTCGATCATGGCGCGGGCCTCGTCAAACTTCCCCGACTCCATCTGCAATCGGGTGCGGTGAAAGAGGACCGTGAGGTATCCAGGAGAACGCTTGTCCACGGCGTTCGCGGCAGCAAGGACTTTCTGGAGCTTGGGATGGTTTGCGTCGATCTTCGTGAGCACCGCCACGAGCCAGGGAAGGGAGGCGGTCTCTTCCCATTTTTTGAGGGAAGCGGCAAGCTGCTTCTCGCCGTCTGCCCCGAAGGTCAGGACCCAGTCCGTGAGCGGGCCCGGGTTGTTCCATGAGGGCGAACGCATAAAGAGCGTGTAGTCCACAATGTTCTGGTACATCTCCCGGGGAGGGCCTTTTTTCATGAGCGCGTGATCCAGCTCCCTTCCCCGCTCTTCAGGATAGAGGCGGAAGCGCAGGAAGTCCATCATGCGCTGAGCGGCAGGGTGCACGTCCTTCAGGCTGCTGTCAACAAGAATGGACAACAATTCCGCCTTTGCCCGCACTGCCCATGCCCGGTCGATCTGGCAGTAGTCCGCGTTCAGGGTCGCCTCGCGGAGAAATATCCTCGCCACGACGTACGCGGCTGTCGGGCGCCAGGGAGACGACTGGTCCTTCACGATCTCGCGGAATAATTGCCCGGCCTTGTCAAAATCTCCTGCATAAAAATAGGCAGAGGCGATCTGGTATGCCCGGTCTTTCTGGATAGCGGCTTTCAGACCCGGCTCTATCGTCAACGGAATGATGTTCCGCCCCCCGGAGCAATTGGAAAAAACGGCGTCCTGCGCAAGGGCCCAGGCCTTCATCTCGGGGCTGCCTGCACCGAAGGTCTGGATCCTCTTGTTCAGCGTGCGGGCTGCCGTACCAAAGGAATCGGCCAGACAGTTATCGTAGCCGGCATAGGTCTTTGTCTGTTGGTAGGTCTTGATCTCCCCTGCGGCAGGGAGTCCCGGGACCTTGCTCCGCGCATCGAACCAGCCTTTTTTCGCTTCGCTGACATCGGGGATCGGGGAACGATAATCCTTCGCTTCCCCCCAGAAGCTCAGCATGACCTTCTGTTCTTCCTTGTCCAGGGGCAGACCCGCGAGATAACGGTACGCGACATAGAGATGGGATGTCTTGTAGCCGGGGAGGACGATGCCGAGCCTGCCGTGGGCGTACTCTTCCAGGGGCATGTCGGTCCCGGACAAGCTGACGAACACCGCATCTGAGAAGAAGGGCCCGCAGCTCAGGGCCGGCATCGGCATCAGGAGCACGGTAATGACAGAGATCGATGTCAGAATACTCACCGTCTTGTTCTTCATCAAAACACCTCGCGCACTGCGGTAGTGAACGCTTCCTCGGACCATGCCCGGGAATGAAAGACATACACGCGGCCGCCTCCGGGCAGTTTCGGGACCGGCTCGTCCGTCGCGATGCCCGCGCTGCCCTGGCAGATGCCCGGCCGGAAATCCTTCCCTGCATTGAGATGGATGCGGACCTGCCGGTCATCAACACCCATGCGGAACAGCATGGGCACGGCCTCGTCAACCGGCAATCCGGCGATCCAGTCATCATAAGTGCACCACGAGGCAAGGGCGGTGATCGAGAGGGCCGTCGACTTCGGCAGCCGGTCACGAAGATCACGGAGCATCAGGCCGTAAAAGGCCCGCTCGGATTTCATCGCATCGAAATCCACTTGAACGGCAGTCACGTTCTTGAGTTGCGCAAGCTCCAGGATTTCTGCGACTACGTTCTCCCGCTGCTGCTCAGTGAAACGGGGCGGACGGCGCGCATCGGACTCTATGCGGGCCACAGCCATGAGCCGCGTTCCATCCGGAACAAGCAGGGGCTGATACCGCGGCCGGACAGAGACATCGTCTTCGGACACATTGATGGTCACGGCAAGAAAGGCAACGCCTGTCGCGTCACTATCGATGAAACGCAGGTCCTCGGGCCGCTCCCACGCCCAGATCATCAGCGCGGGAAACCCTTCCATGCGCGATTCCGGTCCCTGGTGGCCTATGACACGATACGCGGCAGGAGAGGCTGCCGCAGCCACGGCCACAAGAAGCACCGCCAAAAATGTTTTTTTCACATCAGGCATAAGGCGGCATTACTCCCCGGTCGGTTAAATTACTGCATTGCCCCCTCGCTATTTCATATCCAGCTCTTTTTCGCTGATGATGAGGATGACGCCCTTTTCCCTGCGCAGCGCCATGATCGTATTCGCATCGCCCTGGATCGTCTTCCTGCTGCCCGTCAATATGTAATGAAACTGCACTGCGATTGTCCTTTCGCCGCTGCTTCCGGCGCCGAGCAGCGTGATCGACTTCACCGTATGCTCCCGCTTCGGCCAGCGGCCGAAGTATTTGCTCTTGTCTTCTTCGATAACGCCCTTCTTCACCCGGCCCAGCTTGTAAAAATCCACATCGTCCGCGTAGAGCCCTATGACCGCGGGCAGGTCCTCGTTCTTCTCGCTCAGGCGCAGCCACTGCTGGACGAATGCCCGGGCCTCGTCCTCGCTGATCGCTTCCCCTTTTGTGGCCGGAGAAAGGGGGACCGTTCGAGCTGCCCGCTCCTGCCTTGGCGCCTCTGCCACCTTCCCATCGCTGTAGAGCCACGCGTCCGAAGAGGCGCCGCCGTTTTTCGGAATATCGATCCTCCAGGCGTTGTTCTCGTACCGCGCTGATGCCAGATCATTGCAGTTTCCGATCTCCCTGGTGATGTTCGTGCCGCCGTCTGGCTTGATCTCAAGAACCTTGTAGGACACGGGACAGGCGTTCTCACCGGCATCCATTTCGAGCAGGATGAGCCGCGCCGCATCCCGGTCGGGATATGCCGCAGCGATAAAGAGGGCCGTATGAACGCTGTCTTCGAGGATGATCTTGCCGTTGAGGGTGGCGGTGTTTTTGCCCCCTGCGCCGTCGACGACCACCCGCGATATGGTGAGGGTTCCCTGTACCGTATGAACCTGGCCGAACTCGATTGATCGGGACGCTTCCGCCCGCGCAGACAGCGACGCCAGGAAAACAGCAAAACAGGTTGACGTGACGAGGACATTCATGGCCTTCTTCATTTTTTTGCCTCCGGTGTCCGGTGAATCCTGTAATCCGGTCCTCATTCTTCATCCCCTCTTCCGTCGGTTTTTTCTAGGGCGGGAGAACGGCCTTTTAGCTGCAAAAATCCTCTATTTCTTCTGCCACGTCTTGCCGCCGTCCTTGCTCAGGTACTGCTGCTGCGGGCCGCCGGCCCACACGGCCCGATCTCCGCACTGGGTCGAGAGGTTGAGTCCGTCGTTGTCCTGGAACCTGATATGCTCGCAGTTCGGCGCGGGCATGGACCGCGCTTCCCAGGCGGCCTTTCCGGCAGGCCGGAAAAAGAACTGCCGCTTCTCACTCTCCATATAGAAGGAGATATCCCTCTCGGCGAACAGGCCCGCGGGCTTCTCGCGCAGAAGCCCCAGGTCCTTCATGTCCTGCGGAAGACCGACGGGCCGGAAGTCGACCTTGCCGTAGGCGCCGGACACCACCCGGGGCGGATTGATCATGTATGCGTAATATCCGGTTGATCCCGGCGAGACTTTAACGCTCGTTTTTTTCTCCGTGATCGATCCGAGATAGGGCTGCCACCGGTCGCCGTTGTCGTAGCTCGTGTAAATCTCGAACTTGTCGTCAACGATCACCAGGTCGCTGCTGCCGAGGGCATACACCTTGCCGGCCCGCAGCCCCGCAGGCGGCCGCTTCTCGGCCACTTTTCCGTTCTGGATGAAAAAAAGACGGTTGTTCGTCGTCAGGAAGGCAAAGCGGTCCTTCACGTAATTCGGCGAATCGCTCTGGATGTTCGAGACCGTAGGCACCTCGATGAGCTTCACGCCGCTGATCTTGCCGTCCTTGTCCCGCTGCGGCTCGGCGAGCGTGCCCACGTGTCCTGCCACGTAGGCGGCATAGCCTCCCGAAGCGGCCACCTCCTTCATGGCGATATCTTTTCTCAAAAGCTCAAGCAGATTGGCCGGTATCAAGTCGCCCGGCGCAAGGGTCATCGAGTCCACCCGGAGCTTCGGGGCCAGGAGGGGATAGGCCGTCTTCAGAAAGTGCTTCATGTCCGCGGTGTTATCGACGAAGAAACGAAGGAACTTCTTCTGTTCCTTGTCATTGGGGTCCGGATAAAGCACGAGGAGTCCCAAATTCGTGACTTCCCCGGGGCGGATGGTGAACTTCCGCTTGATCGGGAGCGTCGTCATATATCGGTAGATGTACGTGCCTGACGAACTTTGGGTCTCATCATAGAGGCTGCTGAAGCTGTATTCTCCCGGGCTGAGGGGGACCGCAATGAACCCGTTCACGACCTTGCTCCGCTTCCGGTCATTGATCAGGACGTCCTTATAGATCGACCACTGCGACAGCCGTCCGATCCCCACGACCTGGCCGACGACGAGCCCGCTGCCGCTGATCAAGTTCTCAGGCAGGTCCGGCCGGTAATCCGGCAGTTTGACGCACCCCGCAACCAGGACAATCAACAATAAAAGGACCGTGACCCTGAACAAGCGAATGAGCATAACCCTTCCTCCTTATCGATAATCTATATTTGCATCTTCCAATTTTATGATTTTACGGTAGATCCGTTACTCAGTTCCGCGACAATAACAAATATCCCAGATGGCGCGCCGATAGTCAAGGTACTATTCACATTTTCGTGGCCGGCGGCCTTCCCCGTTTCATCGCTCCGCCGCCTGCAGCAGCCGCAGGATCGCGCTTTGCTCCTCGGCGGTCAGACGCCGGCCGGACCGGAGCTCGCGGACATATTGTTTTATGCGCTCCCAGTCCCGGGCGACGAATGCGGTCATATACTCGCGGTTCGCGAGCGCCTCCTGCCGGTACTCCGGATTTCGCATGTTCTTCGTGATGGCTTTCTGGAGACTCTGCAGATCGAAAGCGCCCCAGACGCCCTTGTCCATTCGGAGGTTCTCGTGCACTACCGGCGCCACTTCATAGAGGTAGATCCGCTGGAGCTCGGTCCAGTCGTAGGGTGACTGCGCAAGCGCCCGTGCAATGGCCTGTAAATCATGGTCCCCCAGTTCCTGAGCCAGCCAGAGGCATGCAATCGCCTGCCATGCCGTCTGCCGCTCCCGCGCCTCGTCCCTGGCGGAGACCGAAGACCTTCCCGCCTGCGCAGCCTGTGCGCCCGGGGAACGGCCGGCGGACCGGCTTGGGGCGGTTTCCATCATCCTGTCATTTTCGCTGAGCACCATATGCAGTACCTCCTCCGATACAACAACGACGGACCGCCGGCGTACACCGGATGCCGCGTGAAAAGTACCATGAGCGATGCGGCCTGTTGTTGTATGCTTGTACATGAATATTACAGACACTGCGCGGAGAGTCAAGGTAGTATTCACCTTATTGCGGGAATTTCACTCCCGGTTTCGTGAAAATTCACCTGCCTTACGGGCATCGCATCACCTGATCTCGTTCAGCCGGAGCGTTCAGCCGGAGCTGTTGCAATGAATGGAGAGGCATGATACTATAATCCCGTCTTTCTGCGACATGCGAAGGACTGGAGGGGCTGCGTCGTCCCTTCAACTCTGGCAGGAACAAGGAGCGGTCATGATCATCGGCGTACCAAAAGAGGTCAAGACAGAAGAATTCCGCGTGGGCGTCACACCCTTCGGCGTACGGGAACTCGCGGGCGACGGCCACGCGGTGCTCGTCGAGACCGGGGCAGGCGTGGGGAGCGGGTTCTACGACAACGAATACACCAGGGCCGGCGCCGCGCTCGTCCGCAAAGACGAGCTGTTCCGGCGAGCGGAGCTAATCGTCAAGGTGAAGGAGCCGCTGCCGCAGGAATACGATCTGCTGCGTGAGGGACTCGCCATTTTCACCTACCTCCACCTGGCGCCGAACCGGGAACTGACCGACGTGCTTTTGAAGAAAAAAATAACCGGCCTCGCTTACGAGACGCTCGAAAAAGACGGCGCGCTTCCGCTCCTCGCGCCCATGAGCGAGATCGCAGGTAGGATGGCGCCGCTCGTGGCCGCCCACTATCTCCAGAAGTTCAAGGGCGGGTCGGGGGTCCTTGTCACGGGCGCCAGCGGCGTGAAGGCGGGGAAGATCGTGGTCCTCGGTGCAGGGGTCGTGGGCACGAACGCGGCGCGCGTGGCCGAGCGCCTGGGCATGGACACGGTGGTCTTGAACAAGGGCATGGAGAGGCTCCGGCAGATCGACGAGCTGTTCAGGGGGAGGGTGACGACGCTGCCGCTCACGCGCCAGACCATCGAGGAGGAGATCAGTGACGCCGACATCATCGTGGGCGCCATCCTCGTGCCAGGCGGAAGGACGCCGGTGTTCATCACGCGAGACATGCTCAAGACCATGCGAAAAGGATCGGTGATCGTGGATGTGTCCGTGGACCAGGGCGGCTGCGTCGAGACCACGAAACCCACGACGCACGACGAGCCCGTATATGAGGTTGACGGCATCATCCACTATGCCGTGTCAAACATGCCCGGCGCCTACCCGCGCACTTCCACCCTGGCGCTCACGAACGCCACGCTTCCCTACGTGAAGCTCCTGGCGAACACGGGCATCGAGAAGGCGATCGAGACGGACCGCTCCGTCAGGACAAGCATGAACACCTACCAGGGAAAGATCACGAACAGCGCCCTGGCCGAGGCGATGGAAGAGCGCTGAGCGCCGCTGTCCGTTGCCTGAGAACCACTGGAGGACGGGACATCCTATTCCCACCGGGCGCAGTCGGTGATCGTCTCCTTGCAATACTTCGGCGCGTCCGCGCAGACCTGCGCGCCCCACGGATCGGTCCAGTACTTGTTCTCCGTTCCGCACTGCGTCGTGATCTCCACGTTCTTGTATTCCACGCACTTCTTGTCTGCGGGCGCGTCCAGGGGAGAAGGAACATAGGTGGGCGGAGGCGGCTCGGGGACCTGGCCGTACACCGTGCCGGCAGCCGGCATGAGCATCAGCAACGCTATGATAAGACCGCATGCTTTCATCGCATCCTCCTGTCTGGCTTACTGCGGGCGCGCGACGCGCTGCTTCCGGCCGATGAATAAATAGACGATCGCGCCGATGAGCGGAACAAAGACCACCGCCAGCAGCCAGACGATCTTGTTGTAGCCCGTGAACTCATTGCGCAGAATGTCCACCAGCGCGATGAGCCACAGCACGAAACCGGACAACAGCACCAGCAAAATAAGAAGCTCGAAAATTCCTATGCCCATAACTGCCTCCCGTGTATCGGTTTCTCACTGTTTTACCGTCAGCGTCACCTGCCGGCCCGCCCGCTCGGTATTCCCCGGACGTCCAGTGGTCTTTCTTGAGAAACGTGATCACGACCGTGCCGGGCGTCGCCGCCCGTACGGTCATGGCAACAGTTGCTTCTCCCGCGGGGCGAGCTACCACTTCTGCCCCATGATCTCGCCGCGTTTGCGTCGATACTCGTCTTCCGTGATAAGCCCTTCCTTCCGAAGGCCCTCAAGCTTGCGGAGGCGCGAATCAAAATCGCCCGCGCCTTCTCCTGCCCGGCCGTCTCCCCCTGTTTCGATCTCGAACAACGATTGCGATCCGGCGCTTCCCTTCCGGTTCAAAAGCCGCGCATTAAAGACGATGATCCCAATGCAAGCGGCCGCCCAGATGACGCCGAATAGCAGAAGGAGCAACCGCAGTGCAGGTTCATTCGCGCTCTCCCGAAAGCCGACCGTGACCAGGACGAGGCCGAAGACCAGGAATCCTGCCGCAACGACGATCGCCGCCGTGGAGGCTGATCGGGTAATTTCACCGGGTTTTACAGAGAGTTTCTTGCTCATGGGATATTCTCCTTGCTGACAAACGCGCTTTTCGCTTCATAGGAGAAGGGATACTGCTACGGCCTCCCCCTGATCTTGTTTGCGATCGAATAGGTAGTGGACCCCGACAGGCCGAGGTCCTTGTTCAGGTCGAATTTCAGTTCCACGCCGTCCATGAGAAAGGCTTTGCACTCATCCCGCCCTATCCGGTAGATCGTGAGAACATGGTGCGGCGCCCGGCGCTCGGTCTTCTGCACGGCGATATGAAAACCCTTTTTCTCCGTGCACCCGCCGCTCTCGACCCGTATGGTGAGGGTCTTGGCATCAGCGGCAAGTCCCATGAGCACTTCTTCGGTCCCCTGCTGCGTCTCGGCAAAACCAACAGCAGACGCCGCGAGCAGGTACAGCAGTCCGATGATAACAGGTTTCTTCATAGCACATCTCCTTGTGTCATGGTTTTGCCGACCCCGACGGCGGCGCAGGCCGGGCTGACGGATTATCAACAAAAAAAGACGGCCCATAGCCGCCCGTAACTACAAACCCTGACAACGTGATATCATAGCATGCTCCTCAATCCGCACGAAAGAAGTATAGCCAAGAGAAAGTGGGTCTGTCAAGTTATGTTACCGAGCGGCGCACGATCACCGGCCTGCTATAAGCCCGGCCTTTGGCCTTGACATTGTCTGTGTAATTTGATACGTTCGCCTCATGGTGTGTTTTCACCGAGGAGAATGACCGCGATGACATCTCAAAAAACATTCAGCCCCTTTGTGAGCCACTCAGCGGTGGACGGACTGTCGGTCCTGTTCATCATCGTGCTCATCACCCTGACGGAGGACGTCGCCGCCGCCGTCAGCGATGTCCCGCTTTTTTTCCTGCTGGCCATTGCAGCCGTCTTCGCCCTGTTTGTCCGCAGGCTGTACCTCCTGGGGAAGGTCTTACCCCATCCCTCCGGCGGCAGAGGCACGACTCCCGGACAAGCCGCGCTCCTCATGGTGATCCCGGTCGTCAATCTTGCCTGGGTGTTCGTTGCGCTCAAGCGCATTGCCGATTCGGCGAATGCCCGGCTGCGCCTGAGCGGGGCCCCGGAGCGGATAAGCATGGGCCTTTCCCTTGCCTTCGCCGTGCTGTTCGCCGTGACCCAACTCGGTCTGCTGTATACGCAATCTCTGGTTTTCTTCAGCGTCTTTCTGCTCTCCCTGCTCTTTGTCATGCGCAGGCTCGTCTGGCAGTGGCGGAGGGCCGAGCGGAGCCTTACGATACCCGCTGACGGCGCACGGCTGTCCGCGAGCGTGTCGGAACCGGGGCGCACAAAGACGGGCTTCACTGTCGCGGGGATCGCCGCGGCAAGCCTCGCCGTGGCGTTCTTTATCGTCACCTGGTATGTTTCATCGGTCATGGTCTCCTTCTCGGGATACCGGGCGCGGGGACACCTGTCCTCGCTGAAGAGGGATTTGACAAGCGCCTATGTCGCGGCGCAGACGTACCTTGCCGGGCATCCGAAAGCCGTCGTTGTGAGCGAAGAACAACTGAGGGCGGGAGGATGGTCGGGGTCCTCCATGAACGTCTTCGTCAGCGCGGACATGACCGCCCGCCAGGGCAGGATCGTGCTCAAAAACAGGTACCTGGAAAGAAAAAAGAAGTATGCCCCCGGCACCGGGGTCGTGAATGCGGACGGCAAGGTTACGGCCCCGGCCCTCTCGCCGGGCGCCGGAAACCCCGCGCCTCAATGAACGACCCGTTGACAGGGAAACCGTCCCTTTGCGTAGAGCCCTTCCAGCATCCCGATGCGTCGGGACTATGATCCCGCGACCCAGAGCTGGGTTGGAAGGTTCGCGTCCTACCCGGCGAAGACGCCCATACCCTTGTACGCCAGGGTGTGGAGGATGTCGATCATCCCGACGAAGAGATAGGCGATGCCGATGAACAGCAGAGCGTTGTTGTCGAGGAAGCGGCGTGAATTCCAGGCGAGCATGAAGATGCCGAAGGCCACGACGACGCTGAATATCTCGGCGATGGAGTGGAAGAGGAGATAACTGTATTGGCTGGCGAGGTACAACAATCCGAGGATAACGAACACCAGGCCCGGGAACAGCATCCGTCGCGGAAGTTCATGGGTCCTGTCGTCTGCGTCCATACTCAATCTCCGCCTTCTCGGTCCGACGTAAGAAGCAATTAGTTCTCTTTCGTGAGGATTTTTGATTCACCCCTGAAAGAGGGAAAGCTCTTCACCCCGTTAGAAAACATATCTGCTTGCAGCGGGGATGATGAACTATTCCTTTACAGGGACTTATGGCCCAGCTTGCTCCACTATGTAAATTATAGAGAGGGTCAAATGAGTCTGCACATTGGGGGGTCGGAGACTTTCTAACGGGGTTCACGATCTCGAGCCACACCTGCTGCGCGGCTTCTTTCGCGACTTCTTCATCCCGGATCATCCTGCGGCAGACGGATGAGACGAGCTTCCCATACTCGCGCGCAATGTCGTCGAGGGAAACCGGGTCCCTGTTATGGTTGGAATCTGTGTATCCATGTTCTGTACCCCTTTACGGCGGGCATCAGGCTCCGCTGTAAGCGGTCGCCCGCATACCCTTGTTATGCAGATTCAGCCTCATCTCTAAGTCTTGCCAGCACCTTGATGTCTTCGCCGGAATAGACATCGTGCTCGAGCTCTTTGCCGTGTACAGAGAGGTACACGTCTTTCATGGTTTCCCAGAGCCGATCGCAAAACTTCGCTACTTTGTCGTTGGTTAGGCTGGCGTCTCTATAGTACTGCTGAGGGTCAAAGACGCCGTCCTTGTCGATATGAACAAACGTCTTATTACGGATACCACGAAGGCGTGCTGCGATTTGCTTAAGCTCAGCTAAATCCAGGCCCGCTTTTCTCGCCGCTCGGTCGATGAGCGGGCCGTTACATCGCAGCAGGTACCAAAAGGATGCGGTCTCCGAATCGTCCTCAAGCACTCGAATCATACGAATTAGCCTCGCATCCTTCAACGCGTTTAGCGAGACTCGAAAGAAGTCCAGGCCAACCGCCTCGACTCGCATGCCGTTGATGGCCGCCTGGTATGTACGCAGCCAAAACGCCTCCGAAGCGATTCGCTCCACAGTGCGATTGAAGCGCTCGTCTGAATGCAATGCCACTCCTTGCGACCCCCTTTCCATCATCTGCCTCACGCCGCGCATGAGGGGCGCGTAGTAGAGCGCCCCTCTCGATGCGCTGGTTGGCGGGTTTATCAGGATAAATTAGTCTAAAATATCTATAGTGAAAGTATAACTTACATAAAAGAGGGCACGGTGCGCGGTGTCCCCTGATATACAATTATCAGGGCACGAACATTTCCTTTTTGGGTTATCTCTCTGGGTCAAGAGAAAGGCATCTTGCGATGGTGTCCCTGTACTCCTATAACTCAAAGAGCGTGCCCTCAGACAAAAATTCGGACAAATCAACCACCTCCTTTTTGTTCTGAGGTTCATGCCCTCTTTTATTTAAATTATTTTGACTTTAATCTGTTGGGCCGCTTGTCAGGCTCGAACTTGTGTCGTAGAATTACAGCCAACGTCCGAATTAACTGGCTGGCGCGGCTTTATCGCTCCAGTCCGTATTGAATGAAGTGTTATGCGCCGCCTACATGAACTTACGACGTCGAAATGCGGAAATATCTTCTCTCCGGAGCTCAAACCACTCACCGTTTTTTCGGCGCTCGGAAAAGCGTTGATGCCAGTACCGCTCGATTCCGACAGGATCATCAGTCTTTATCGTATGCACTGTCACAACACGCTCAGGAAGCTGGATGGCTAACTCGTACACCCTACGTCCAGGGGCGTTACTGCGGCCGATCTTGTAGTTCTTGCCAGATTTGAGCAGGT
>CAKKPG010000048.1 GCA_919901555.1 Nitrospiria bacterium | reverse complement strand
AGTCTTTCCTTCTGCGCGAAATAAACGCCGTTCTGGAGCAGGACAAGATCAGCACCCGCTTCCCTCGCGAGGGTAACGCCCCGCGCCCCATCCGGCGTGTCCGGCGCGCTTTTTATCATCACGATCATGGCAACCTCCCTCAGAATATCACGGTCGTTTTTGCTTCTTGAACCAGCCCTGCAATCTCTTTGCCGCTCACCGCCTTAATGCCTTCGACCACGTCTTCCTGCGCTACACGCCGGGTTTTCAGGGAGAGCTCATCGGCATAGACCGCCACTCCCATGTCAAGGCAGTCCTTGAGAGCGCCTTCGAGATTAGTGAACCCGGTTCCGGTGTCGTCCTGCCCCTTTTTCGCGAGAAGGACTCCGCCGTCCACCAGGATCAGATCAACATTCAGTTCGCCTGTTACCGCGCCGAGGGCATGCCTGACTGCCTCAGCCGCGTTGATATCGCCGTAGGGCGATCGTTTCAGTATCATTGCAATGGCTGCCATTTCATCCTCCTTGTGTTTTAATTCCGCAATCCGCGTTGAAAAAGCCCCCTCTCCCTTTTTCCCTCTCCCTCCAGGGGAGAGGGGCAGGGGTGAGGGTCATGTCTACCCGCAATCCGCATTTTGAATCACGCTCCGATATTGAGCCAGACATCGGTCTCGCCCATGGTTGCAAACAGGCCCTTGAGAGAGCCGACTTCCGCGCCTTCAAGATAATCATCTTTCGCCGCACGGCGAAAGTTCAGGCAGCCGCCTCAGAGGTACACCTTCAACCCCTTTTGTATGAGCCGGGTAAATTCCTCCTCGGCATTCAGGATGCCTTTTGCCTTCTGTTTTGTCAGAAAACAATAGACGCCGTCAGCCGATGCAATGAGGTTGACGGCATGACCCCTGTTCAGGGCCGAGTCAGCGATGCGGACGCTTGTCAGCGTGTTCTCGTACGAATAGGGCGATGTGGATAAATACAGAGTAACGGTTTTCGGCATGGCGCCCTCCCTAACCCGCATAAAGCGGAATTGAAAATTGGAAATTGGAAATTGAAAAGTGCAAATTTATTAAAAACGACACTACCGTCTCGGCTTCATTCGAGTGAATAATCGGGCCGATCTTCATTATCGTCTCCTTTCTCCGGGATAGGTCCCTTTCTTCGTCACCGGACAGCAGGCCGGCGCGGGAATGTCCCCGTCATATTCTTTTTTCAGGAGTTCGAGCAGCTCGGGAATGAAGGGCTCCCGCAGGAAATAGCATTTGAGCCTGCCGTCGATAAAGTAATCGACGCTCCCATGAGAGCGGAGAAGAGATAAGTGCTGCGATATGTTCGGTTGGCTGATATCGAGAGACTCTTCGAAGTCGCTCACGCACTTCACGCCTTGCGTGAGGTCTTCGAGTATCTTGATACGCACGGGATGGGCGATGACTTTCAGCAGTTCTATCCGTTTTGCCGGGGGGATCATCTGTTCGCCTTTCGCTGCTCCTTATGGAAATTACGGCACTGTACCGATAAAAAAGCACTTCCACCGCATCCGTCATACCCGCGAAAGCGGGTATCCAGTGCCTTTTTTGAAGCTTATTTACATCCTGGATTCCCGTTTTCACGGGAATGACGAAAAAATTTCGCTGTCGTGATATGAGCAATGAACTAATGGTATTTATATGCAAACATTATTATATTTTTATATAAATGTCAACATAAAGTTTTAATTTGAGGAAGGATACTGACAAGAGAGCTTAGTGAAGATGAGATGATGAGGTGAGATGTGAACTGTTGTAAAATAGCCGATTACGGCCCGATGAGGAGGGGAAATAAGAAATGGTCCGGCGTGTCACTGTTTCACACCCTGTTGCAGGGCCGGTGAGAAAGCTTCTCCCACGTCTCCTCGTCGAACTGGTCCATATACTCCTTGACCGGAAAGTCCTTGCCGCACGACGTGCAGCGTACCGTCACCGTACGTCAGCCGATCCGGAGAAACGCCTCGCCGCCGCATATCCTGCATGTCATATTTTGCATAGCGCATGGTGCATAGGGCATGGCGAATCAGGCACAGAGCATTAAGGTCTTCCCTTTGCACTTTGCTCTCTGCTCTATGCGTCGCTCCTTATTCCACAATATCCAGCTTGATCGAAAGCTCCCGGAGCTGGGCAGGGGTCACCCGCGACGGCGCCTCGGTCATGAGGCATACGGCCTTCTGGGTCTTGGGGAAGGCGATGACGTCGCGGATGGACTGCGCGCCCGTCAGGATGGCCGTGAGCCGGTCCAGGCCGAAGGCGAGGCCGCCGTGGGGAGGCGCGCCGTACTCCAGGGCCTCGAGGAGAAAGCCGAACTTCTTCCTCGCGTCCTCTTCGGGGATGTTGAGCAGGCCGAACATCGTGGATTGGATTTCCGACCGGTGGATACGGATGCTGCCGCCGCCGATCTCGGAGCCGTTGAGAACGATATCATAGGCCTTGGCCTTGACCTTCAGGGGATCGGACTGCAGGAGCCCGAGGTCCTCGTCCCTGGGCGCGGTGAAGGGATGGTGCATGGCGTCGTAGCGCTTCTCGTCGGCGTTCCACTCGACCAGAGGAAAGTCCGTGACCCAGAGGAAGTTGAATTTTCCCTCGTCGATGAGGTTCAACCGCTTGCCCAGGAGCAGACGGAGATGGCCCAGGGACTCGGCAACGACCTTGGAACTGTCCGCCACGAAGAGCATGAGGTCGCCGGCCTTTGCCCCGAGCCGCGAGGAGATGGTCTTGAGCTGGCCTTCTTTGAAGAACTTGGCTATGGGCGACTCGAACCCGCCGTCCGTGACCTTGACCCAGGCCAGTCCCTTTGCCCCGAAGACCTTCGCCTCATTCGTGAGGTCGTCCAGCTCCTTCCTCGACATCCCCGAGAGCCCGGGCGCGGCGAAGCCCTTCACCGTTCCGCCCGGCTCAACAGCCTGGAGAAAGACCTTGAAGTCCGTTGCCCGGGCGATGTCGGAGATGTCCTTCAGCTCCAGGCCGAAGCGGGTGTCGGGCTTGTCCGAACCGTAGCGGTCCATGGCCTCCTGGTACGTCAGCCGCGGGAAGGGAATGGGCAGGTCGGTCCCTTTCACCTCTTGCATGACCGCTGCCACGAGCTGCTCCATGAGGGAGATGATATCTTCGGCGTTGACGAAGGACATCTCGAGGTCGATCTGTGTAAACTCCGGCTGGCGGTCGGCGCGGAGGTCCTCATCGCGGAAGCACTTCACGATCTGGTAGTACCGTTCGAACCCCGCCACCATGAGGATCTGCTTGAAGAGCTGGGGAGACTGCGGAAGGGCAAAGAACATCCCCGGGTTCAGTCTGCTCGGGACCAGATAATCCCGGGCCCCCTCGGGGGTGCTCTTGGTCAGGAACGGCGTCTCCACGTCGATGAACCCGTGGCTGTCGAGAAAGCGGCGCACGGTCTGGGTGATCTTATGGCGGGTGATGAGCGCCTTCTGGAGCTCCGGCCTGCGGAGGTCGAGGTACCGGTACTTGAGCCGCAGGGTCTCGGCCACGTCCGCGCCGTCCTCGATCATGAAGGGCGGGGTCTTGGCCGGGTTCAGAATAACGAGCTCCGCGGCCGCGATCTCGATCTCGCCGGTGGGAAGCTTTGCATTGGTCGTGTTCGCCGGCCGGGGAGCGACCTTTCCCGTCACGGCAAGGACGAATTCGCTCCTGACATCACCGGCCGCCCGGTGCGCGTCAGCGGAAATCGCGGGGTTGAACACCACCTGCGTGATGCCGGCGCGGTCGCGGAGGTCGACGAAAATGAGCCCGCCATGGTCCCGTCGCGTATGCGCCCACCCCATGATGGTCACGGCGGCCCCGACGTTCTTTATCGTCAATTCCCCGCAGGTATGCGATTTTTTCAATTTCAATGGTCAATACCCCTTTTGTTAAAAACTTTTCGCCACAGCGATCACAGTCCTCACGGAGGAAAACATTTCAAGATAAAAAAATCGTAACTACTCAGGTCAGCCACTTCGCTTCGGCGCAAGGCGCGCCAGCGTGCTCTTGCCCTTCACGCTGCCGGTACCCGTACCCGCAGCGCTTTCGCTGCGCACGCGCTGTTTTGGCTGAGGTGGCGCTGCCATGACGGTCACGGCGCGCTTTTTTGCGCCTGTGCTCAGCGGCAGACCTGAGTAGTTACAAAAAATCATTTGGACACGGATAAAGGAGAAAAAACGGATTTAAGATCAAGGCTCAAAGGCTTGCGGAAATACACGCTCTCGTCTGCGTTAATCCGTGAAAATCCGTGTCCCGAATATCTACGCTTTTCTCTGTGCTCTCTGCGAACTGTGGCAAAAATGTATTCAAAAACCTTGCGATAATATCATCCCGCACGCCACAAAGTCAAGGAGAGAGATACCGGTCGAAAAACTCCCCAAGCCGTTGCTCGTATTCCGCTCCGGCAGCCGCAAGCGTGCCCCCGTGGTCCGCGCCGGGAATGAGCCAGAGCTCTTTAGGCTCTCCAGCCGCGGCGAACAGCCTGCGGCCGTTGTCGGCCGGAATGAGCCGGTCCCCCTCGCCGGCGATGATAAGGACCGGCGCCGGAGAGATGCGCCGGATCACCTGCACCGGGGAAATGTTCGAAACCCGCGTCTGAAAAAAGAGTTCGTATCCCAGAACGGTAAGCGGAACAAAGGGAAAGGACGGCAGCCGGTAGAAGCCGGTAATCGCGTCGTGCGCCTGGTCGCGCAGGCTCGTGAAGGCGCTGTCCGCGGCAACAGCGGCGAAGGCTCCCGATTTCGCCGCCGCGAGGATGGCGGCGGCCCCGCCCATGGAAAAGCCGTAGATCCCGACGTGTTTCCTGTCAACGTGGGGCCGTGACTGAAGGGAGGAAAGCGCGGCGGCAATGTCTTTTTGTTCATGGTATCCCAGGGACGTCCTGCTCCCTCCGCTCTCTCCGTGCGCCCGGAAATCGAAGAGGAGAACGTAATACCCCCTGCGGGACAGGTATGCCGCGAGTTCAGTAAAGTCCGACTTGTTCGCGCCGACGCCGTGGCATATGATGATCGCCGGAGATTTCACTTCGGGATGGGGCGGCTTGATGAGCCAGCCCTTGAGGATTATGCCGTCTTCCGTTTTAAAAGAAAGGGGCTCGTAATCCACGCGGTATGTCGAGGGAGGAATATGGAGAGGATAGCGGGGCGGATGGGTATTAACGTACACGAGGATGAGTGAGAGCGCGATCGTCAGCAGGATGATGCCGATAAGGATGTTCACGGCCGTCTTCATGAGTTAAAGTACTTTACAGACTGACATCTTGAATTTTGAGTCAAGTTTTTACCAC
>CAKKPG010000047.1 GCA_919901555.1 Nitrospiria bacterium | reverse complement strand
TAAGCCCGACACGGTACTTGCCGATCTGAATGATTTTCTTGGCGGGCAGGGCCTGCTGGGTCTCAAGGGGATCCATGTTCCCGGCGACCGCCTCGACAGGAGCGATTGCCCTGAGTTCGTCGAGAACGGAAAGCTCGACAACGTCCCCTGCATGGAGGATGAGGTCAACGTCTTTGAATATGTCGAAGATGGCCGGGGGAAGTGATTTTACCGTTACGGGGATGTGGGTGTCGGAAAGAACGCCTACTTTCATTCTACTCCTCAAACTCTTTTTTGCCACGAATTTTCACGAATGAAAAACGAATATCGCAAGTTATGTCTTATAATTCAAATCCTTTATTCGTGTCCGTTCGTGTCAATTCGTGGCTAACGTAATTTCTTCTGAAGTTCTTCCATGATATTTTCGAGGCTGATCCCCAGCTGCTCCTTCGTCTGCATATTACGGAGAACTGCCTTCCCGGCCTTCATCTCCTGCTCGCCGATGATCAGCGTGAATCCGGCGCCGGACTTGTCGGCCTTCTTCATCTGGCTCTTGAGGCTTGCGCCGGCGTAATCGGTGTCTACGCGGATGCCTGTTGTCCTCAGGTCATTGATAAGCGGCATGGCAAGGGCCACGGCCTCATCGCCCAATGCCGCGATGTAAAGCGCGGCCTGCTGCGGCCGCAGGTTTGTGGTGTCCATGAGGGAGATCGTGCGCTCAACACCGAGGGCAAAGCCGATGCCGGGCACCGCGGGGCCGCCGAGTTCCTCAACCAGACCGTCATACCGTCCGCCCGCGGCCACGGTGTTCTGCGCGCCCATATGCCCCATGACCAGCTCAAAGGTGGTCCGGGTGTAATAGTCCAGTCCCCGGACAAGCCGCGGGTTGACCTCGAAGGGAATGTTGAGCTTTCTGAGGCCGCCCTCGACGGTCTCGAAGTGCGTCTTGCAGGAATCGCAGAGGTGGTCGAGCATCACCGGCGAGTCGTTGAACTTGCCGGCGTCCACCTTGCAGTCCAGTACGCGAAGCGGGTTGGTTTCGTACCGGCGGATGCAGTCCGCGCAGAGCGTGGGGAGCTTCGGCTTCAGATAGGCCTTCAGGGCTTCACGATAGGCCCCCCGGCATGCGCTGTCGCCGAGGGAGTTTATCTGAAGAGAGAGCCCGGTAATGCCGAGGACCGAATAGAGCCGGTGGAGCATGGCCAGGACCTCGATGTCCACGTGGGGATGGATGCTCCCGAGCGCCTCCACGCCGATCTGATAGAACTGGCGGAACCGCCCCTTCTGGGGCCGCTCGTGCCGGAACATGGGGCCCAGGTAGTAAAGCTTCGTGAGCCGGCTCTCGGCGTACATCTTGTGCTCGATGAAGGCCCGTACCACCCCGGCAGTGCCTTCGGGCCGAAGGGTTATCTTCTTTCCGTCGCGGTCCTCAAAGGTGTACATCTCCTTTTCAACGATGTCCGTTGAGGCGCCGATGCTCCGCGC
>CAKKPG010000046.1 GCA_919901555.1 Nitrospiria bacterium | reverse complement strand
TCATCTCTCCTCCACCTCTCCTTCCCGAAGCTCAGTGTCCCCGGTCAGCGGTTTGACGATCAACGTAAACGCCTTGCCGTCTCCGTCGCGCAGATGAATAAATGCCTTCTCCACCCACCCGTCGGGCGTAAAGAGGATGTAGGGATCATCGGGATGGCTGCCCGCCTTCACGTCCTTGAACGTCGTCTGGCCCGAGAGGCTGCTCTCCGTGGAGAGAGCGGATTGCAGTTTTTTAAATTCCGCCGTCTTTTCCGACGTGATGGTCAGGGCCTCGGCCCAGTAGCGGCCGCCCTGGATATCGAACCGCAGCCGGTAAACCGCCTTTTTTGCCTGGGCCTCATCACGCAGAAAACGGACCATGCCCGTGAGATGCCGGGCGCTCCGCTTCAGGTTCGCGCCCGTCATCTCGCCGAGGGTGGGAATGACGAGAGCGATCATGATTCCCAGCACCACGATCACCACCGCAAGCTCAATGAGCGTGAAGCCCTTTGATTGCGGATTGCGGATTGCGGATTGCGGATTTTGATTCCTTCCTTGAATCCGAAATCCAAAATCCAAAATCCAAAATTGACTCTGCATCTTACTCGATCTTCCAGCTCTCTATGTCGGCATTGTTCCCCTCGCCGCCGGGTTCGTTGTCGGCGCCATAGGAAGTGAGCTCGTATTCCCTGCCTTCGCTGCCCGGGGCGATATAGACGTAGTCCCTCCCCCAGGGGTCTTTGGGTATCCTTGCAGGCTTGAGATAACCACCTTCCCTCCATTTGTTCGGGATACGGCCGGTCTCCGGTTTTTTGATCAGGGCGTCCAGCCCCTGGTCCGTTGCCGGATAGAAGGCGTTGTCCAGCTTGAAGGCGTCGAGCGCGCCTTCGAGCGCCCGTATCTGCGTCTTGGCCGCGCTGATCCTCGCCTTTTCCTCCTGTCCCAGCACCCGGGGAAGCACGAGACCCGCGAGGAGACCGAGGATAATGACGACGACCATGATCTCAATGAGCGTAAATCCTCTCTGATTTTTCATAGCAATCTCCTTTCAACAAACTTGATGAAGTCGTAAAAACTAAAAATCCACCGCTGAGGCGCTGAGACGCTGAGAAGAACATATTGAAATTAAGGAGCTTTTCTCTGTGCCTCCGCGTCTCTGCGGTTAGAAAAATGGCTTTTTACGAGACCATCAAACTTGACGGAACGTTCCTTTTATATTTTATTCCGCAATCCACACTCCGCAATTTCCCTCTCACCTCACCGCCGAGCTCATCTCAAGGATCGGCAGCATGATGGCAATGACGATAAACCCGACGATCGCGCCCATCACGAGAATGATCACCGGCTCCACCAGGGACATGAGCGCCGTCATACGCGCCTCCACGGTGCGGTCGAAGGAGTCGGATACTTTGAGCAGCATCTTTTCGAGCTCTCCGCTCTTCTCCCCCACGGACACCATCTGCACCACCACGGGCGGGAACAGTCCACTACGTCTCAGCGGATCGGCAATGGATTCACCCTCGCGCACGTTCTCCCTCGCCCGCTGCACCGCGGCGGCGAGCACGGTATTGCCGATGACGCTCTGGACGATGTCGAGCGCCGTCAGGGCCGGTACGCCGCTTTGAAGGAGCGTTCCGAGGGTCCGCGTGAACCGGGACACGGCGATCATCCTGATGAGCGTGCCGAACACCGGCAGCTTGAGGAGCCTGCTGTCCAGCGCCGCACCGCCTGCCGGCGTGTTGAAGTATCTCCTGAGATAGTATCCCGCGCCTCCCAGAACGATCACGATGAGCCACCAGAAGGACGAGACAAACTTCACGGTCCCCAGGAGCGCCAGGGTGATGAAGGGCAGCTGCTGCTTCATGTCCTCGAACATGCCGACCACCCGGGGCAGCACGAAGCTGAAGAGGAAAAAGAGCACGCCGATGCCGATGACGGTCATGAGCGCCGGATAGGCGAGGGCCGCCGCGAGCCTGCCGCGGAACCTCACCTGTTCCTCGAGAAAATCGGCGAGCCGGTCGAGGGTGATCTCGAGCGTCCCGCTCGCCTCTCCGGCAGAGACCATGTTGACGTAGAGCTGGGAAAAGGCCTTGGGGTTCGCCTTGAGCGCGTCGGCAAGGGAGGCGCCCTCGCGCACCGAATCGCGCACCGACGAGAGCGCCGCCTTGAGCCCCGCTTTTTCTTCCTGCTCCACAAGCACGCTGAGCGCCTCCATGAGCGGAAGCCCCGCGGAGAGGAGCGTGGCGAGCTGGCGCGTGGCGTTCGCGAGGTCCGTAAGCCGCACCCGGCCGGCGCCGAAGCTGAATTCCCTTGCCTTGCCGGCGCGGACCGATCCGCCCTCCTGGATCTCGAGAACGATGATCCCGTCTTTTTTGAGCCTCGCTTTGACCGCCTTGAAGCTCTCCCCGTCGAGGACGCCGGAGACCTTCTTGCCCTGGGCGGAAACGCCTTTGTATTCGTAGACTGGCATGATTTAAAAAACGTCGAACGGTTACGGTTACGATGCCCGTTGCGGAATTCGGTTACGTCATTCGTGTGGCGACGCTTCACGTTACCGACCCACGATACGGGCTTCGTTACCGACCGACGCTCACCGTTATCCTCACGCTTCTTTCTGCGTCACTCTCACCACTTCATCCACCGAGGTGATCCCTTTGAGCACTTTCCCTGCGCCGTCCTGCCGGAGCGTCCTCATTCCTTTCTTCACGGCAAGGGCCTTGATCGTTGCCGCATCGGCATTCTTCATGAGCAGCTGGCGTATCTCGTCGTCCATGATGAGCTGTTCGTAAATGGCGGTGCGGCCGAGATAGCCGGTGCGGGAGCAGGCATCACATCCTTTGGCACGGTACGCCGTGGGGCTCTCCGTGCCGGGCGACAATTCAAGCTCCGTCAGCTCAACCGGGGTAAGCCGATACTGTTCGCGGCACTGCGTACAGAGTACGCGCACGAGCCGCTGCGCAAGGATGGCCATGACGGACGACGAAATCAGAAAGGGCTCGATCTTCATGTCCAGCAGTCGAGTGACTGCGCCTGCGGCGTCGTTGGTGTGGAGCGTGGAGAAGACCAGGTGGCCGGTCAGCGCCGCCTGGATAGCGATCTCGGCGGTCTCGGAATCGCGGATCTCGCCCACGAGGATCACGTCCGGGTCCTGCCGGAGCACCGAGCGGAGCCCGGCGGCAAAGGTAAGGTTGATCTTGGGGTTGACCTGGATCTGGCCGATGCCCTTGAGCTGGTATTCGATGGGGTCTTCGATGGTGATGATGTTCTTGTCGGGCGCATTGATCTTCGAGAGCGCGCCATAGAGCGTCGTGGTCTTGCCGCTTCCCGTCGGTCCCGTGACGAGGATGATGCCGTGGGGCCGCAAAATGAGCTCCAGGAAGCGCGTGAGGTTATCGCCGGAAAAGCCGATCTCCTCGAGCGGGAGCAGGGCGCTCTCGCGGTAGAGGAGCCGGAGCACGATCCGCTCGCCGAAGGCCGTGGGCACGATGGAGACGCGGATGTCAACGTCCTTTCCGCCGATCTTGATCCGCATGCCGCCGTCCTGGGGGAGCCGCTTCTCGGCGATGTTCAATCCCGCCATGATCTTCACGCGCGACGAAATGCTCGCCTGGAAGCGCTTCTGGATCGTGAGGATGTTGTAAAGAATGCCGTCGATGCGGAACCGGGCCATCACTTCCTTTTCGTAGGGCTCGATATGGATGTCGCTTGCCCGATCGCGGATTGCCTGGGACAGCAGCGAGTTCACGAGCCGGATGATGGGCGCGTCGTCGGTGGCTTCCAGCAGGTCCGCGGGCTCTTCCAGCTCCGCTGCGAGGAAGGACAGGTCTTCCTCCTCCATCTCCTGGGCCGTGTCTTCGGCCTTGTTCATGTCGGCGCTGTGGAGGCGGTTGACGGCGTCGAGGATCTTTTCCGACGGAGTGAGACAGAGGGAAATATCGGCGTCGAGAAGGACGCGCAGGTCGTCAACGGTGGAAAGGACAAGGGGCTCGGACGTGGCGGCGATAACGGCCCCGTTCTCCCGCCGGAGGGGAAGAACCATGGCCTTTTTCGCGTACGTAATGGGAACTTTCAGGGCAAGCTCGCCGTCGATCTCTCCGAGATCGGACTGGAACGGCAAGCCAAGCTGTGCGCCGAGCGCCTTGAGCACGTCCTCTTCTGTTACGAAGTTCAAGCGCGTAAGGAGCGTGCCGATCCTTCCACCCCGTTTTTTCTGGAGGTCGAGCGCCTTCTTGAGCCTCTCCGGGGAAAGCCCTGCGTCCGCGAGTATCTCGCCGAGCAGTCGTCTCACCGCGCTCCCTCCGCCGGTGCAGCGGGTTTCTCCGAAGGCAAGGCACTTGAAACAGGAAGCGCCGCGGCGTCCGCGCCCGACCCGTCGGTCTTTGCTTTTTCAGCCGGGGGCTCCGGAACCGGCTCGACGCCTTTCTTCTCGAAGCGCTGGTCCTTCCGGAAATCCTCCTGCGACTCGCTCTTTCTGTGTGTGATATCGGCGGCGTCCTGCTCGTTCTTGATGATGTACGGCGTGATGAAGATCATGAGGTTCGTCTTCTCGATCTTCGTGGTCTTGTACTTGAAGAACCATCCCAGGATCGGGATGTCGCCGAGGAGCGGTACTTTGCTCGCCGTGGACGTCACGTTGTCCCTGATGAGCCCGCCGATCACCATGGTCTCACGGTCCTTGATCACGACCGTGGTGCTCGCGGAACGCTTGCTTGTCGTGGGGCCGTCCGCGCTGGTCGCCGCGCTCTCGACCACGTTCGAGATCTCCTGATAGATCTCGAGCCGCACGCTGTCGTCCGAGGTGATCTGGGGCGTGATCTTGAGGTTGATCCCCACGTCCTTCCGCTCAATGGTGGTCAGGATCGAAGCGCCGCCTGTGGCCGCGGACTGGGACTGGCCGGTCTTGAAAGGAACGTTTTCTCCCACCATGATCTCGGCCTTCTGATTGTCGGTCGTCAGGATGTTCGGGGTGGAGAGCACGTTCACGTTGGCGTCGGTCTGAAGGGCCCGCAGCAGGGCGCCGATGTTCAGGAACGTCATATTGTTGTATGTGAAGGTCCCCTTCACCGCGCCGACCGCAAGGCCGTTGAAGTTGGCGAAGGCCGCGGGTCCCTGGACCGTGGCGGGCACGATGCCGCCAAAGTTCGTGCCGCCGACCGCGGTGATCTTGTTGTTGTCGATACCCGACATTGTCTGGAACTCGAACCCCAGCTCGCGCGACTTGGACAGCCCCATCTCGATGATGGCGGCCTCCACATACACCTGACGGCGCCTGATGTCGAGCTTCTTGAGCACGTCCTTCACGGTCTCATAATCGATGGGTGAAGCAACGATAATGAGTGAGTTCGTAGCTTTGTCCGACGTGATGGTGACCGCGCCTTCGAGGATAGTCGACGGCCCGGCGGGCTGGGCGCCTCCCGCAGGAGGGACCGGCAACCGTGACACGAGCGAGGACATGACCTTGGCAATGTCCTCGGCATTCGCGTGCCTGAGGGGATACACATTGATCTTGCCCTTGCCCTCGGGCGCAGGCACGTCGAGGGCGCGGATCAGGCTTTCGATCTTCCTTATATTATGGACGGAGTCGGTGATGATAAGGGAGTTCGTCGCGGGGTATGCGATCAAATTGCCGTCCTTGCTGATGAGCGGCGTAAGGGTGCGCGAGATGTCCTGGGGATTGACGTATGCCATGCGAATGAGCTTGGTCACGAACCCCTCGCCCCGCATGTCGCCGTCGGGGATCACCTTGAGCCCGCTCTGCCGGGCAGCGGCCGTAGTGATGATGCGGATGACCTTCCCGTCTTCCACCGCAGTGAAACCCTTGATCTCGAGGGCCGAGAGAAACACCTGATACGCCTCGGCCGGGGAGATCCGGGTCGGCGTCATGAGCGTCACCTTGCCCGTGACGCGCTCGTCGATGATGAAATTCTTCCTCGTGAGCTCGCTCATCACCTTGATGAGAGCGGGGATTTCGATATTATTGAAGTTCAGGGTGATAAAATCCTGTCCCGGTCTGTACTTTTGGAGGTCGATCTGGTCTGAAGGCTGGGCCGGCGCGGTCGGAGCCGCGCTCTGAGAAGAGGAAGGCGCCGGGGAAACGAGCAGAAGCCCCGCCAGGAGCAGGGGCGCGAGTTTTTTCACTATCAACCTCCAAAAGATTTTCGATGCTCTGGAAAAGGGTAATATGAATCGGGGAACCGGAGAAACGGTGAACCGGAGAAAGGGGGACTGCTTTTCTCAATTCTCCGATTCTCCCCGTCTCCGCGTCGCCGATTCATTCTCATGTACTACCTTATCTCATAATTCAGCGTCTGGCGCTGGGGGCCGCGCATGATATCAATGGAGATGCTCTTCTCTTCCTTCAGGCCCTGGTAGAACTGGAAAAACTTGCCCGGATCGTCCACGTCCTGGGAATTTATACGTTGAATGACGTCGCCGTTCTGAAGGCCGATCCGTTCGTAGAGGCTGCCCGGCGCGATCTCGCTGATCCGGAAGCCCACGGTCTTTCCCTGCTCCGTGTAGGGCAGCGCCCTCGCCTGGGTCAGCATCTGATTCAGGTTCTCCGTGCTCGCGGCAACAGTCTGCTGGTCCACCATCCATTTGCCTTCGGAGACTTTCCTGACGCCGCCGGGGGCCGGCATGCCGGGCTTTGACACGCTCACGATCCTGGTGTCGTCCACCACCTGGAGGTCGAAGGTCCCGCCTCCTTCCCGCTTGATGGTGATCTTGTCGCGGAGCACCTTGATGATGCGGGAATTGTCGGGCAGCTTCTCGTTCATGCGGTAAAACGTCTGCACGCCCGCGGCGTCCTGGAGCACTGCGCCGGCGAAGCTTTCCCCTTCCACGGTCCCCACGAGGACGAAGGCCGACGGTTCCGATGCGGCAGTGCCGCCCGATGGTCCCTTGCCGTCGCCGAACAACCCCCGTTCGAGAATGGAGTTGTAGTCGCTCAATTCGCGGCGGGGCTCGATGCCGGGCCGCGCCTGTTCCAGGGGCGTGGTGAACCGGGGGGCCGCGTCCAGGCTCCGGCCGATGACGGCATCCACCGTGTCGGCCAGGAAATACGCCGACAGGGTCAGCAGCGCGGTAAGCGCCAGGGTGAATATTTTTTTATCTTCTTTCATAAGTGATTTTTTCCTACCTACCACATACTGTTTACTGCCTCCTACCTACTGTATACTGCGTCATTGCTTCATCCTGATCACATCGCCCTTGGAGAACCCCATGCCGCTCACGATGGCGGCCTTGGACACTTTTTCGAGGACCTGGGTGACCATGATCTCCCCGGCGAGCGTTTCTTCCTTGCCGAGGGACTCGCCCGTGCCCGGGTCGATCAGCTCTTCGCCCGCGCGGTACACCAGAAACTTCATGCCCGACTGCATATTGGCGGTCGCGCCGGCGTTGATGTACACCGTGCTCCCGTCGGCCTTCAGCACCGTGCCGCTCCAGGGGATGTTGGCCATCTCGGCCGATATTTCATCCACCAGCCTGTTGATGGCCTTGCGCATGGCCTTGCCGACCTTGGTATCGTCGAGGGACGTGCCGCCGGAGACGACGAAGAGCGAGACGCCCGCATTGGCTTCCTCGCCCTCGGCCGAGAGGGCCTTTACGATCTTGCCCGTCGTCGTGTCAATGAGCTGCACGTCGATGACGACGCGCGCCGCGCTCTTCTTTCCGCCTGCAAGAAAGAACACGTTCACGCCTTCCACCTTTTCTCCGAACTCCGTCACGGCGCCGACGACAATGACGTTCACGCCGATCATCTGGCCGGTCTTGGCAGCGGATTGGGCCGTCATCATGCCCGTCTGGCCCAGGGCCTGCTCCTTCAGGACCTTGTCCATCTCGGCCCGGGTATAGACGTCGAACATGCCGCTTTTGGCAAGCGCCGTCTCGAGCATCTTCGTCGCTCCGGCACCCACGGTCCTGGCGCCCGCGCCGGGATAGGACTTGTTGACCATATTGGAATAGGCGTTCATCGCGTCTGCCCAGACATTGGCGTTGCCGCCCGCCGTGGTGCTTACGCCCGAGAACTCATCGCGGAAGTCCACCACCGCAAGACGGTACTTGGGGCTCTTCATCGCCCCTGCGGCATGGACCGGCGCCGACCCTGAAACGAGAATGATTCCCGCAAGCAAAAAGAGTGAAAAACCAAGTCTTCTCATCACTGCCTCCTTATGGATGTGTGTATCCGTAAAAGACCTTAACCGCATAAAAAAATTATACTCGTATAGCCGCCGGTTGTCAATTATGAACATTACGGGCCACAGCATATTTCGGAAGGGCCCCAGGCGGCGCCCGCGACATGCCGGTGAGGATGCTACGGGGAAAATCACACTGCCATGAGATCACAACTAAAAAAAGGGCGCCCCGAAAACCGGGACACCCTTTTATTGTGTTTACTATACGGGCCGTGCCGTTCTTAGAATTTATGACATGTGCTGCACTGATATTTCTCTACGTGTTCCTTGTGACCGCTGGCGCCGGGCCAGGTCTTCGAGCTGTGGCAGTCGTTGCACAGGTCGCTCTGCGGTTTCACGAGACCTGTCGGTTCCTTGGTATGGCAGTTTGTGCATACCATGGCGGCCGTGCCTTCGAAATCGCCGTCCTTGGCGTGTTTGCTATGGAAACTTTCCCATGACAAGGTCTTGGCTTCGTGACAAAGCGTGCAGTTCTTGACCTTTGCCGGCCAGACATGGTAGCCCAGTTTGTCGAACGGCAACATCAAGGAACCATCGGGGGTCGTTCCACTCCCGTTGTGGCACTCCGCGCATTTCGGGGCCTTCGCTTTCGGATCCACGCCGTGCGTAATCAGCATCTCGGCGTCAACACTGACGAGCGAGTAGCCGCCGGTCAGGCCCTGCTCGGCCATGCCTTTCTGGACCGCATCGTCGAAATAGCCGGTCATGAACATCCAGCTGATCATCGGCGCGATGATCTGGCCGCTCGTGTGCAAGGGCATGATCGAAGTGTGGCGTTTGATCGGAACGATCTTTGAATTGGTGCCGAAGAATCCGCCGTTTGCCTTGGCCATCGTGTAAACGCCCTGGGCGTTCGGCGTAATGGTTTCTCCGACGTTGTAGACATAGGAGGTCCCGTTAAACCAGACGTAATCGGGCTTCACGTTGGAAGCCTTCACTTCCTCTCCGACAAAACCGCCCTGCCCGTTGCAAAATGCAGGGTTCCAGACAGGATATCTCCAGTCACGGGACATCTCGGTTGCGCCGCCCTTGCCGAACGTACGGATATGGCAGACCTGGCAGGCAACCCGGCCCTGGTTCGCATGACGGTTCAACGTCGTATAATTGGCCACAGACGACGGATGCGGAGAAGCAGGATGGCACTGGGTGCAGGTCGGGTTCGGAGCTTCTGTCTGGCGGAGATCGATGCCGCGACCGCCGATCTTGTGGGACGTGGCTTTATGACAGGAAGTGCATTTGAGGTTCGCGCCCGACGCGGACATGTGGAAATCCTGGTCAACGGTCGGGGCCGCGGAGTTCACCCCCATGTCCCCGCGTTTGGTCCAGTCGCCGCCGCCTGCTTTCGCATGGCAGCGAAGACAGGAGGCCTTGGTGGGCCTGTGGACGTTCTGGGCGAGGCTTACCAACGTCGTGCCCGCGGGCATTGCAGCGTAATCAGGCTCGGTTACATAGTCTCCATCGGCTTCCTGAAGACCGTAGTAATACGTTTTCGTCTGGCCGAGGACGTTCTGGACCGTGATGCCGTTCGGGTCCGTGACGAATTTCCGTTTGTACGTGTCACTATGGCACATCAGGCAGTCAACGTCCGCTTCCACCGGCGCATGCGGGGCATTTCCGTCGGAACGCACGTGACAATTGAAGCAGGCGGCCTTTGAAGACATTGCATAGGTACAGAAGGTGTTGATGCCTTTTATAGCCTTGCCGAGCACTGCGCCGCCCCCGTTCGTCACGTTCGGGGTCGGGCCGGACCATTTCATATGGAGCGTGCCCAGCATCTCCTTGGCGGCGTTCGTGTGGCACGTAGTACAGGTGGACGGGCCGTTATACGACGTAATCGACTGGTGCTGCGTAATTGCCGCGGAACTGGTTCCGGCGAAGGCGATTACTGCGAGCATAGCTACTGCAATTAATGCAAAGTGAACCTTTTTCATGCTTCTCTCCTTTTCTGATCGCGTTGTTTTGGTACGTTTTTCCTCGGCACATGCGTCACATTGGGATAACCCGGTTGTCACCTCCTTCCCATACCCGTACCATGCTCGTAATTGTGCCGCCCTCGTAACGGTCGTGACTCTTGAGGCGCTGGTCGGTCACGCTAAAGGGTTTACTAAGAGGCTATTGAAAATAAAAAAGCCTTCCTAAACCGGGTGCATCGTGCACACCCGTTTAAGAAGGCCTCGTGACCTTCATTAAATAATGACTGTCGTCGCGAACAGTCGATTACAAAAAGGTATTAAATTGTTGACTCATTACTACAGCAATAATTATGCCTTTTTGCATACTCAAAAGTATCAAGGAATTGCAACTTATAAGTTTACGCTATGTTGCGCAGAAACGCTCATCTGAAAACTATGTTGCGCAGAAATGCTCATCTGATGACAAAATTTGCCGCACAGGTCGGTGACAACATTTCTACTCATTGGACAGAAAATGTTTGCTCAGGAAAGCCGTGGTGTCGCCGGAGGGTTTTGAAGCGCTCTCTCTGCTGGTCTGGAATTACGGGGAAGCGAAAAACTTCGCGTAAAAATTTTCGCCCGTTCAGGGCAGGCTGTGAACAGGTCCCTTACGATTGTCCGATGACGTCGGCAAGCGGCGGCCCGCGTGACACAAGCTTTTCCAGTTTCCGGACCCCCTGGGACCCGCTGGGCACGATAAGGGTATCTTTTACCTCGATGAGGCTGCGGGAATCAGGGTTGAAAACCATCTTTTCGTCGGCCTTTTTGACGCCGACAATGATCACCCCGGTTTCCTTGCGAAAGCCGGCGCTAAGCAGGTTTTCGCCCACGAGAGAAAAATGAGCAGCAGCGCGAGGAGAGAAATTTTCAGTTGTCCGATGGGGTTCATGTGCTCTTCATCGTCCCCGGCGGGCCGGGGGCGTCATGCCGTGCCGGCGGGGAGCTCCTGTATGAAAAAGAGAAAGGCCATCCCCGGCCGGCGGGATGCCTCGGTGGCGACGAAATGGATGCTCGAAAAGGAGTATCCCCGGGCAGTCCACTCGTTCAGGATCTTCTCGATCTCTTCGTCGGTCACCATGCTCGTTTCAACAACCTTGTACATCATAAGGGTTATTATAGATGAAGGCGGAGGATTTTTCAATAAAACAGATGCCGTTCATTCCAGAGGGATTACAAAGCGCGCATGACCCCCACAACTTTTCCGAGGATATGGAAATCGCCACGGACGACGTAGAGGGGCTCCATCGCCTTATTTTCCGGCTGCAGACGAATACGGCCGACCTCCGGAAAAAACCGTTTGACCGTTGCCTCGCCGTCCACCAGCGCCACGACGATCTCGCCGGGCTGCGCCGTGGACTGCTGCCGGACCAGGACCGTATCGCCATCGAGAATATGGGCGTCGACCATGCTTTCGCCTTTCACCGTGAGGGCAAAGAGGCGCTGCGCCGCCTTGAGGGAAAAGAGGGACAAATCTACGGCAACCTCGCCCTCCCGGTTCTCCGGGGACAGCACCGGCTGACCTGCCGCGACCCTGCCGATGAGCGGGACCGTTGACACAGGCCGTTCTCCTTCATGGAGGAATATGCCCCTCGACTTGCCGCGCTCCCGCAGGATAAGTCCGTTCCTCTCGAGAGCGGCGAGATGGCCCTCGACGCCGTTGGTGGAACGGATGCCGAATTGCTCGCCGATCTCCCGCATGGTCGGAGGGACGCCTCGCGCGCGGATGACGCCGCGGATGAACTCGTAAATCGACTGCTGACGTTCGGTGATGCTGTTTTTCATAGAAACCCCTTTTTGCCACGAATTGACACGAATGGGCACGAATGAAAACCATGCGTTAAAAAATATCGTGCTTTTGCCTTTTTCGCGAACATTCGCGTTCATTCGCGGCCAACAGTTTTATCCTTTCATTCCGCAATCCGAAATCCGCATTCCGCAATTCTCAATACTTCCTGTCCCCCCTCGGCCTCCACGCAGGGGAAATGACCCGCTCGTGGCACTGCCGCTCCGCAAGGGAGCCCCAGGTGACGGTGAAATCGCCGTATTTGTCGTTGATCGTATCCATCGCTTCGGCGGCGAACTTCCGTTTCCGTTCTTCCTCGAACAGCGGGACCTGCACACTATTGCGTTCGAGGCCCGACACGCTTATGCCCACGAGCCTCACCGGCTGCTGAAGCTTGATGTTCCGGAAGATGCTCAGAGCGGCAGCGTAAATATCCAGTCCATGGCTCACGGCATGGCGCAGCTGCTTCTGTTTCGAGAACGTATGGAAATCGGCGTACCGGAGGCTCAGACACACGGTCCGCCCGCAGTACGACCCCCGCCGGAGCCTGCGTCCCACCTTTTCCGCGAGCTGGAGAATGTGGCGCTCGATCATGGCCGTATCCGCGCAGTCTTCATCGAGGGTCATGCTGTGCCCCACGGACTTTGCCTCCTCCCGTTCCTGCGCATCGAGCGTCACCACCGGATCGTCATCGATGCCCAGCCCCATGTCGCGAAGCCGCTCCCCGATGATCCCGAACCGCGCCGTAAGCTTCCCGAGGGGCGTGCGGCCCAGTTCCCCGCAGGTTTGAATGCCCATGGCCGCGAGGCTCTGCGTCAGGTTCGGTCCGATGCCGCAGAGCTCCTTTACCCGCAGGTCCTCGAGCGCCGCGGCCACGTCGTCGGGGGCAATGAGAACGAGACCGTCGGGCTTCTGCATATCGCTGCCGAGCTTGGCCAGAAGCTTGTTCGGCGCGACGCCGACGGAGCAGGTGAGCCCGGTCTCCGCCCACGTCCGCTCCTTTATCGCGATGGCGATCCTCACGGGGTCGCCGAAGAGCGCTTCGCATCCCGTTACGTCGAGGAACGCCTCGTCGATGGAAAACAGTTCGACGAGGGGGGTGAACTCTTTCCATAGGTCGATGAGACGCTCGCAGGCATGGGAGTACTTGGCCGAGTCCGCCGGGACGAGGATGATCTCAGGGCACCGGCGCCTCGCCTCCCAGTACAGCATTCCCGTCTTGACGCCGGAGGCCCGCGCCTCGTACGACGGCGAAAGGATGACGCCCCGCTCTTTCGAGCCGATAACGGCCATCGGCTTTCCCCGGAGCGCCGGGTCCGCCCGCTGCTCCACGGAAGCGAAAAAAGCGTTCATGTCGATGTGGATTATGCTTTGCATAATTATTGCGGATTTCGGATTGCGGAATGCGGA
>CAKKPG010000045.1:38111-51104 GCA_919901555.1 Nitrospiria bacterium | reverse complement strand
TTGTGGTAACGCCGTTTATCTGTCTGGGCGCCGGCCTGGACCAGAACCCCAATTCCCAGGCGCTGGACAAACTGTTCGCCGGAATGAATGAACGCGGCTGCGAGGTAAAAGGGTTTGCCAGAATGGGGACCTATTTCATCGTCGGCATCAGCCCCACCTGCGAGGTGCGGGCGTCCACGACCACCAAGGAGAAGAAGCTTACCGGCCGCGCCGTCTCCGAGGACCGGCCCTATCAGAACGCGCGGTTTCGCATGACCGCCTACCCGCGCTTCACGGCCCCGGCACCCCCCAAGAGCAACGAGGGGCCCTCCCGCGACGTCGATCTCGACGGCAGCGGAAGGGGAGAGATCAACGTGGCAGCGCTGTTCCGGGAGTTTCCCCGCGCTCCCCGGGAGGTGGAGATCGCGCTTGCCTTTGAGGGTTCCAGGGAGCCGCCGACACAGTTCGTGATCAACGAGGCCCTGAGCGAAGCGCTCTACCGGCCCGTACAGGAGGAAAAGGCCGCTGAACAGGCGGAGCGCGAAGGAAAGAAGGCCGATGCCCTGGAGCATTACGGGAAGGCCTACGCGTCACTTGCCGACCGATCGAGGGAGCAGTCCCTCTGGAAGAAGATAACGGCCCTCTACCGGTCGTTTCCGACAAAACCCTCGCCGCCCGACGATGCCCGGCGGCTCATGATCCGCGGGCAGGCCGCCGTGGAAATGGCCAAATCGGCAGGGGATTTCGATGGGGCGATCCGTGAGTTCCAGCGGGCCGCGGCGAAGGCGCCCTTCTGGCCCGATGCTTACTACAACCTCGGCATGGTGCAGGGAAAGGCCGAAAGGTACGACGACGCCGTACAGAACCTCCAGAAATACCTCGATCTCGCGCCGACCGCTTCCGACGCCGAAGAGGTGAAGACCCTTATATACCAGTTTGAGTATAAGAAAGAGAAGTCGGGAAAATAGACGCCCGCACCGTGTCGAACGATGCCGCCCGGAACCGGGGAAAATCCGGGGACGGCGGGAGGAACGAGTCATGGGAAGAGACAAAGCACCATCAAGGTTGTTCGTGACCGCTCTGCTGGTCTTGGGAATGCCGCTCTGTTCCGGCCCCGCTGACGCGCAGTCCGTCGATTGCGCGGGCACCCTGGCGTCGTGGCGGCTGACCCATCCGGACTACGCAAAAAACTGCCGCTGCGAGCGGTCAAATCAGCTGCCTGTGTGCGAAGAACCGGGAGCGTCCGCACCCCGAACGTCGCCCTCCTCCAAGGGCAGGCAGACGAAGAAGGATTTTCAAAGAGACCTCGTGAAAGGCGTCATTCAAAACATTCTGCAGAATGCGTTGTCTCCGCAGCAAAGCGGTCCCTCTCCCGAGGAGATCCAACGAAAGCAGGAGGAGGAAGAGGCGGCGCGAAAGCGGGAGGAGGAAGCGCGGATACTGCGGGAAGCGGAGGAACGGGAGCGCCAGAAGATCTTTGAGCGCAACAAGGGGGAGCTCCTCCAGACGATGAAAGGCGCCAACTCCACGTCGGGGCTGAAGCTGAAAGGCGGGGGCGAAGAAGTAGCGCTCGATCTGAAGCCTGCATCCGGGTCCCGGCAAACCGATGGGGAACGCGCACGCGGCAGGGGCGGGAGCGAGAGCGGCGCTTCGGAAGGTACGAACGGATCAAGACGCAGATGAGCACCGCATAATTCTCCGACGCATGGCAATAGCGATGCCGGCGTTTGCCTTTTCTCCCGCGGGGAAGAGGGCAGCTCGCCCCGTGAGTTGATTTCACGAAAGGCGGACGCGGCGTTTGTGCATGCCCTGCGCCGGCGCTTCGGAGCCCCTTCGGGAGCATGAATACCTGCCGTTGACCACGATTTTATTGCTTGCACTCCCCCCGCCAAATCAGTATCATAGGCCATCCATTCTCTCAGCGTCAAAAAGGCGGTGGCATATGAAAAACCTTAGATCATTCCTGATACTCTCTACCAGCCTCATTCTGGCATCGTGCCAGACAACGGGCGGGACGGGCTTTTCACAGATACTGGAGGGCCCGGACCGGCCGAAGATCGCCCTCGTGCTCGGCGGCGGCGCGGCCCGGGGCTTTGCCCATGTGGGTGTCATCCGCGCGCTGGAGCAGGAACGGATCCCCATCGACATGGTCATCGGTACCAGCGTGGGCAGCCTGATCGGCGCCATCTATGCCCACGACACGAACAGCTTCGAGCTCGAGTGGACCGCCTTTACGCTCGAAAAGGAAAACCTCTTCGATTATGCCCTTATCTCGGCGATCTCCGGCATGGGACCGGTGAAGGGCGACAAGCTGGAAGGGTTCATCAAGAGCAAGATCCCCGTGGCCAACATCGAGAACCTCAAACTGCCCTACGCCGCCGTCGCCACGGACCTGAATCGCGGTACACGCGTGGTGATCGACCGCGGGCCCATCGCCAAGGCGGTGCGGGCGAGCTCCGCCATCCCCGGCGTGTTCCAGCCCGTGGACCACCAGGGCAAGCTCCTCGTGGACGGCGGGGTGGTGGACAATATCCCCATCTCCGCGGCGCGGGAGAAGGGGGCCGACATCGTCATCGCCGTGGACATCAGCGAGAATGTGACGAATTTCAACATCACCAATATGTTCGACGTGATGCTCCAGGCCGTCAACATCATGTTCAATGAAAATGTGGTCTATAAGAAGAAGGACGCCGATGTCCTCATCGTCCCCGCGGTGGGGGACGTGGGCATGCTCGACTTCACCCAGAAGAAGCGGTGCATGCAGGCCGGCATCGAGGCGACGCAGAAGGCCATGCCGGATATCAAAAAGAAGATCGAGGAGTGGGCGCTCAGGAAAACGGCGACAAAATGAGTCAACCGCCAATGCCCAACCCGGACATGCCGGAATTGTAAATTGCAAATTGAAAATTGTAAAATTGCGGTAAAAATCAAGACATTGAAGAAATATTCTTCCCATTTTGAGAAGAATTTGATTTGTAACTGAATAATAAACCAGAGCTCTGCGGTCAATCGTCATGCTGAAAAAATTCAAGATCATCCTCGAGATGATCAAGTTCGAGCACACCATCTTCGCCCTGCCCTTTGCCTTCACCGGCGCGGTGCTCGCGGCAAAGGGGCTGCCCACGGGGAGACAGATACTCTGGATCGTTGTGGCCATGGCGGGCGCCCGGTCCGCGGCCATGGGGTTCAACCGCTGGGCTGATCGCAAATTCGATGCGGAAAATCCGAGGACCAAAGAGCGGGCGCTTCCCCAGGGCCTGGTCACGCCCTTCCAGGTGATACTGTTCACCGTTCTTTCCTCAGCCGTCCTGGTGTTCGCCGCGTATATGCTGAACCCGCTCTCCTTTTATCTTTCACCGCTGGCCCTGGCCATCGTCTTCTTTTATTCATACACCAAGCGGTTCACATACCTTTCACACGCCTTTCTCGGCCTCGCCATATCGGGCGCTCCCCTCGGCGCCTGGATCGCCGTCGCCGGCGTGCTGGAGCCTCCTGCGCTGGTGCTCGGAGGGGCCGTCCTCTTCTGGCTCATCGGGTTCGATACGCTCTACGCGCTCCAGGACCTTGACTTCGACAAAAAGGCCGGTCTCTACTCAATTCCCCGAAGGTTCGGCGTACGCGGCTCGCTCCGGATATCCCGGGCAGCGCACTTCATGACGATCGCGGCGCTCCTTGCGCTCTCCTTTATCTGCTCCCTGGGCCGGATCTATCTCGCGGGAGTTTTTATCGCCCTGGCGTTCCTCATCTACGAACATTCGCTCGTGAAGGAGGGCGACCTCTCAAAACTGAACATTGCGTTCTTCAACATGAACGGATACCTCAGCGTCACGGTATTCGTTTTTACCCTGCTTGACGTGCTGATATAAGCGCGGCGACGGGACTATACCGGAGCGGAAGAAATCCATGCGGCAATTACAACAGCGGAGGAAACTATGAAGAAGATACTCTTAGCCCTTGACGATTCACCATGCGCCATGAAGGCGGTGGAATACGCAGGACAGCAGTTCTCGGGAGCGGCCGATCTTCAGCTTACTCTCGTTCACGTCCTTCCCAATCTTCCCGCTATTTTCTGGGATGAAGGGCACATTCTCTCCGATGATGAGAAAAAGGAGAGGCGAAAGGTCGTCGATACCTGGTTGTTAAAGCAGAAACAGAAGATCGAACCCGTCATGCAGTCCGCGGTGAAGGTCCTGGTGAGACACGGCATCAAGGCGGAGGGCATTGCGACAAAATTCATCTCCGATTCCACGGACGTGGCAAAAAGCATTCTCGAAGAAGCCAGGGACGGCGGCTGCCAGACGATCGTCCTGGGGAGATGCGGCATTGCCGGGGGAAAGCACCTGCTCCTGGGCAGCGTCACAAGCAAGGTCATCCAGTTGGGCACGAAAATCGCCGTATGCATCGTGGAATAGAAAGAGACGTACGGCCGTCAGCCTGCCCTGAGCCGGGGGCGAGACCCTTCGTTTCACTCAGGGTGACAGAAAGCGAAGGGTTCAGGGTGACAGGAAAGGATTTTTTTCAACTACCTTACTTATGGAGGAGTCTGCGATGATCAACAGGGTTTTCCAGTATGGCGATATCCGGGAACAGATCAGGAGCGGCGATGTTCTCCTGTACAAGGGCAGGGGCTTCATCTCCTGGCTCGTTAAACAGTTCACCGGCGCGGAGTACTCCCACGCGGGGTTTGCCGTGTGGTGGAACAAACGGCTCATGGTCATGGAGGCCGTGGGAAAGGGCGTGGTCGTCACGCCGCTATCGAGGAACATCGAGCTTTACCACGGGGACGTGGAATGGTACTGGTGCAAAAAGAACATTGCGCCCGCCGACCGTGTCAGGATGGTGCAGTTTGCCCAGGAAGAGCTTGGTAAATGTTTTGCGCGGTGGAAGATGTTCGCCATCAGCTTCTACATCCTGTTCAAAAGGGACATGGACAAGCGCGATGAGCTGCGCCGGGCGAACCGGCTGTTCTGCTCCTACTACGTATCGCAGGTGTATAATTCCATCGGCCTCGACCTGAAGAAAAACAAAAGCGACCGGTTCATGTCGCCCAACGACGTTGCGCAGTCGCCTCTCCTGGTCAAGCGCGCCGTGCTGAAGAAGGAACCATAACGGAAGGCAACCCCTTGAATCTCCAGCGGAACTGAAAGGAGGAGCAGCAACCTGATGCGGTTATTCGGGCCGGAGAGCCCTTGCACCCGACCGCCGCCTATGCTATAGTAGCACTAGTAGCACTCAGAATTCGCGGGGGGTGCTTGTGGGTCCGTACCAACTGATCGGCTATCCTCTATTTTTCATCGCCGCGCTGGAAGTGATCCTGGGGATCATGCTCCTCCGGAACAATCACCGCAGCAGCCCGGTCATCAGGGCCGTTGCGGCGTTTTCATTTTATCTGGCCGGCTACGCCCTGTGCGGCGCGGTCATGTACGTTCGGGCCTCCATGGGGCTGGAGTATAATTTCTTTACCCGCGCCTCGTGGATCGGCTGGTTCAGCATTCCGGCGGCGCTGCAGTTCATCTTTTATCTGAAAGACGAAACGGGCCGGTCCGCACGCACCGTGGGCCGGATACTCTATCCCTTCTGGCTTGCCGTCTACGTCCTGACCCTGTTCACCGATCTGGTTGAACCGGGCCACCTCTCCCTCATCCCCTATGTCGGCAGCTCCGGCCCGCTGGAGAACCCCGCCCGGTTCATCGGCGCCGTCATGATCCTCTGGATCATGTATGAGATCTATCTGCTCCGGAAAAACGTGAGCGGCATAAAAAAGGCCCAGTTGAATTACTTTTTTCACGGCACGCTCATCTTCGCCGGGTGCGGGGCATTCATGGTCGGTTTCCTGCAGGTCCTGGGCGGGCTCGGGTTCGACCCTGTCCTGGGCGCCTATTTCAGCCTGCCCTGGGTCGCCCTCACCTTTTACGCCATTACCCGGTACCGCCTGTTCGACATCCGTATCATCATCTCGCGCACCCTCAGCATTGTGTCGCTGCTCAGCGTGTTCTCGATCGCCCATGTCGGTTTTTTTAAGCTCTTCGAGCCTCTTCTCGGCGCGACCTCGGCGGTCCTGCTGTCGCTCGCGCTCATCGCCTTCCTCTTTTTCGGGACACCCATCAGCAGGCGGGTGCAGGAGTGGTTCCAGCGGATGGTGGTCAAGGGAAAGTACGATTACCAGCAGGCCCTCCAGGAATCCATCAAGGCCATTGTCACGAAACTGGACCTTTCTGAACTGCTCACGTACATCATCGACATCATGAAGCGGAACCTCGGCGTGGAGAACATCTGCCTGTTCCTCAGGAATGAGAGCGAACAGTTCAGCATGCGCCACGGCTCGACCCTCTGCCGCGAAGTCACCTTCGGCCGGCCGCTGGAGGAGCACATCGTCGGCTGGATGCGGCACGAGGGGCAGATCGTGGTGCGCGAGGAGCTCGAAGGGCTGCTGGCGGAGGAGGACTTCGGTTACATCAACGCGTCCATGAAAAAGATCGGCGCCGAGCTTGCCATTCCGCTCCTGTACAAGGGGGAGCTGCAGGGGGTCCTGACGATGGGCCACAAGGGAAGCGGCGAACCCTATGTCCAGAGCGACCTGGATCTCCTTGAGGCCATGGCCGGCCACGTCGTCGTTGCCATCGAAAACGCCCGCCTCTACGACGAGGCGCGGCAGATAAAGGCCTCGCTCCAGGAGAGCGAAGAGCGCTTCCATAATATCATGGATTCAACGCTGCGGAAGTATCTGTCCTTAGACTGACGAAGGCCGTCCACAAAGGGACCGAACTATGTCGACCTATACAGTAGCGATCACCGGCGCCTCGGGCGCGCCCTACGGACTGAAGCTGCTCGAGACGCTCATTGCCGGGGGCCATTCCGTTTACCTTTGCATCTCGGGGGAGGGACAGGCCATCCTGCACGACGAGGCCGGTCTGCTGCTCAAGGGCTCGGAGACGGACATCCAGAATGCCCTTGAGCTGCATCTCAAGGCGCGGGAGGGGCAGCTCCGCTATTTCGACGAGGAGAACCTGTACGCTCCCATCGCGAGCGGCTCCTCGAAAGTGGACGCCATGGTCGTGATCCCCTGCTCCATGAAGGCCCTTGCCTCCATCGCCAACGGCTTCGGCTCCAACCTCATCGAGCGCGCCGCGGACGTGACGATCAAGGAGCGGCGTCCGCTCATCCTCGTGCCCCGGGAGACGCCGCTCTCCGCGATCCATCTCAGGAACATGCTTGCCCTGGCCGAGCTCGGCTGCCGGATCATCCCGGCCATGCCGGCGTTCTATCACCATCCGAAACGGGTGCAGGACATGGTGGATTTCATCGTAGGAAGGGTGCTGGACAGCATGGGCGTGGAGAATGACCTTGCGCCGAGGTGGGGGTTGTAGATCAAACGAAAAGTCAGAAGGCAAAATGCAAAGTGAAAAGCGCAAAATAAAAGAGATACATTCTCAATCATTTTGCATTTTGCAATTTACCTTTTGAATTTTGCATTGACGTTTGGCCGATCGGCCAAACGGTCACGCATTATATTCCGTTCCGCCGCCGCTCTCGCCGAAGTTTTTCATCCACGTATCGATTGCGGAGGAGTCCTGCTTCGCGAGGACCTCTTCTTCCACGAACACGGGCGCCCCGGTCCGCATGGCCAGAGCAATGGCGTCGCTCGGTCGTGAATCGATGTGCACTTCCTGGTTGTTGTGCAGAAGGTAGAGAGAGGCGTAGAAGGTGCTGTCGATGAGGTCGCTGATGACCACGCGGGAGATCTCCACGTCGAGCCGGTCGAAGACCCCGATGAGCAGGTCATGGGTGAGCGGACGGGTGGGCTTGACGTTGCTCATGGCAAGGGCTATGGAGTTTCCTTCCGACGCCCCGATCCAGATGGGCAGGATCTTCTTCCCCGATTCATCCCGCAGCACGATGATATAACTGCTGTTCCTGCTGTCGAAGAGGATCGTATTCACGCTCATCTGTACCCACATATCCGCTCCGCTCCCGCCTTAATGCTCTAAAGATACCACAACCTGCACCCTAAGTAAAGGGCGGAGAGGGAACGCCTTGCCTGATATGGACAACGGAATAAAATGTTGACAATAATACACTGTTTTGTTAATCTCACGGTGCTGAAATACTCTGTTTTCGGGGGAGGGGACAACCATGTCACGAAGCATGGCGGCTTTTCTGATCGTTGCACTCTGTTGTTCGTCCGGCGCCGCGGTCGCGGCGGAGCAAACGGCGTCGTCTGCACGGGTCTATAACAGCATCAGCCCGTCCAACGGCAGCCTGGTGAGCAGCGCAAAGCCCGTCATATCGGCGGAGTATCTCGATGACGGCATCGGGGTAGACCCTGCCGGGTCCAGACTTTATGTTGACGGCGCGGACGTCACTTCGGCGGCCCAGGCCGGGGCGAACCGGATCAGTTACGTTCCGGCGGAGCCGCTGTCCGACGGCGTGCACAAGGTGAAGCTGGAGGTCCTGGACAGGGCGGGCAATGTCACGTCCACGGCCTGGACGTTCACCGTCAGCACCCAAGCTCCCCAGGTCAAGATCACGTCCCATAAGCAGAGCGCTTTTGTCAACCGCTCCCAGGTGCTTCTCACCGGGACGGTCAGCAATCAACGGGCAAAGATCGTGGTGAACGGCATTATCGCCGCCGTGGAGCGCGGCGTGTTCAGCGCCAGGGTGAACCTCGTGGAAGGCCAGAACACCATCACCGCCGTGGCCACGGACCCCTTCGGGAACACCGGCAATGACTCGGTGACCATCGTCCTTGACAGCAAGCCGCCGGTGATCGAGATCACGTCGCCGTCGTCGAACAGCGTGATGAATGCGCGGCTCGTTACGGTGAGCGGCAACGTCGACAAGAACGCGGCCTCCGTCACCGTCAGCCCCCGGGGCGGCTCCCAGGCCGTAAAGGCGGAGCTGGGAGCGGGCACGTTCACGGCGCAGGACCTGAAGCTTGCCGAAGGGACAAATTCCATTACGGTCACCGCCGTGAGCAATGCCGGCAACAGGGGCACGGCCTCGGTCAAGGTCTCCGTGGATTCCGTCCCTCCCCGCGTCACGATCACCTCTCCCCGGGACATGACGGTGACCAACAAAAAGATGATCACCGTCACGGGCGCCGTGGATGACTCCACGGCGCTGGTGAGCATAAACGGCACTCCGGCGCAGGTGTCCAGGGGCGCGTTCACGCTCTCCGGCGTCAGCCTGAGCGAGGGCAGCAACACCATCTTGGCGGCAGCCGTGGATTACGCAGGGAACCGGGCAAAGGGGTCCACGGTAACGGTCCAGCTCGACACCACGCCTCCTCCGGCGCCCTCGCTGAACGGACTGGTCCAGGTCACGAGGAACCGCCAGGTGACGGTGAGCGGGAGCTCCGAGCCGGGCGCGCGGGTCGAGGTGTTCGTGAACAACGCCTCGCGGGGAACGGCGAGGACGGACGACAAGGGAAATTTCTCCCTCCGCGCGGGCCTGGCAGAGGGGAACAATGCCATAACGGCGGTCGCTTACGATGCTTCGGCCAATGCCAGCGGCCCGTCAACGGTCCAGAACATCTTTTTGGACACAAAACCGCCGCGGATACTATAATTTCCTTGACAGCGAGTCACGAGTAGATTACTATACCACACTCATCGCGGGGTGGAGCAGTCCGGTAGCTCGTCGGGCTCATAACCCGAAGGTCGTCGGTTCAAATCCGGCCCCCGCTACCAACCAAATCAAGGGGTTGCAGTTCATCTGCAACCCCTTTTTCATTGATTTTCGCGGAAACCTTCCACAACCTTCCACAAGTATCCGACGAGTTGCCGGGTTGTTCCACAAATCCGAGTATCGCGTCAAGTTTCTCAGCCTGTTCCGTGTTCACCTCCTTGAACAAATGCCCGTAAATATCCAGCGTCGTCTTTGCGGATGAATGGCCGATCTGCCGCGAGATATACAGGATGCTTTGCCCCTGTTCTATCCGAAGCGAGACGTTCGTATGCGCAATGAGTGAAAGAGATGTTTAATACCCGCGCTTCTTCTCCTTCTCCTGTACATACCTCTTCGTCAGCAATCCTCTGCCTCATTGACAAATGTAATCACATGTAGTATATTGTATACATGATAATTGTGTTTGACTCGTCGACGCTTATTCTGCTGGCAAAAACAGACCTGCTGCGTGAGGTGTTGGCAGAAGTTGAAATAATTATCTCTCAAGAGGTACAGGCAGAATGCCTTGCCAAAAAGACTGCAGACGCAGAATTGATTTCCCTTCTTGTTCAAGAGGGACGAATTAATGTGCGGAAAACAATCGATGCGAAGGCGATCAAACAGCTCCAGATGGATTTTCGCATTGCAAAAGCAGAAGCAGAGTCTCTCTGGTTAGCGAGAAAGCACCAGTATCCGATAGCCATTGACGACGGGCCGGGAATAAAGGCGAGCAAGGTGCTTGGGCTGCAGTTTCTGACAGCGGTGCACTTTTTGCTTCGCTTGGCATCTCGGAATATATTGTCGCCGGAATTAGCGCAGGAAAAACTTACCACGCTGGTCCAATATGGAAGATACAGCAAGAGAATCATCGAGGACGCGATGAGCCGCCTACAGGAAGGGAGGAAATAACTATGGGAGTAATAAGCTTACGGCTTGAGAATTCGGAATTAAAACGCATCGACGACCTTTCCAGTCAGGAGCATAAGGGACGGTCAACGGTTGCCCGGGAACTTATCCAGCAGGGCTTGCAGTTTCGGATGCTCAAACAGTACCGGGATGGAAAACTGTCCCTGGGAAACTTGGCAAAGAGCCTCGGTATTTCCGTCGGTGAGACAATCGATATGCTTGCCGAGTTCGGGATAGAATCGCCTGTTGCGTATGAGGATTATCTCAAAGGTTTCGAGGTCAAGTGGTAGGTAGGTAGTTCTTCGGTACTTCCGGACAAAAGCAGGTCCAGGTGTTTAGCGGTCCATATTGCAAAGTACGGATCGGCGACGATTACAGGATCACGCGAGTATCACCCGCACGTCCAGCGCTGCAACACCGTGGGCATATACGCGCACAGGGTTCATGTCCATCTCGCGGATCTCCGGGACGTCGTGCAGGAGCTTCGAGACGGCGTTGATGGTGGAAATGACGGCCTCCTGGTCCAGCGGAGGGCTGTTGCGGAAGCCTTTCAGGAAGAGACCTGCCCGGGTTTCTTCGATCATATCGATGACCTCGTCACGGGTCATGGGAGTTATCCCGAAGGCTGTGTCTTTTATCGCTTCCACCCAGACCCCTCCCAAGCCGATGGCCACGGCCGGGCCGAACTGGTCGTCTCTCAACCCTCCGATCAGAAGCTCCAACCCCGGCGGCATCATCTCCTCTAAGAGAAAATATCTGATCACAGCGTCAGGGGTCCGCTCAGAGATGGTCCTCTTCATGTTTTTTGCGGCATCTTGAAGACCATCGTAATTCACAATGTCGAGGGCAACGGCTCCGGTCTCTGTCTTGTGCAGAACCTGGGGCGAGACGGCCTTGAGCGCAAGAGGGAACCCGAGCTTCTCCGCAGCGGAACGCAAGGACACTTCGTCATCAATTCTCACGACCTCGAACCGGGGCACGGATATTCCCACTGCGCGGGCAAGTTCTTTCGCCTCATGTTCGAAGAGGGCCTTGCGGCCTTCAGCTTTCACGGTTTGTATGATTTCGGAAGGTGTTTTCATGGTCTTCGCAGAGATCTGCACGAGGCTTTTTTGAGCGCTGCAAGGGCCCGTACCGCCCGCTCGGGCGAGGGGTACACGGGAATGCCTTGCTTTAACAGCGCCGACATGGCCTCCCGCGTATAGCCCAGTCCCTGGAGCGCGCAGCAGGTGACCGGCTTTTGCTCCTCGTGGCAGGCGCGGGCCACCATTTCCGTGACCTTTTCGGTCACCGTCGTGGCGCCCATGAGCAGGATCACCACGGCGGCGTCATAGTGCGGCAGGGCCTCTTTGAGCGCAATGTAATAATCCTCGTCTTTGCCGCTGCCGGTGAGGTCGATGGGGTTGTTCGTGACAAAAAACGGGGGAAAGGCCTGGTTGAGCCTGTGCCTGACCGCTTCGGGTGTGCGGGGCATGACAAAGCCCTCCTGCTCGGCCTGGTCCGCGGCGGCCACGGCCATGCCCCCGCCGTTCGTAACGATGAGGAGCCTGTTGCCCATACAGGAATAGTTCATGAGGGCAATGGCTTTCGCCGCATCGATCATGTGGTCGAACCCGTAGGCCTCGACTGCCCCTGACTGCCTGATGGCCGCCCGGTACAGCCCGTACCTTCCGGCGAGCGTTGCCGTATGCGAGATCACGGCCGCGGCGCCCATGCCGTATTTTCCGGCCTTCCATATCACGAGAGGCTTTTTCGACGCGAACCGCTTCGCTGCCCGCAAAAATTTTGTTCCATCGGCCACGGACTCCATGTACACGGCGACGGCGCCGGTCTTCGGATCATCGGCAAAATAATCGAGGGCGTCGGCGTCATCCACATCGATCCGGTTGCCGTAGTTTATCGCCTTGGCGATTCCGATGCCGTCCCGGGCCAGCGCCTCCATGAGGATCACGGTGATGGCGCCGCTCTGGGAGACGATGGAGAGCCGGCCGGGGCCGGACTTCGACACCCGCTGCCGGGAGACGAAGAAACTGTCGAGGCCGTTTTCCGTGTTGAACACGCCCAGGGCGTTCGGACCGATCACCCGGATGTTCTCTTTCTGTATTATTGCTTTGATGCGCTCCTGCCGGCGGAGGCCCTCTTCGCCGGCCTCGGCAAAGCCCGCGCTGACAAGGATGACCCTGCGTACGCCCTTGTCCCTGAGCTCACCCATCACCTGCTCTGCGAAGGTTGACGGTACGACGACAATGGCGAGGTCGATCTTTCCCGGGATGTCCTTGACGGTAGCGTAGCAGCGCCTGCCAAAGAGCTCCGTATGCTTGGGGTTGACGGGAAAGACCGTTCCCTGGAAACTGGCGAGGTTCTCGAGGACGGCCCTGCCGGGCTTGCTCGGCGTGTCCGTGGCGCCGATGAGGGCCACGGTCCCGGGATAGAAGAAGTCGT
>CAKKPG010000045.1:0-38011 GCA_919901555.1 Nitrospiria bacterium | reverse complement strand
CTCGGCGTGTCCGTGGCGCCGATGAGGGCCACGGTCCCGGGATAGAAGAAGTCGTGAAGTTCGTGAGTCATGGGTGTTTTAGTGATCGCTTTTCCAGCCTTATTTGAAAAGCCGAGGCTGAAGATATTTTTTACAGATGCAAGAGCGACAGATTCATAAAAAAGCAGAATTTGCCACAGAGCTCACAGAGAGCACAGAGTTGAGCTCTCAAAATATTAAAGATTTTCTCTGGAACCTCTGTGGCTAAAAATGACTTTTTACGAGTCCATCAAAAGTAATAGGAGTATCCCAGATTGACGGCGATATCGCTGAGGTTGTACTTGTACGTCTCGTCTTGATAATTCGGTCCCGCGATGCTGACTTTTATGCCCCAGTGGCGGTAGCGCGCCTCGAGAAAAGCGCTGGCCGCGAATTTAAGATCATAGGAGTCGTTGGAAACGTGGATCGGCACCAGGGGTTTAGGTTGAGGATCCGTCAGGATTATATCGCCGTTAAATTTGGCCACGCCCATGCCGAGCCCGACACCCAGTCTGACGAATTTGCCTTTCTCACGATGCTCACCCCACTGGTAGAAGAGAGTGGGGACGACATAGGCGGTCTTTCCCCGCACGCGCGTGCCGAGGTCCTCGTATATGTTTTTGGCTGTTTCCTGCTTGTCCATGTTAAAGGTCGTATAGTTCAATATAAAGGTATAGCCGAAATGCGAGTCTCCGATGAACGACGGCCGGGTGCTGTAGCTTAAAAAATATGCCTCTTCGTCCCGCTGGGCGATCTTGCCGTATCTGCCGGAGCTTTTCTCGGTCACTTTCAATTCCGCCTGGCGGGTGCCGACGCCTACGGTAATGCTTGCTCCGTTGTACAGGTAGTCCCACAGCCAGGCCCCGAAGGTCATCTGCTCAGGTACAGCGGCGGTTTCGGAGGTTTGAGGCGTCCCTTTGGCGTCGGGCGCATTGAGCGCAAGAACTATTCCGTCATTGCCGGAGGTGTTATGAGGATAGCCGGGGAAGTTTTTTTCGCGACGTACGGGGACGTCGTATGTGCCGGCGGCAGCGAAGCCGGCGTTTCCTGCATGCCAATTCACGGTCTCTGCCTGAGCACTGGGGGAGTAGTTCAGCGCAAGAACCAAGGGGCAGGCACATGATATGAAATACAGAAAAAGTCTTGTCGAAATCATGGTAAATGCACTCGGTCCGGGCCTCATCGTTACTACAATAGCATTGACCGCAGGAATTGTAAAGGCAACGACAGTTTTTGATGACATTTGTCTGTCCTTTTGCATAAAACGGTGGTTGACATCTACATAAAAATATAATAATCTTTGCATATATAATTGAGGCAAAATTTACGTCGGGGGATATCCATGGAAAGGAGGCTGGTATGATGAACAAGGGCAGGTGGTTGCTGTTTGTTCTCTCGTTTTTGTTGTTTTCCGGGTGTTCGGTCAAAGATACGGGGAAGAGAGAGGCGGCCGTCAAAACGCCGGACCAACTCGTCAGCGAGGCGAAGGCGGTCATTCACGAGGTCTCGATCCACGATGTGAAGAGGATGGTCGACGGAAAGGAGAAGGCGATCATTCTCGACGTCCGGGACAAGGAAGAGTACCAGCAGGAGCATATCCCCGGCGCGGTCAACATGTCCCGGGGGCTCCTCGACTTCCACATCCACGAGCTGATCCCGGACAAGACGGCCAAAGTGGTGGTGTACTGAATGTTCGACAAACGGTCGCCGTTGGCGACCAAAGCGATGAACGACCTGGGGTACAGGAACGCGGTGAACATGAGCGGAGGGCTTACGGTCTGGAAGGAAGCGGGCTATCCCGTTCAGCACTAGACCATGGACACTCCCCCGTGCATTCAAGAAGAGCACGAGACTGACGCGAACATCGATATCTCAGAAAGGCGGCAAACCGATGAAAAAGACCATAACACTGTGCGTCCCCGGCGGGCGCAGGGGGAGGCGGTTTTTAGATTGAAACGGAACACTGCGGCATGGTATAGTCCTCCGCATCTCCGGAATGGCCGGAGACTTGGCAGGGATGAACAGGCCGTTCTCCTGTCCTGGAGAACGGGGCTGACGAGTGGTGATGGGCGGTATCGGAATTTTTCATATCAGAAAGTCTCTCTGGGCCGTCCTCTGCGTCCTCGTGGCGCTGGGTTGTACACCGGTGCAGGGCCCCCGTGATTCGGCGCAGCAATTCGCCGGCATCCTCAGGCAGTATCCCCGGACAACCGAACCCCTGCGTGTGCAAAAGCTCTCCGGGGCAGCAGCATCACCGGAGCTCCGCAAAGCGGGTGTCCCCGAGGTCACGATCATCGTCCACCCGGCGTATTCCGTATTCCTGCGGGACCTCGCCCGGGAGGCCTATCCCGATGTCAAATATCGTCTGCTGAAAAAGCAATTTTATAATGAAGCGACATTCATGGCGGAGCGCGCGGAAGCGGGGGGCATTCTGGTCCTGATCATTCCCGGGAACTATTCGACGGAGAGTTTCTCCCCCCTGTCGTATACGTCGTACCTCAACGCGGTGGCATCGAGGGGCCCTTCGGTGTTCTCTCTCTTTTCCAAAACGTCCAGTACCGGCGTTATCGCCGTTGACGACATGATCAGCCTGTACCGGTTCCTTCAGGACGTGAACGCGAACACCGTGATGGTCGGCGGCGGGTACATCGGCCGGTGCCAACGGGAATTTTACGACCAGCTCACGAATTTTATCGATAGAACGCGCACGTACATCGCGCCGGAAATTTCCACCATATCCCCCGATGATGTTTCCGAACGGGAAGCGTCCCGCATCCTTGCCGGTCTCAGGCGCCGGGATTACACGTCCGTCAAGCAGTTCATCGACAGGCAGACGGAAGGGAACGTCAATATCCTCCCGGTCCCACGAAAAGAGGATTGATTCAGTCGTAAAAAGCCGATTTTTGAGGAAAGTCAGACGTTGCTGCGGTTGACAGCGGCCAAAATATTTGGTAAGCTTTGCCCAATGTTCGGGCTATGTCGTGCTTTATGAACATGCATACCATGTGGATACGGAGGAGGGATCGGCTATGAACAGGGGCATGATGGTCCGGCGCATGCTTGCAGTCTTCGTCATTGGAGTGATGGTCCTGGCAGGGGTTGCGTCGGGCCAGTCACTGACGGTCCAGGTCTCCAAGAAAGAGGGGATCGGCGCCTTTATTACTGATGCAAAGGGCATGGCCCTCTACATCTTCAAGAAGGACATGCCGGGGAGGAGCTTCTGCGCCGGGCCGTGCGTTGAAAAATGGCCGGTCTTTTACAGCGAGAACATCACGCCGCCCATCGGCCTCAAGGCCGAGGACTTCGGCACGATCACCGGCGATGACGGCAGGAAGCAGACGACGTACAAGGGGCTGCCGCTGTATTATTTTTCCGGTGACAAGAACCCCGGCGACGCGAACGGCCAGGGCTTCAATAACGTCTGGTATGTTGCCGTTCCATGACCGGCTTCTGAACCGCATCAGCAGGACAGACAAGGCTCTCGGCGCGTTTTTGGCAACGGAGTTGAAGCAGGATACCAATAAGCAGTGACAACATTCACTGAACAAAGGAGATGGCCATGAACTTTTCCAGAAATACGGGATTTATGCTGCTCGGGATCTGGCTGATCGCGAAGGGCCTCATGCCGCTGCTCCATATCAACTTCTCGGGAAGCGGCACGGTGCTCGCCCTGCTCTCTGCGGCAGCGGGGGTCCTGCTCGTTTTCGGCAAATAAGCGGCAGGCCTCAGGTCCTTCGATAGATCCCCGGCTTGCCCGGCCACGGTTCGAATCCCTCTGCTCCGCCCGGCAGTGATTCATGGCTGCCGATGACGAGGGATCCGCGGGGGAGGAGTTTCTCCCGGATCTTCCCGAGGACTTCGCGCTGGAGGGCTTCATCGAAATAGGTGAAGGCCATATTCCGGCAGAGGATGAGGTGAAACGGGTCGTCCTGTGCCGCCGCCCGGATATCCTGCTCGAGAAATTCCACCGTTCCCCGAATCGTCTCTTTCACGCAGTATCCGGCTCCCGTTTTGATAAACCATGTATCCAGCCATTCCCGGGGAAGCTCGCGCATGCTGCCAGGAGAATAACATCCTTTCTTCGCCCGCTCGATCATGCCCCGGTCGGCATCGGTTGCAATGACCTTCATTTCCATATCAGCAAATGTGCTCTTGAGGGAAGCGGTCCAGAGGAGTGCCAGGGTATATGGCTCTTCTCCCGAAGCACATCCAATGCTCCAGCACCGCAGTTCCCCGTCTCCCCGGGAGCGAGAGCGTCCTGCAAGCTTCGGAAGGACTTCACGTTCCAGAAACTGAAATACTTCCCTGTCCCGGGAAAAGCGGGAAATCGTGATATGGCAGAACGAGTCGAGGATGGCCCACTCAGAAGGCGCGTTTTCGAGGAAGGACCGGTACGCTGATATGTCCGCCAGCCCCAGTTCCTGAACGCGCTCGGCAATGCGCTTGCATACCTGTCCCCGGACTTTGCGAAAGCCCTGCCACCGCATGCGCAGTATCGGGAGAGACCATTGGAGGAACCGGATGCAGTCGTGGTTTTCCATCGTTAGAATTCCTTCTATGGAAATTATAGAGTATTTTGCAAGCTTGTGCTTCTTCTGTGCTGACGACAGAAGAAGCCGTTTTTTTAGGTGGTTTTTGCTAAGGTTGAAATGAGAGTGCGTATCAAGATGAACACTGCCGAACTACTCCGGTTATTGCCTGTACAATAATTCAAGTTGATGCTACAATTAGCAGAGTGAATAAAAAGAAATGAACCATTACCTTTAGCTTCCCGTAAGCAACATAACGACGGAGGAATACGATGAGACAGATCAACAAAGTGGCGGTCCTGGGGGCGGGGGTGATGGGAGCGACCATTGCCGCTCATCTTGCGAACGCCGGTATCCACGCGCTCCTGCTCGATATCGTGCCGAAGGAGCCGAACGAGGCCGAAAAAAAGGCGGGTCTCACCCTGAGCGATCCCGTGGTACGGAACCGGTTCGCAACAGCGGGACTGGAAGGGCTCAGGAAGATCAAGCCCGCGGCGTTCTTCCTCCCCTCCTATGCCTCATACATCGAGGCGGGAAACTTCGACGATGATATCAAGAAACTTCGGGAAAGCGACTGGGTCATCGAGGTCGTCGTCGAAAAGATGGAGATCAAGAAGCGGCTCTTCAGCGAGAAGGTCGCGCCGAACCTGAAAGAGGGCGCCATTCTCTCCACCAACACGAGCGGACTTTCCGTCAACGAGATGGCCGAAAGCCTCCCGGAGGCGGTACGGAAAAACTTCCTCATCACCCACTTCTTCAACCCGCCGCGCTACATGCGCCTATTGGAGATCGTGCCGAACCGTGATACCGATCCTGAAGTGGTCCGGTTCATGGCCGGATTCATCGAGAAGCGACTGGGGAAGGGGATCGTCTACGCCAAGGACACTCCCAACTTCATTGCCAACAGGATCGGCGTCCATTCCATTTGCAACAGTATGCGTCACATGATCGAGATGGAGCTGACCGTGGAGGACGTGGATGCCGTAGCCGGGCCGGCCACTGCCCGCCCCAAAAGCGCTATCTTCCGCACCGCTGATCTGGTGGGACTCGACACCCTGCAGCATGTGGCGGACAACGCCTATGAAACCCTGGTAAAGGACGAGCAGCGGGAGGTCTTCCGCTTGCCCGGGTTTATCAACGATATGGTGAAAAAAGGGCTTCTGGGGAACAAGAGTGAGCAGGGGTTCTTCAAGAAGGAGAGAGGCGAGAACGGTTCCAAATATTTCTACTACGATTATAAGAACGGGCAGTATGCGCCGTCCGTGCGGCCCAAGTTCGCTTCCGTGGAAACAGCCAAGCCGATCGACGACCCGGGGAAAAGGCTGCAAACGGTCATATCGGGTACCGACAAGGGGGCCCTGTTCGCCTGGAAGAATCTGCGCGACACCCTTATCTATGCCTTCAACCGGGTCCCCGAGATCGCCGACGACATCGTGAACATCGACAACGCCATGAAATGGGGATTCAACTGGGACCTCGGCCCCTTCGAGATGCTTGACGCCATCGGCGTTAAAAATTTCGTCAAGCGGGCGGAGCAGGATAAGGTGGACGTGCCGGCTGATCTCAGATCGATCGACCGATTCTATAAATTCGAGAACAACAAAGACTATTACTACAACATTCTTGCCAAGGAATACCGTGAAGTGCCGAGGCCTGCCGGGAATATCAGCCTCTCCCTCTTGAAGAGAAACAACAAGGTGGTGGAGAAGAACAGCGGCGCTGACCTGCTCGACCTGGGGGACGGGGTCTTCTGCCTCGAATTCCACAGCAAGATGAACGCCATAGGGAACGAGATCCTCGCCATGGTCCTCCAGGGCATCAAGCGCACGGAGCAGGACGGTGTGGGCCTGGTCATCGCCAACGAGGGCAGGGTCTTTTCCGCGGGCGCCAACCTGATGCTCATTGCCATGGCCATCGCCGAGGGGGCCTATGACGATATAGCCCTGACGCTCAAGAACTTCCAGAAGGCGATGATGGCGATCAAGTACTCGAAGATACCGGTCGTTGCCGCACCTCATAACCTCGTCATGGGAGGCGGGTGCGAGATCTGCCTCCATGCGGACGCGATGAACCCCCACGCCGAGACCTACATGGGTCTCGTGGAGATCGGCGTCGGGCTCCTTCCCGCAGGCGGGGGGACCAAGGAGATGGCGATCCGCGCCATAAAACTGGCAGAGGAATACGAGACCGACGTCGGCCCGTTCATCTTCAAGAATTTTTCGAATATTGCCCTGGCAAAAGTGAGCACGTCCGCTGCCGAGCTCTGCGGGATGGGCTACCTGCGCCACGGCGACGCCATCACCATGGATCTCGATAAAAGGATCTTCGACGCCAAACAGAAGGCGATCGCCTTGGCGGCCAACTATCGGCCTTCAAAGCCTCTCATTGACCTGAAAGCGCCGGGGAGGAGCATTGCCGCCACCATCAAGTCCCAGATCTGGAATATGAAGATGGGTGGGCAGGTCACGGAGTTCGAAGAGCTCCTCGCCGGCACGATCGCCGACGTCATCACCGGCGGTGATGTTCCCGCCGGCACGCTGATCACCGAGGAATATTTGCTGGAGCTGGAGCGGGAGGCGTTCCTCAAACTGTGCGGGCAGAAAAAGACGCTGGAGCGCATCCAGCACATGCTGAAGAAGGGGAAACCTTTGAGGAATTGAAAATTGTAAATTGAAAATTGTAAAATTCAAATTGGAAAACATGAGCGCGAGACAGCCCTGAGTAGTTACTAAGAAACAACGGAGGATACCGATGAGAAACGCATATATCCTTGCCGCCTATCGCACTCCGGGGTGCAAGGCGAAAAAAGGGAAATTAAAGGATGTACGGCCCGACGATCTGGCAGCGGCCGCGCTGAAAGGGCTACTGGAGAGAACGGCCATAGACCCGCTGCTGGTCGAGGACATCATCATCGGGTGCGCCTTCCCCGAGGGGGAGCAGGGGATGAACATGGCGCGGATCGCGGCAATGAGGGCCGGGATCCCCTACCAGGTGCCTGCCCAGACCGTCAACCGCTTCTGCTCGTCCGGACTCCAGACAATAGCCTCGGCCGCCGAACGGATCATGGCGGGGTTCGCCGACTGCATCATCGCCGGCGGCGTGGAGAGCATGACCATGATCCCGATGGGTGGGAACAAGTACAGCGTCAATCCCTTTCTGGCTTCCTCCTGGCCGGAATCATTCGCCACCATGGGGATCACCGCCGAGCTGGTGGCGGACAAGTACAAGGTTTCCCGGGAAGACCAGGATGCCTTTGCCGTGGCAAGTCATGTCAAGGCCGCGGCCGCCATCGAACAGGGTAAATTCAAGGAGCAGATCATTCCTGTCGAAGTTGAGAACTGCACGCTGGTCAACGGCAAGATGAAAAGAGAAAAGAAGCTCGTGACTATCGATGACGGTGTGCGGGGGGACACGACCACGGCAATCCTGGGAAAACTGAAGCCCGCATTCAAGACGAACGGCACGGTCACGGCCGGCAATGCGTCGCAGATGACCGACGGGGCCGCGGCGGTGCTGGTCGTGTCCGAGGAATTTCTCAAAAAGAGCGGCAAAGCTCCTCTCGCACGGTTCGTCGCATTTGCGGTGAAAGGCGTGCCGCCGGAGATCATGGGGATCGGTCCCATCGAGGCGGTCCCTGCTGCGCTCAAGCTCGCGGGGCTGAAGCAGGAGGATATAAGTCTTCTTGAACTCAACGAGGCGTTCGCGGCCCAGTCTCTCGCATGCATACGGACCCTCGGGCTCGATCCTGCCAGGGTCAATGTGAGCGGAGGCGCGATCGCCCTGGGGCACCCCCTGGGGTGCACCGGCGCGAAGCTGACCACGACCCTTCTCCATGAGATGCGGCGGAGCAAGGTCCGCTACGGCATGGTCACCATGTGCATCGGCGGCGGCATGGGGGCCGCGGGGATCTTTGAGAAGATGTAAGATCATAAGTGACTACTCAGGTCAGCCGCAAAAAGGCGCAACAATCACAAAAGATTGTAGCGTCGGGGTTTATCCCCGACGATTAATCGCCCCCAGTAAATGGGGGCGCTACATTTGACCTGGGTAATTACAAAAAAACCAGACGAGGTGAATGCCATGACCGCGAAACTATTCAAAGGGGCCGAGTACCTGATCACCGACGTGACCAAGGACGATGTCTTTACACCGGAGGGCTTCACCGACGAGCAGAAACAGATCGGCGAGACCACCTCCCAGTTCGTACTGAACGAGGTCGTCCCCCGCCAGGAGGAGATCGAGAAGCACAATTTCGACCTGGTGGTCCAGTTGATGAAAAAGTGCGGCGAGCTGGGGCTTCTTATGATCGACGCCCCCGAGGAGTACGGCGGTCTCGAACTCGACAAGGCGACCAGCATGCTGGTGGCGGAGAAGATATCTACATCCGGTTCTTTTTCCGTGACCTACTCGGCCCATACCGGCATCGGTACGCTTCCGCTCGTCTACTATGGGACCAAGGAGCAAAAGGAAAAATACCTGAAGAAGATCATCACCGGCGAGTGGGTCGCGGCTTACTGCCTGACCGAGCCGGACTCGGGCAGCGACGCCCTTGGCGCCAAGGCCACAGCCGTCCTCTCTTCCGACGGGAAATACTATATTTTGAACGGCACGAAGCAGTTCATCACCAACGGGGGCTTCGCCAACCTCTACACGATCTTTGCCAAGGTGGACAAGGAGCATTTTACCGCGTTCCTCGTGGAAAGGAACACGGAGGGGCTGTCCATAGGGCCCGAGGAGAAGAAGCTCGGGATAAGGGGGACCTCCACCACGCAGGTCGTGCTCGAGAACGCAAAGGTGCCGAAGGAAAACCTGCTCGGCACGATCGGCAAAGGGCACAAGATCGCTTTCAACGTCCTGAACGTCGGCCGTTTCAAGCTGGGCGCGGGAGTGACCGGGGCCGCCAAGCACGCCCTTGGCGAGGGGATCAAGTACGCCGTTATCAGGAAGCAGTTCGGCGTTCCCATCGCAAGCTTCGGCGCCATCAAAGAGAAGATCGCCGATCAGACGGCCGCGATCTTCGCCTCGGAATCGCTCGTCTATCGCCTGGCCGGGATGATCGACAACAAGCTGGCGACCATTGCCAAGGACACCCCCAACTACTACGAAGCCTACCAGAAGGGGATCGAGGAGTATGCCATCGAGTGCGCCATCGCCAAGGTGTTCTGCAGCGAGGTCCTTGCCGACGTGGTGGACGAGGTGGTGCAGATATTCGGCGGCTACGGTTTTATCGAGGACTACCCGGCGGAGAGGTTCTACCGCGATGAGCGGATCAACAGGATCTTCGAGGGGACGAACGAGATCAACCGCCTCCTGATCCCCGGCATGATCCTGACGCGGTCCATGAAAGGGGAGCTTCCGCTGCAGCGCGAGGCGATGAAGGCGATCGAAGCGCTCACGTCGCCCTCCCTCGACGAGTCCGGCGACAAGGGCGCCTTTGGCGCGGAAAAGGCGCTTCTCGCCAACCTGAAGAAGATCTTCCTGGTGATCGCGGGGACCGGCGCGCAAAAATATATGGCCGCCATCAAGGACGAGCAGGAGATCCTGCTGGCGGTAGCCGACGTGGCCATCAACATCTTCGCCATAGAGAGCTCCCTCCTGCGCGCTGAAAAGATCATGCCGACACTGAGCGAGGCCAAAAAGCTGGTGGTCACGGCCGCGGTGAAGGTCTTTGCCTTCAACGCTTCGGAGAAGGCGGCCACTGCGGCGCGCAAGGCGGCCTTCTTCGTCGAAGAAGGAGACAACCTGACCATGCTTCTCGGCGGGATCAGGCGGTTCACCAAATACGACGCCACCGGTCTTCTCATGGCGAAGCGGCAGTTGGCTGACGCGGCCATTGAGGCGGAGAAGTATATTTTTTAGGTCCGTCACGGATTGTCCTAAGAACGACAGTTGATAAGCTGGGCAAAACGGGTCACCTTGCCCAACATCTTTCGACACGATAGGTTGGGCTTCACGAAGAAATCATTCAGCCCAACCTACAGACTTTGAACTTGTTATCGACATGCCCCTTGCCCCCCTGAATTGGCTGGAGCACTGGACCTTTGCCGTGATGAGTGTAGCTGTTCAATTTGCGGTGTTAACCGACAAGCGACCTTGGTAATATCAAATAGTTGTGTGATTTTTGTTTGCCAAATTGGGCAGGATTCTGCTACATTCGTCCTGTCGCTCAATTACATGGTTAGGCAAAAAAACGCTCTACTACGACTTGGGGTCAAGAATGACGGAAAAACAAGTGACTGCGCAGCATGGAAGGGAACTCATAGGGAACTCATAGGGTCGCGTCTTGAATCTTGCTGTTGAGCCACGTAGTGCATTTTATCGCATCCGCCCCATACTGTTTTTCCCTCTGGAGATAGCCCACCTCGTCCTCTGATTTCCACTTGATAATTTACGGGTCATTGGTTATAATAAAAAGTAAGGAGTAACATACTGGGTAAGGAGAGGCGACATGACGGTTACCGCGAAGATTACATCAAAAGGCCAGATCACGCTTCCCAAGAAAGTACGGGATATCCTGCATCTTCGGGAGGGCGGAGTGGTTGTTTTCGAGCAGGAGGATGATACGTTTGTGATCAAACCCGCTCAATCCCTTCTGGACTATAAGGGGTATCTCAAGGGACGGGCCAAACATGCCGATGTCGACATTGTCCGGGAGGCAGCCAGAACGTATGTCGGGAGAAAGGCGGGCAAGCGTGCTGGACGACCGTAAGCCTGCCGTCATCGATACCAATCTGCTCGTCCGCTATCTGACCGGGGACGATCCATCCAAGGCAAATGATGTCAAACGCCTTCTGCTCAAGGCGGCGCAGGGAGAGATCAGGCTGCTGATTCCCTCTGTCGTGATCGCGGAACTGGTCTGGGTCCTTCAAAGCTTTTATAAACTCGAACGCAGTGAGATTGTGCCGCTCTTGAACGCAATCCTGCATACGCATGGCGTCGAGGTCAGTGACAAGACTGTCGTCTCTGATGCCATCGCGATTTATCGCAATGAGGCAATCGATTTCATAGACGCATGGATCGTCGCCTTCGCCAAAGCGGCTGAGGTCCGTGTCATCTATACCTTTGACAGGAAGCATTTCAAGGGCATTGATGGCATCGAAATGATGCAGCCATAATCCCAATCAGGAGTGCTTTCATGGAAGCCACGCGGGAAATATACTGGAACGTCGGGCACGGGGTCATACTGCCGATGTACTTCTTTGCCTTTATTGCCATCGCGGTGCTTCTGTACGGATTTTACCGGCGCTTCGCCGCGTATAAACTGGGAAAGGCGCTGATCAGGCACGACCGCCTGTTGCAACGGATCTCTTTGCTTCTGAAAAACACGTTTGTCCAGACGCAGGTGCTTCGGGTGTTCGGCCCCGGCTTTCTCCATGCACTCTTCTTCTGGGGCTTCGGCCTCCTCTTCATCGGCACCCTTCTCATCATGGCCCAGGTGGATTTCACCCAGCCGGTCTTTGGGTGGCTCTTCCTCAAAGGGACATTCTATAAAATATTTTCCTTGACTCTCGATGTGGCCGGATTTGTCGCGCTGGTCATGCTCGGGGGGCTTCTCGTGCGCCGCTTTTTCATAAAGCCGGAAGGCCTGGATACCATCCGTGACGATTATGTGGTGCACGCGCTGCTGTTTGCCATCCTGTTGACCGGCTTTGTCGTCGAAGGGCTGCGGATCGCTGATACCGAACTTGTGACCAATCCCGGCCTGGCTCTTTTCTCGCCCGTCGGCATGCTCTTCGGGAAGTTCTTCTTTCTCGGCATGGCACCTGAGGCCCTGTCCCGTACTCATAAGATACTCTGGTGGGTCCATTTTTTCCTGAGCATGGGCTTCATCGTCATCATTCCCTTCACCAAGCTGCGCCACATCTTTACGACTTCCACCAATTATTTGTTCACCGACCTGTCAGCCAGGGGGAGTATCGCCACCATCAATCTTGAGGACGAAGGCGCCAAACAGTTCGGCGCGGCAAAAGTCAATGACCTCACGTGGAAGGATATTTTCGATGCCGACGCCTGCACTACTTGCAAGCGCTGCCAGGAACGCTGCCCGGCCTATGCGACAGGCAAGCCCCTGTCTCCCATGAAAGTTGTGAAGCAGATCGGCGAAGTTGCCTTCTCCAACCCCCAGGCAGGGCTGATCGAAAAAGTCACCGAGGATGTTCTCTGGGCGTGCACCACCTGCTTTGCCTGCCAGCATATCTGCCCGGCAAATATCGAGCATGTGAACAAGATCCTCGAGATGCGCAGGGACCTCTCCCTCATGAAAGGAGTCTTCCCTGGCGACGAGGTGCGGACCGCAATCAACGATATCGAAGTGAACGGCAACCCTTTTGGCCTCGCCTATGCGGCCCGGGGGGAATGGGCCGACGGACTCGACGTGAAGATCATGGAGCAGGACAACGATGTGGACATCCTCTACTTCGTCGGTTGCTTCGCTTCCTTTGACAAGAGAAACCGGGAGGTCGCCCGGAGCTTCATCAGTATCTGCAACGCCGCGGGCATCCGGGTCGGCATCCTCGGCAAAGAGGAGAAATGCTGCGGCGAGCCGCCACGGAAGCTGGGGAACGAGTATCTCTACCAGACAGTGGCCGCCCAGAACATCGAGCGGATCAAGGCTTACGGCGTCAAGAAGATCGTCGCCACCTGCCCCCACTGTTTCAATACTCTTAAGAGAGATTACAGGGACCTGGGAATGGAGATCGATGTCGAGCATTACAGCACCTATATCAACGGGCTTATCAACAGCAGCAGGCTCAAAATAAAACCATCAGCCTTCGAGTTCACCTACCACGACTCCTGTTACCTGGGGCGCTACATGGACATCATCGCCCAGCCGCGCGCCGTGCTGAAGGCGGTTGGCGGCCGGATCACGGAGATGGAGAAGTCCGGGTACGCGAGCTTCTGCTGCGGCGGAGGAGGCGGCCTGATCCTGGCGGAAGAGAAGGTGGGGACAAGGATCAGCGCAACGCGGGTAAGCATGGCCCAGGCAACCAGGACCCCGCTCCTTGTCTCCAACTGCCCCTTCTGTCTCACCATGTTCGAGGATGGGATAAAGATCAATAACTGCGAAGAAAAACTGAAGGCGCTTGATCTGGCCGAGATCATCGCCGCAAGAATAGTTACACGTTAAATTCTATAAAAAATGAAAACAAAATTCAGACACGAAGGCACTAAGGCACGAAAAAGGCAAGGCAAAAGTCAAATTTCAAAATGCAAATTGCAAAATTGTGGTATGGCCCCAGGCCATGATTTATTTTTTTTAATTTTGACTTTTGCATTTTGCACTTTGCATTTTGCATTCATCAGACTTCGTGCCTTCGAGTCTTCGTGGCATACTTGGTTCCGGGTTAGGAGGATGTGATGAAGATACTGGTCTGCATCAAACAGGTGCCTGACATGGCGTCCAGGTTCAAGGTCAACGGGGAAGGTATCTGGTATGACGAGACCGATCTGGCGTTCAGGATGAACGAGTACGACGAGTATGCCGTTGAGCAGGCGGTGCAGCTCAAGGAGCAACAGGGCAACACGCCGGACATTACCGTTCTTTCCATCGGCCCTGACCGGGTCGTCGAGATGATCAAAAAGGCCCTGGCCATGGGGTGCGACCGCGGGGTCCACATTCAGGACAATGCCTCCTTTCGGAAAGATCCTTGGCAGATAGCTTCCGCGATCGCAGGCTTCAGCCGCGACAAGAACTTTGACCTGATCTTCTTCGGGATGCAGTCCCAGGACCGGGGCTCCGGCCAGGTCGGACCTCTTGCAGCCGAAGCCTTAGGCATCCCCTGCGTCACCACCGTGGTCGGTTTTGCCTTTGCCGACGGGGTCATCACCGCAAAGCGGGAACTTGAAGGAGGGATCAAGGCGGTGGTCAAGCTCAAATTGCCGGCGATGATCACCTGTCAGCTCGGTCTCAACACGCCCCGCTATCCGACCCTTCCCAATATCATGAAGGCCAAAAAGAAGGAGCTCCTCGCCTTCCCGATCGCCGACTTCCTTAAGGAAAAGGAACTGACCGCCACGGCCAGCGCGTATCTGCCGGCGAAGAAGGGGAAAGGCGTTGTCCTTGAGGGGGACGTGAACGACATGGCCGGCCGGCTCGTCGGCATTCTGAAAGAGAAGACGAAGGTTGTGAAATAAAAACTTTTCACCACGAAGGCACAAGGTCTGATGAATGCAAAATGCAGAGTGCAAAATGCAAAAGTCAAAATTAAGGGCTATAAATCATGGCCGAAGGCCATACCGCAATTTTGCAATTTGCATTTTGATATTTGACTTATGCATTGCTTTCTTCGTGCCTTGGTCTCTTCGTGGTAAATTTGGTTCCGGATCAGGAGGATCGACATGAAAGCACTGCTCATTTGCGAATACCGGGAAGGGAAGCTCCTTGATTCCAGCTATGAACTGGCGGCCTTTGCCGACAAACTGGGGGCGGAGAAGGCTATGGTCCTGATCGGGAACGAAGCGGCAGCGCCCAAGGTCAACGCCAAAGTGTACCTGGCCGATGTTGCGAAATACGGGGAATACAACCCGGACCTCCACAAAAAGATCGTGCTCGAAGCAGTCAAGAGGGAAAACCCCGACGCTATCGTCTTCCTCCATTCCTCCTATGGCTGGGATCTGGCCCCGCGGGTGGCCGCGGCCCTCAAGGTCGGTCAGATTTCCGAGATCACGAGCATCAAAGAAGGAAAATTCGAGGTCGGCATCTGCAATGCCAAACTGAGACGGATCGTCACTCCGCAGACAGAGAAGACGGTGCTCACCATACAGTCAGGGGCCTTCAACTTTCCCGGAGAGCCCCAGGGAAAGCCGCAGATTGAAAAGATCGAGCTAACCGATGCTGTTTCGCCCCTGGAGTTTGTCGGCTATGAGCCGCCGCAGAAAAAGGAAGTGGATCTGGCCAAAGCAGATGTTATCGTCAGCGCCGGTCGGGGGGTCGGCAAAAAGGAAAACGTGGCGATCATCGCCGCGCTGGCCAAGGCCCTTGGCGGCGAGCTGGGAGCGAGCCGGCCCGTGGTAGACGCGGGATGGGTCGAGCACAGCCGCCAGGTCGGGACCACCGGCCAGATCGTGGCGCCGAAGCTCTACGTGGCGTGCGGCATTTCCGGGGCCATTCAGCACGTGGCCGGAATGAAGAAGTCGGAGTTTGTGGTCGCCATCAACAAGGACAAGGACGCTCCCATCGGGGAGGTGGCGGACGTGCTGGTGGTGGCCGATGTGATGCAATTCGTTCCCGCCTTCACGGCGAAGCTCCAAAAATAATGCGGTTGGCAACTATACGTCCACAAACGAAGGAAGGCCAGTCGCCATGAAAAAAGCTATTCTCGTGTTTTTCATTCTCCTCGGCATCATCGGCTGCGCCAGGACCTGGATGTACCAGCCCATAGAGAAATTCCGTCCTGCCGGGACCGTTCCGCCTGCATCGGTCTGCCGGAGCTGTCATCCTGATCAATTCGGCACCTGGAAAAAGAACAGGCACGGGAGCGAGGACCGCATGTCCCGCGTCCCCGTTACCGAGCTCCGGGAGTGCGAGGCCTGTCATCAGAACACCTCGGCCCATGCCGCCGACCCCAAGGCAAAGATCCCGGCCAAGATCGCCGCACTGACCAAGACCGAGCAGAACAGCATCTGCGGAAAATGTCATTACAACCAGGAGCTGTTCAAGGGCCGCGCCATCAACCCCCACGACAAGCACGGCCTCTACAAGGACGTGGGGTTCGAAGGACATCAGCAGCAGCTCTCGTGCCTGGACTGCCATTCAGGCCATCAGGGGAAATCGGAGATGCTCGTCCGCATCAAAGCGCACATTTGCTATAAGTGTCATACGGGCGCCACGGTGACGATGGCCATCTTCCAGCCTTTCAGCTATCTGACCTTCGGCAAGGCGTGCCAGGCCTGCCACGCGGTCCACGGCGGCTCCAGCGGAGCGCAGTGGGCGCGCATGGGGACCGGCGTGTGCGTCATCTGCCACTTTGTCGGGGTGGCGATCGTCGATTGAGCCCGAACTGCGGGGGAAGGGCAAGCAATGAGAAGGGCCGCTTTCACGAAGGTGTTTTTTTCTTCCTCTTCCCTCGGGGGAGAGGATTAAGGTTAGGGGGAGGCCACGGAGACCGGCAGCCGCGGAAGCGACCCTTCCGGCGATTAACGTGTAATATCTTTCTTGCACACAGAAAAAACATCAAGTTCCGGATTGTATGTTTCGCTGTTTACTTCAAGCAGGCCGAGGACGGAATGAAAGAGATTCTCGTGGGAATACCTGCGTTCCCTGTCTTTCATGAGGCAGTTTTTATCAATTCCGAAGTCGTCCGCGTACTCTTTGGATATCCATGATATAAAGGGGATATGTATCTGCGTATCCGGCGCGAGCGCGTATGGGAATCCATGGAGATAGAGCCCGTTTTCACCTAATGATTCGCCGTGATCCGACATATAAATCATCGCCGTATCAAAACGAGTTGCATTACCTTTCAAGAAACCAATAACAGAATAAAGGAAGTGGTCGGTGTATAAAATCGTATTGTCATAGCTGTTTACGATTTCCGACGTCGTACAGTCTTGAAGATTGACCGATCTGCACTCAGGCGTAAATTTTCTATACTCGTCAGGAATTCTCTTGTAATATGCGGGCCCATGACTTCCTTTCTGGTGCAGAATCACGACCAGGTCAGAGCTTGCTTTGCCGATGCGGTCCTTCAGTTTATACAGCAGAATGTCATCATAACATTCTTCCGTATTGCATAATTTCGGGTGTTTTACGTGGGCAACTGATTCATTTTTAACCCCGTTACAGACCCCCTTGCATCCTGAATTGTTGTCCAGCCATAACACATCCACGCCCGCATGGGTGAGTACATCAAGTAAGGTCTCATACTGAGCCGCCTTGGACGGAGTATAGTCTTTTCGAGATAAATGAGAAAACATGCACGGCACAGAATAAGCCGTGTCTGTGCCGCAAGAATAGGTATTGCTGAAATCAATGATGTCCGCTTTGCCCAGTTGAGGGTTCGTATCCCTCCCGTAGCCGTTCAAAGCGAAATTTTCCGCCCTTGCGGTTTCGCCTACCACGATAACCAATAACGTTCTTTTCACGCGAACGCTCCCGGCATGGGTCTGCCGGGCATCGAGACCCACAGGCTGTATCTGAGCATTCCCCGAGTCTTTTTTCATGTATTTTGCAAAAGTGTAGACAGGGGATGTGGGATTCATGAGCGAACGTAACTCAGGATGTTGTCTGAAGAGAAAGGTGAATTCCTTGTTGAATAGAAAAAATGACACCGTGATCATCAAGAGAGCGATCAGCACGGCCGCTCCCCGTTTGAGCGCTTCCCTGCCGACTGCCTCATATCTCGGCTGCGTAAACGCAATGATGACGGAAGGGGCCAGGCCGTAGAAAAACAGATGAATCAGAAGCGAAGGACTTATTAATTCAGAGGCTTCGCTGAAATTTGTTTCCATGGAATTCCGGATCATGGATTTGTCGATGATCACCCCGTACGCGCCCGTAAAATAGCTGACTATGGCTGCGATCAAGAACAGGGTGATAGCCAACGGCTTGAAAATATATTTGATCGCGATTAGATAAAAAAGCAGGCTGATCCATAAAACAAGAACAAAAAAAGTATCGGCCAGGAATGCCTCGCTCTTAAGCGTGGACATATCAACATTCTTAAAAAAGACCCCCCAAAATCCATTGTTGTAAAACAGCACGATAACAACGGCACAAATGATGCTGAATGCAACGGCATTGAGGGTCCGCATCTTCGATAAAAACGAGAAAACACTCTTCATGGTCAGTCCTAACGGCGGTCGACAGACAGGGTATTGCGCATAATGCTGTGGTTCATCAGCAAGACCATAGGTGCTTTGCGCCGAGACACAAGCAGAATGGCAATCCGTAACGCACGTTGTTCCGGAAGCTTCCGGAACAACATGCGATTAAAATTTTAATATGTTACCAGGAGCTGTCTGCCGTTACAAGCGAAATATACAGCTAAATTGCTATATCTTTCGAATCACACGAATTTGCGCAGGTAGAGAGTACTCCACTTTTTGAGCCTAGCCCATCTCTGGGATGTCTTCCCATGCATGATTTACCGGCAGACCTCTACGCGATATGAAGCGGATTTAGCTGATTCCGCCGGCGGCTTCCCCTTGTCCTCACCGGAAGGAAAGAAGCCGGCTTGGGCCTTAACCGTAGCCCCCAGCAGCCGAGAGAGACGGATATCTTCATCGTAGAATGGGAAGAGTAGCGATAGCGGAATGCGGAGCGCGGAATTTGAAATAAGACGCAATGTAGCCGCAGGATTCAGCCTGCGCATTGGCCGCAGATTTACCCCGTTAGAGAGGGCAATCCTCTAACGGGGCGATCGCAGATAAAAATGCAGCAAGATTTATGGCCCCGAGACCTTTGTCCCTTACTGCTGTCCCAGCGCGGAGGCCGCCTCTTGCGCGATGATGGCGTGTGCGGCCGCAGTCGGATGAAGCCCGTCCCAGAACAGGAACTCGTCGGGCGTCCGGCACGCAAAGGGCGGAAGGTTGGGCGTTACGCACGCTTCCTCCACCTCATGCAGACCGAACGTCGCCGGGTCTGCGACCACGTCGTTGAGCTTTCGGTACACATCAAACGGCACGATCTCGATCCCGGGAAGCCCTGCCTCCAACCCCGCCAAAACAGCGCCGAGGCCCGAGTTAGAGTTAAATGCTTGCGTTAAGAATCCGGCGGCCTGCCCGGCGCCTGGGGTGATGGTTTCTAAGATGCGTATGGCGGGCGTCAGCCGGATGTCAGGCGCATTCCAAACGAGAAACTTCCTTGCACCAGCCGCATACAAGGCCCCTATGTTGTTGCCGACAGCGGTCAGCGCGTCGGCGATGACGGCGCCGCCGTCAGCACCGGCCGCGAGCGCCTCCAGGGCGTCCCGGATGTCGTTGGCGCCGATCTCCACTACGTACAGGGCATCGGACGGGGCCGCGCCGTTGAAATCGCGCAGGAAAGCGGCCACCTGGTCCGGCAGATTGACGTAATCCTTGTATTTACGCGCTCTGGCGCCGCCGACCGCATAGTTGGCCGCCCCGGCGCTCTGTCCCTGGAAGGCGGGGCGAACGTTCCCCGCGAGGCCCAGCGGCCCTGCAAACTGCTCGATCCAGGTGGCCCCGTTGCTGAAGTGATGACCACCCCTCGCGTACGGCATATCAGGCTCAGGAACGAGAAACGGGCCCAGCGTGTCGTAGGGCGGCGTGTTCACCCGCCCACCCAACGCGAAGGCATTGCCGGGATCGGACAGGCTGGTCCCGAAGACCACGATCCGCCCAAAGGTCGTTTGCGCCGCGGCCCAGCTTGGCGTCAGCAGCACGAGCGCCACCAGGCCCATGAACGTCCACCTCTTAAAAACTGTCGGTTTCATTTCTCTTGCCCTCCTTGAATGAGAATTGGTCTAAAAACCCGCCCCGAACCAAATCTGCTACTAAAGTCACAGCTGCACGATGTTATTTTACCACAGAAAACGTCCCGCAGGGGGGACAGGCCCCATCACGGAGCAATAAAAAAAGTTCTTGTTTTTTGATTTAGTGCTAAGAAACTAAATGTTCTGATCTTCCAGCCACGAAAATCGGCATAAGAGCAAAGACCCCGAGCATCACGTAGGCCCAAGCATGAAGCCCGCTCCGAACACAAGGGCGAAATAGAGCACGCCTGCTTTCAGGATTTTCATGACGGAATGCCGCCTTTCAGTCCGCGAAATTATAGCACTCAACGCACAATGCAACGTATGTAACGACGCCCGGATGTTTCTCCAGGGGCGCCGAACGCCTGCGTAGATTTGCCACATTGGAGAAACCATCTTGAACGGGGCGAAGAACTACATGCGTGTCACCACCCCTGCATGGTCCGACGGCCAGAGTCCCGAAGGCGTCCTGTCAGACTCGTCGTTGCCCGTCACGTTGACCTTGATCTGGCCGGCGGGCTCTTCATTGGTGAAGATTACGTCGATGCGCTCTCTTAGGATTGATTCCAGATTCAAGAGGTCCCCGGCCTGGCAGCAGGTAAAGCCGGGGGGATTTCCCGGCCGCAGATTCCAAGTGTCCGCGTATCCTTCATCGGCAAGCTGCTTGTAGGGCGGCACGATCGTATAGGGGCCCACGGTGAGCGTCGGGTCCTGCGGCGACGAATTGATGTCGCCGACAACGATGATTTTTGCGCTCTGAGGGTTCGGGAAGCCGGCAAGGACCGAGAGCAGTTCAAAGGCCTGCGCCGCCTGAATGGCCGGCGAGAGCGGGTTTGCCGGGTCCGGGGACCGGTCCTCCAGGTGCGTGTTCACAAAACGCACAGGACCGTTGCCTATGAAGGCGTCGACAGCCACGAAACCGCGCTCGATCGTAATAATGCCGGCAGGGGTGGAGGCGCCGGCAACGACCTGATAGTTACAGCCGTCCAGCGACGGCCTGCACCCGCTCAGGGACACGGGCACTATCGAGGCGGCCACATCGCCCCGCGCCAGGATCACGTCGCGGTCAACAACGCCTACCAGGTTCCCACCCAGGGAGACCTGAAGGTCCGTGTCCCGGACCACGGCCGCGACCGTGTAGTCTGCGCCCTGAGCAGTTAGGGCGTCCATGAGATCCTTCAGAAGGTCGCGGTACGGCGGCGGACCGTTGCTCCCGTTGAACGTGAAGTTAAAAACCTCCTGCAGGCCCACGAGGTGAGGCTGCTTTTCCGCGATCTCCGTTGCCAGGGCCCGGGCCCGTTCGGGGAAATTGCTTGCGGCAACCTGTTCCAGGGCCGTCTGCGCCGCCGCAGAGAATTCCTCCGGCGTTTCTGCTGCAAAGACCGGCGCGAGATCGGCCCCCAGATACAGGTTCCTCGTCATCACCGTGAGCGAGCCGTCGGCAAAGGCCCCGGTCGCTCCCAGCAGGCACAACACTGCGACAAATGCGAAGATGCGCTTCATGACAGACCTCCTTATGGTGGGATGGGTACTATCGAACTTTTTACCCCGAAGAAGTTGTTTCTGATGACTTCAGCGCGAATGCCGTCCAAATCGCACCTGCCAGATCAATGAACCCGAAGACGATGATTGCGGGCCTGGCCTGTCCCAGTAAAACGAATACCGCCATGAATATGATGACGGAAGACCGGACATAAACCGTCCACCGGAAGAATGCGGCCAGATCGCTGCGTACGGCCTGGATGTCGTAGAACGCAAGAAAAAGCGCAAGCATGCCTGCGACGCGTATCCAGACTTCATCGGTAGTCGGGAGACCGACGACGGGCAACAGGAGATTCGGCACAAGAAGCAGGGCAGTGCCGAGAAGAACGAGGTACGTGCAAAGATGAATACCGTCTTGGCGGGATAACTCATGATGCGCTCCTTTCCGTTTTTCATTAAACTCACCGCATGACGACGAGTTCACCTCCGACTTTGGCGAGCTGATCTTCCAGTTCGGGTCAGGGAATGTCGTTCAATACATCGGAACGGATGTTTTTTGCAAGGCTGAAGGTGGCGCCTGAATCCACGCTTTTGTACAGCAGATAACCATTGGTAATGACGTACACAATGCTCGGATTAGACGGCGCAAAGACGATGTCTGTGATCGTGCCCCCTGCGGGCAGGACAGCGCTGGATGTGCCCAGGCCGTCGTCGGAGCGATAGAGCGTGGACATGCCGGCAAAGAGAACGATCTGCGGATCAGCCGGAGAGATCGCGACCGGTCCATTTGCCTGGCTTGACAGTTCGCTCCAGGTGCTGCCTCCGTCGGCGGACGTCTGTATCTTGAACGAGTCACGTGGATTGGCATGTATGGTCTGGCCGCTTGTCGAAATGTCCCAGCCGGTGATGAGCAGTGTCCGAAGCAGGCTGCCGAAAGCGGTCCAGGTTGCTCCCCCGTCCGTGCTTTTGAGGAATCCCGCGTTTTCTGCCGTATTCGTGTAATTGAACCCGAAGGTCATGAACGCGGAAGGCGAGCCAAAGGACACGATCCGCCAGTACCCGTTCTTCACGTCATTCGCGTCTCCCGTTGACGCCTTCGTCCAGTTCGCTCCCCCGTCCATGGAACGGTAGATGCCTCCGTCGAAATACGGGTTGGGCGGATCGCTGAAAGAGGCCGCGCCGCCTTCAACCCCGATTAAGACCGTTGCTGTGCTGTCCGGAGAGACCTGCACCGACGTGATGCGCGAATTGGGGAGGCCGCAGTTGCTCCTGCTCCAGGTTGCCCCGCTGTCCGTGCTCTTATACACCCCTGCGATGGAACTGGGATAGTTTCCCGTCACCGGACCCGGAGAGTCGAGGGTTGCTGCATAGATGACCGTGGGATCGGCGGGGTCGAAGGCGATGTCCCATATCTCGGGATAGAGGTCTGACGGTCCTCCGGACAGGTGGCGCAGTCCCGCCCGCAGGCGGGTCCAGGTCGCCCCGCCGTCCTCGCTCTTGACGAAGCCGTTCCGCTCGGTGCCGATGAGAATAATATCGGGATTTGTGGGATGCACGGTCAACGAACGAAAGGCGGAGTCATAATCGCTGCCTGCCGGACCGCTCGGCCCGGATACGATCTCCATTCCGTTGCCGATCTCGTTCCCGCACACTGCCGGGTCAGGGCCGCTATCACCCGAAGGACCACTGCTGTTGCAGGAGAACGCCAAAACAGAGAGGCACAGGACTGCGCCGAGAAATGAAGAACGAGATTTCCACGATCTCTCCTGCTGCTGAGAAAAGACCATAAAAACACCATTCGTCCTTTCGGGGCCTTTGCAGGCCGCGGTAAATTTACTGGCTTATAGTATAGCACAGGCATCATGGGGACCCGAAAGGAACCAGCCGTGTCAGCCCGGCCGGGGTTTGTCGCCCGATGAAAACTCCTCACGGCTGGTATTTGGTTTTCAACCGGTCTGCTTCCGCAAGCAGGGCATTGACACCCGCAGGGATAAGGTCCGGATCGCACAAAACCTCCCCAGCAATGGTGAAACTATTCATCAGGCCGGTGCTGGAACCGGCCAGGACCTGGATCGCGGAGCCGCCCACCAGACAGGGCGGATCCGCAGGTGCCGAGATGTCCTGCTGGCCAAGGACGTTTGCAGCGTCGCAGAGATCTTCGAGATGGGCCTTTTCGGTCGCAGTAAGCTGGTCTTGCCAGGAGGCGAATCTGTCCGAGAACTGGTTATATTGCTCGTAGGTGATGGCGCCGGTTGCATCGAATCGGAGATGATCTTCCCCCGCGTCCGGCGTCACACCGGACCCCGTGATTATCTCGAGACTCCCGAGCTGGAACGTATTGTCAGAGCCGCAGCCCAGAACCGCCAGGACGAAGAACAGAAATGCGGTATGGATGACTTTCATGTTTATGCTCCTTTTGCGATTTGGTTGCTTTCATTTGTGATGCTATCTCTTTTTTAAAAATCTGGATTTTTTCAGCGAGTCCACCATGCTCGTTCTGTCAGCGTCGTTATTGAACATGACGCTGACCATCAGCGATCTCTCATTAATCAATCGGTCATATACGATCTGGTGCGCGATTACCTTTTTTCTATCGGGCGTATACAAAGTCACCTGCATTGACTCAAACTCAAGCCCTCCGATAAGTTCTTTCCCCCGCTTGCGATCAAACGTTATGCCCTGGGTCCGGTACGCATCGATGATCGACTTAAAAACGAACTCCTGCTGGTCCTTGTAGCGGCCGTCCCGTTTGAGATCAAACTTCTGGGCGGCGGAGGTAAAACGGTTGAACTGATCTTTTTGAAGATACAGCAGCGGCGTGTGATCAGGCACGACCTTCTGTTTGAGAGCTTTTTCCATCGCCTCTTTCCCCATACCTTCAATCCGCGCAATTTCGCTCTTTGAACGAACAACCCATCCTGCGGGAATCACGGTCTCCCAGCCGAGTTTTTCGTTCTTGTAGACATTTTCCACAATCCTGCCTTCAAACAGTTCCTCCTGCGCCTGCGTACTTGGACAAATGACGATCACAATAAGAATCAAGGCAAATATTGGTAGATGTTTCATTATACTCTCCTATTATCGGCGACTCTATTGTCGACATCAAAGATTTGATCCTGTACCTCCATTGATAAATTCCGCATCAGAGCAACCACCTTCCGATCAATCACCTGCAGCAAATTGTAAAGTCTTTTTCATGAGATTATGTTTATTGTCTTTGTCTAATTCAGCACGTGAGGAGACCGGCGGTCTGCAGACTTTGCACGGCACATAGCCTGCCCTGATAGCCTCTTCGGGGCTGGAGAATACGATAAGATTCTGCGGTTTGATCTTCTGGGCCCATTGGCAGGAGGGGTAGTGGTACTTGTTCGATTTTCTCGACGCCCAGAACTCGGCTGCCTGTGCTGCGGTGACGAGGAGAAAAACCAGGGCGAGTGCGATAGAGACTGATCTTCTTACCCCATTTCCGCTCCTCATTATCACCCCAACCCGGACAAACCAGAACCGTATCTGCCACGAAGACGCGAAGGCTCGAAGAAATTGATTCGGAAGTTTCGGTTCAATAAATCTCTCAATCCTTCGAGTTTTCTTTGTGTCTTGGTGCCTCGTGGTGGAATTTTGATTCCACATTGGCACAAAACACAAAAAGCGGCCACAGGGCCGCCCGGAGTGTTACGAAAAGTAAAAATCGAAACAGGGGTCTGGAGTGTCTCGCAACATGGCTTTAGTTTATTGATAAGAAACGTTGCTGTCAACGCCAATTTGCTGTCAGCAGGGACTTTGCCACGAAGGACTTCGGCGAGCGTTAGACTGAGCTCACGCTGTAAAAATCCTTACTCTCGTATCTTTTCCCACCGCGCTCTCGATCTGCATGTCCCAGCCGTGGGCCTTGACCAGGTGCTTCACGATCGCGAGGCCGGAGCCCGTCCCGCCCATGTTCCGCGACCGCGCGATATCGACGCGTAGTAATATCCGTCCGGCTACCGGCTCTTTGCCGACTTTTTCTCAACAGCAGCGATCGCTTTGAACGTCTTGTCGGCGTCAACATTGCCGGTGATGCCCAAATCCCAGAAGAGTTCGATGGTGTCGCGTGTGGACATGTCCAGCACGCCGGCAGCTTCTCGCAGACTGACCTCTCCCCGCTCGTAACTGTCCGCCACATATTTCTCCGCTCCAAGCCGCAGGAACTTTCTCAGCGCAGTGGGCTCGTCGAGCTTTTCCTTCTTCTCCGCGAATTTAACGGCGTGAAGCAGGTTGTCCGGCAATCTCAATGCTTTTGCTCTCATGTTTTTCCCTCCAGATACAGCCGCGCTACCGTATACTCCTCGAGGCTGATGAACGGTTTTAGCGATTCCAGCAGTTCAATAGGATTATCACGCTATAAAAATCCTCACCTTCGTCCCTTTTCCCACCGAGCTCTCGATCTGCATGTCCCAGCCGTGGGCTTTGACCAGGTGCTTCACGATCGCGAGGCCGAGGCCCGTGCCGCCCATGTTCCTGGACCGCGCGGCATCGACGCGGTAAAAGCGTTCCCCGAGGCGCGAAAGGTGCTTTTCCGGTATCCCGATCCCCGTATCTTCCACGAAAAGGTGAGCCCTTCCCTTTTCCTCACCCATGCCGAATGTCACCCCGCCGGTCTCGGTGAACTTGATGGCATTGTCCACGAGGTTCGTCAATATCTGGACCAGCCTGTCGCGGTCGGCCTGGATCGTGCCGAGATCACGGGGGACCACCGCCTTCAGCGTGAGGTTCTTTTCCCGTGCCTTTTCCTGCAGCATGGTCAGGACCGTGTCCGCCGCGTCCTCGAAGGCAATGGCTGATTTTTCCACGTTGATGACGCCCAGCTCGATCTTTGAAATGGTCATGAGGTCGTCCACGAGGCTGTTGATCCGCAGGCTGTTCGCCTTGATGGTCTCAACGAACTTTCGTGCGTGCTCCCGGTCGTCGAGGGCGCCTTCCAGCAGGGTATCGGCGAAGCCGCCGATGGCCGTGATGGGCGTCTTGATCTCGTGGGAGATGTTGGCGACGAAGTCCTTCCGCACCTGTTCGAGCTTCTTGAGTTGGGTGATGTCGTGGAAGATGGCGATGAAGCCCGATACTTCGCCCTCGCGATAGGAGAGGGGAGACACCCGCGCAACGCAGTGCCGTTCCTCGGGACGCTCAAGGGTGAATTCGGCAACTCCGGGCATATGGTCCCGCCGCACGCTGTCCAGGAGGGAAAGGAACTCCCGGTCCCGGACGACCTCGACGAACTGTTTCCCGGGAAGCAGGACGTCGCCGAAGAACTTCCGCGACGCGGAGCTCGCGATCCGGATGACGCCGCCCGCGTCGCTGATGAGCAGGGCGTCGGGGATGCTGCTCAGGATGACGGCCAGCCGGTTCCGTTCTTCCTCGGTCGCGGCCATGCTCTGTTTCAGTTCCACGGACATGGTGTTCAGGCTCTCGGCGATCTCGTCGAACTCTCCGGCGCGGGTGAGGAAGAGCCTCTTGCCGAGGTCGCCTTGCGCCACGGCCGTGGCGAAGTCTCGAATCTGCGTGGTGAGCCTGCGGAGGTGTTCGATCTTCCAGAAGGAGAACAGACCCGCGACAAGAAGGATGGCGCTCACGGCGATGATGATCTTCATCCTGAGCAGGTTCACCGAGGCGTCCACGTCCTTCAAGTGCACGCTCAGCCGGACAAACCCCTGCGTTCCGCCCCCCTGGGTGATCTTTTCCGCAACGTAGAGGAGATCATATCCCAGGGTATCGCTGTGGCGGACGGCCATGCCGGTCCTGCCCAGGCTGGCCTGCTGCACTTCGAGTCTGTCCCTGTGGTTGTCCATGGTGGACGAGTCGTGGTCCGAATCGCCCATGACCCTGCCGTCCCCGGCAATGATCGTGACCCGCGCACGGGTAAGCTCTTTGAACCGCCTGGAGAGGCCGTCGAGGGGGGCGGGGGACCGGAAGGGGACGTCCCGGGCAATAAGCGATGCCTGGATTGCGAGGTTGTCCCGCAGGCTGCTGATAGAGCTCTCGCGTATGGCGCCGGTGACGTAAAGCTCCGTGCCGAGCAGCGCCAGCAGCAGGATGACGGCGTAGAGGATGAAGATGCGTTTGAAAAGTCCGCGTTTCATATGGCAATACCGTAAGAGTCTTCTCCCTGTTCTCTAAAGTAATGAATCATGGGCATAATGTCAAGTTCCATCTTCGCCGCACCCGTGACAGGTCCCGGACAGAACGCCCTCGATCTGTGGTAAACTTAAATTATGATCGTCATAGAACCCTACACCGGCATGCCCGTTACCGGGCAGCGGGTCGAGATCGTGGAGCGCAAGGGCACGGGCCACCCTGATTACCTCTGCGACTCCATGATGGAGGCCGTTTCCATCGCCCTTTCCCGGGAATACCTCCGGGAGTTCGGGGCCGTCCTCCACCATAATATCGACAAAGGCCTCCTTGCCGCCGGGAGGACGGAGAAGCGGTTCGGCGGAGGGAAGGTTTTGAAACCCATGGAGCTTTTCATCGGCGACCGCGCCACGTTCACTGCCGGCGCCAAAAAGATCCCGGTGCCCGACATTGCCGTGGATGCCGCGAAAGACTGGCTCAAAAAGAACATGCGGTTCGTTGACCCTGAAAAGCACGTTCACTATCATGTCGTGCTTGCCCCGGGCTCGGAAGAGCTGACGGACATCTTTTCCCGCTCGGGGAAGACGAGGGGCGCGAACGACACCTCCGCGGCAGTCGGATATTATCCCTTCAGTCCCACCGAGACCGCTGTCCTCGAGCTGGAGCGCTATCTCAATTCAAAACAGTTCAAGAGAAAGTATCCCGAGACCGGCGAGGACGTCAAGGTCATGGGCCTCAGGATGAACCATAACCTCGACCTTACGGTCGCCATGCCGCTCCTGTGCCGTTCCGTGAGGTCCGAGAAGGACTATTTTGAACGGAAAGACGCGGTCCTTCGGGACATGCAGCGGTTCAGCGGGCGGTCCGGGGGGTTCAAGAGCATCACGCTTCATTATAACACGCTGGACGAGAAAGGCAGGGGGCTCGGAGGAGTATACCTCAGCCTCCTGGGCACTTCGGCGGAGGACGCGGACTCGGGCCAGGTGGGGCGCGGCAACAGGGTGAACGGCCTCATCTCCATGAACCGGCCCATGGGAACAGAAGCCGCCGCCGGGAAGAACCCCGTAAGCCATGTGGGGAAGATCTATAATGTCCTTGCGCACAAGATCGCAAAAGAACTCTACGAAACGATCGAAGGCGTCCGGGAGGTCTACGTCCTGCTCCTGAGCAGGATCGGCACGCCCATCGACCAGCCGCAGGTGGCGACCGCCCAGGTCCTGCTCGAACGGGGGATGCGTTTGAGCGCCATACAGCAAAAGGCTGAAGATGTGTTCGAACGTGAATTTTCAAGGATCTCGGCGTTCTGCAGGGAATTGAGCAGGGGCAAGTATCCGATCTGCTGAGGACCAGCGGTCCCTTGACAAACCGCAAGAAGTGTGATGAGATAAAACAGAGGCAACAACGCAGGGAGGAGGAGGGAACCATGAGATACCTTAAATACATACTTATCGCGGCGCTGCTTCTTGCCGTGGCATTTATCGCCTGGGGAGATGAACGGGTTGAGAAGCGTGTTGTTGCGACGATAGATCCCGACGGGGTCCAGCGGGTGGAGATGACCGGTGACACGTACTATTTCGACCCGAACGTGATCGTCGTAAAGGTGAACGTCCCCGTCGAGTTGAAGGTCAAGAAGGCAGGCGGGATCGCGCCCCACAACATCGTTATCAAGGCCCCCGATGCGGGTATCAATATCGAGGAATCCCTGAGCACTGAGCCGAAGAGCATACAGTTTACGCCTACGAAGGTGGGAAAATACCCCTTCGAATGCACCAAGCGGCTTCTCTTCTTCAAGAGCCACAAGGACCGGGGCATGCACGGCATGCTTGAGGTCGTGGAGTAGCTCAATAGCGATGACGGAAGAGCGATGACGGAAGAGGGATGACGGAAGAGAGAAGAGGGAAGAGAACGGTAAAGATAACTACCCAGATCAGCCACTTCGCTTCGGCGCAAGGAACGAGGTCTGATGAATGCAAAATGCAGAGTGCAGAATGCAAAAGTCAAAATGAAGGAATCTAAATCATGGCCTGGGGCCATACCGCAATTTTACAATTTGCATTTACAATTTGATTTTTGCAATGCCTTTTTCGTGCCTTAGAGCCTTCGTGGCTGAATTTTGTTTCCATTTTGGGTAGCATTTGCTTCTTAGCTGACTAAAAATTTATGCTCCGAGGTATAATCATGAAAGCTGTCGTCATAAACAGATTCGGCGGGAACGACGTGGTGGAAATCAGGGACGTGCCCCGGCCTTCCGCCGGGCCGAATGACGTGCTCATCAAAGTGCATGCTGCGAGCATCAATCCCGTGGACTGGAAGACCAGGAGCGGAATGCTCAAGATGGTCGCGGGAAGCAGGTTTCCCATGGTCCTGGGCAGGGAATGCGCGGGGGAAGTGATTGAGGCCGGCAACCTCGCGAAGAAATTCAGGAAAAGGGACGCTGTCATCGCCGTTCCCGGCATAAGGTCCATGGGGGCCTTTGCGGAACATGCGATCGCGCCGGAAAAGACCGTCTTTCCCAAGCCAAAGAACATCGGCTTCGAGGAAGCGGCTTCGATACCTATTGCAGGCCTTACCGCGCTCCAGGCTTTGCGGGACAAGGGGCATATTGCCTCCGGCCGGAAGGTCCTGATCAACGGCGCTTCAGGAGGCGTGGGGCACATCGCCGTGCAGATCGCAAAAATATTCGGCGCAGAGGTCACGGCGGTCTGCAGCGGGGCGAACATCGGCTTTGTGAAAAGTCTCGGTGCGGACCACGCCATCGATTATAGGTCGGAAGATTTTGTCAAAGGCAGCGTCAGTTATGATATCATCTTCGACGCAGCGGCCAAGCGCTCCTTTGGCGACTGCAAGAAGGCGCTCACGTCGAAAGGAGTTTACATCAGCACGCTCCCTGCGGTTTCGGTGATTCTGAACCAGTACGTGACCGGTTTTCTCACGAGGAAGAAGGCCCGGATGATCATGGTCGCGCCGAATGAGGCGGACATGGAATGGATGAAGCTGCAACTGGAAGCAGGCAGGATCAAGATCGTCATCGACAAGGTGTATTCCCTGGACAAGGCCAAGGAAGCCCTTGCCTACAGCGAGAGCGGGAAGGCGAGGGGGAAGATCGTCCTGAAGATGATCTGAGACGTCCGGCGTACACAGGGAAGGATGGCTCCCGGTGGAGCCGCACAGGGCCGCACGACGGGTTTTAATAACGGAGGACAAAAGAATGGGCGGAACAAGCGCCGCGGAGATGAAGCGACGTTTTATTTTGGTGGTGGACAACAACGTTGACGACCGTTTCCATATGAGCATGGTGCTCCAGCGGTTCGGTTACAACATCTGTACCGCCCGCTCAGGGGAGGAGGCGGTCGAGTTCATGAGCGTATCGCCGCCTGCCGCGGTCGTTTCCGAGGCCGGGCTGACCGGCGCGGGGCTCCTCTCCCGGATCAAGAAGGACGCCCGCTTTTCAGACGTCCCTCTCATCCTTGTGTCGACGCGGCCCGACCAGGCGCTGGAGGACCGGGCGCGCCGGGGAGAATATGCCGCCTTTCTCAGGAAACCCGTCGATGTCGAAGAGCTCTACCGCGTCATCCAGTCGGCCGTGGAGAAAACCCCGCGCCGCAACATCAGGATCGCCGCCTACCTGAAGGCGAAACTGGAAGACGATCCCGAGGGGGCCGATGGATTCGTCACGGTCATTTCCGAGTACGGTATGTTCTTCAGGGCACTTGATCCCCGGCCGGCGAATACGCGTGTTCCCGTAAGCATCGAGATCAAGGGCAGGAGTGTAAGGCTTGAAGCGGTCGTTCTGTACACCAGCTCCTTCGACGAAGGGCCCTTCAAGGAGCCCGGCATGGGTATGAAGTTCGTGAAGATCAACCCCGAGGACCAGGCCCTGATCAAGACCTTCATTCTCGAGCAGGTCGGGAAGGATACGGCCCCGCAGGGCGCTTGATCCCGAATTACGCAAGGGCCATCATGCCGACAAGAGGATATATCCATTTGCAGATAAACAGGATCCTGGTCACCTGCCCGAAAGGCATCCCTCCCATTCTCAAACAGGAACTTCAGCACCTCGGCTTTCCCGTGCTTTCCGAACACAGCGCAGGCGTCGAGACCGAGGGGACGCTCGATGACGCCCTCCGGCTGAACCTCTTCATTCGGACCGGCCACCGCGTGCTCTATCTCCTGCGAGAATTTTCAGCTACGAATGCCGAAGACCTGTACCGCCAGGTGTTCGCCATGCCCTGGGAAGAGTATATTGACGAGCAGGGTTACCTGTGCGTGACATCGAGCGTCGATAATCCGACGATCAAGGACTCGCGCTTCGCGACCTTGCGAAGCAAAGACGCCATCGTGGACCGCATCAGGGAGAAGCGGGGGAAACGGCCTGACGCGGGCCCTGAGCGGGACTGGACCGTTGTGCATCTCTACTGGAAGGAAGAGCGCGCCGCACTGTATCTCGACACGTCGGGCGAGCCCCTTTCCCGGCGGGGATACCGGAAGATCCCGCTGGCAGCGCCCATGCAGGAGACGCTCGCCGCGGCCGTTGTCCTTGCGACGGGATGGACCGGCGGCGGGAGCTTCATCAACCCCATGTGCGGCAGCGGAACCCTTGCCATCGAGGCGGCACTCATCGGCTTGAACCGGGCTCCCGGCCTTTTGCGGAGCAACTTCGGCTTCATGCACATAAAGGGCTGGAACGAAAAGCTCTGGAACGAGCTGCGCGAGAAGGCAAAAGGGGAAGCGAGGAAGTCGCTCTCCGGCAGGATCATCGCCACGGACATCAACCCCGAGGCCGTGGAGGGGGCGCGGAAAAACGCGGCAACGGCGGGCGTGGAGCACCTGATCGAATTCGGCGTATGCAACTATTTCGATACGCCCGTGCCGGAGGGCGGCGGTGTCATTGTTCTCAATCCTGAATACGGCGAGCGAATGGGAGAGGCGGCGAAGCTCGGGGAAACGTACAAGGGCATCGGCGATTTTTTCAAGCAGAGGTGCACGGGATACAGGGGCTACGTGTTCACGGGAAACCCCGGCCTCGCCAAGAAGGTAAGCCTGAAGCCGAAGCGGAGCCTGCCGCTGTTCAACAGCGGCATCGAGTGCAGACTGCTTGAATATGAATTATACGAAGGGAGCCTGAAGGTCAAGAAGCCAAAACCGCCCCCGATGGATTAGCAGGCTGTTGTCGGATCTTTCACTTCTCGCGCTCAAAAACCATTACCCTTTATCATCACAGTGCCCTCTTTCTCAGCCGGCGCATGCTTGGCAAATTTTAAACTAAATTAAATGGTTGCTCACAAACATATATTTATTTACCAGGTAGATTTTACTGTTTTTCCGTGGTATACTATAAAAGTAGTACATACTATTTGGTCCGTTTGGGAGCGCCGCAGTCTTCTGTGTTGGGTTTCCCTGGAGATGGTGTCATAAAGCCATCGTTTATATATTTTGTAAGTCACTGTTATTTGAATGTTTTAGCGTCGCAACGAGGTAGCGCCAGTCATGCCGGGCAAAAAGATATTCGAAAAAGTCGGGATAACCTGCGCCGCCGGTGAACGGCTGGAGGCTCTCCTCATGATGCCTGCCCACGGCGACCCCAAACGGCTTGTCTATATCGTGCCGCTCATGGGTTCAGGGGCTGTGCAGCAAATACTGCGGTTCAAAAATTTTTCGAAAAGAGGCTCCGCAATACTTTCCTTTGAATACCGGGGGCACGGCAAGTCTTCAGGAACCTTCAGCCTGGAAAAAAGCCTGGAGGATTCCAAAACGGTATTGCAGTGGGCGCAGGAGTATGCAGCGTCAAAAAATATACCGCTCCACGTACATGCCACCTGCTACGGCAACATGGCCATGTTGTCCTGGTTCAAGGAAGGACGGCATCCGCGAGGCGTAAAAACCCTGAGCGCCGTATCGGGGATACTGGAGCTGAATCACGTCATCAAGCTTGAGGATTTTCTTTCGTATTATGCCCGTTGCAACGGGACGATATTTCCGAGCGCCGCCGAGTTCATAACGAGCGTGGAGCAGGGGACGATCGATATCGACGGCGGGCATTACCGAAACGCGCTCCGGGATTACTTACAGGGCCTGTTCCCTGAACTGCATGTCACTCGTGACGCCTTTGAGGAGCTGGAATACCGCCGCGTCGACATGCGGGAATTGGTAAAACAGTTCTACCGTCTAAAGCCTTCAGCAGGCGTCGAGGTTCCCGACGATATTCCCTGCCTCTTCTTCTACGGGGTGAACGATGGGCTCCTGGGACTGAGCAGGCCGGAGGGAAGAAGGACCTACGAATCCCGGCTCAGGGCGGCGGTTCCCCGCGCGGAAATCCGCGGCGTTGCGGTGGACCACTTCGGCAGGGGAGAGGACCACGATAGGATCATCAATCAGCTTTGCGATTATTTTGAGGAGAATGATGCCGGTCGAGCAGCACCGGCCGGGGTGAACGCTCCGGGGAACCCTCACCTCGTCCATTCCTGAATCCCGCCTTTCATTTTGGTAAAAAGAAAAACCTGCAGTTCCTGATTTTACCCCCCTTACCGAAAGACGTAGTGCAGATCATGGAAATTCCATTGACGGCAGGAACGTTTTTTGATATTCTCACCTGGGTATTTAAAGGCACATTATCGTCATTCCTGTGAACGGTAAGACCGTTGAACCGCAGGACTTCGACCGCGTCGTCCGCGAAGATGATACAAAGGAACGCCTGATCCGGCTGGTCAACGGCGTGGCAGGGGTCTCGAAGGTCGAAGACAATGTGGCAGTGGTCGGCCTCTTCGTGGACTGATCAACGGGTTTTTTCCATGAGAATCTCAAAGAAAAAATGTGTGGGCTGCGCCAACTGCGTGCCGGTCTGCCCCATGGGGGCCATTTTCATCGGGCCTGACCAGCTGGCGGCGGTGAACCGGGAGGCATGCGTGGAGTGTCACACCTGCTACCGGGGACTCAGCTTCGAGCGCCTGCCGGGCGGCCCTGTTCGCTGGGCCCGGCGCGCCCTCAAGATGGTCCGGCTCCGCTTCCAGCCTGATCCGGACCTCTGTCCCACCGAGGCCCTCGAACCCGAAGAACTGGAGTGGCCGCGCATTGTACGCCGCGCCTTCAGCGACCCCATGGTCACCCACGAGTCAACGGGTATCCACGGCAGAGGCACTGCCGAGGTCAAGACGAACGACGTGACCGGCCGTGTGGGAACGGGAGACGCCGGGTTCGTGGTCGAGTTCGGGCGCCCCGGTGTCGGCGTCTACTTCCGGGACGTCGACAAGGCGACGCGGGCCCTTGCCCACGAAGGAGCAGCCTTCGAGCGCGAAAACCCGGTGACCTCCCTGATGACCGATGTCAACACGGGAAGGATCCGGGAGGACATCCTGAACGAGAAAGTCCTCTCCTGCATTGTCGAGCTGAAGACGCGCCTGGAGGAGGTTCCGAGGATCCTCAGAGCCATCAGGAAGGTGTCAACGACGCTGGACACCGTGGTCAGTATCGGGGTATCCACTCGCTGCGACAAGGACGGGACCGATCCCCTTCGCGCGCTGCTGTCGAAGCAGGGGTACGACACCTGGCGCGCCAAGGTGAACCTGGGAATGGGCCGGCGCAGCAACGGGATGTCCGGGGGAAAGGGGAAACGAGCATGACCAACACCCTGCATCGCTTCGGCAGACCGGAGACCCTCAGGGACGATTACATCGTTTTCGCCATGACGTCCAAGGGGATCAATGACGAAGGCGCGATCGAAAAGGTCCAGGCGTTCTTCCGGGCCTCTCTCAAGCACAAACCCATCAACATGGGCAACGCCGTGATCAACCCCCTTTACCGGCCGGAGAAGGACCTGTCTTTTATCAAACTTTATTTCGTCGGGAGGCGGGAGAAGATCGCTCCCGAGACCTTCATCGCGGAGATTGCCGCGCTCGGCACAGCCGCCGTTGTCTTCGACAACCGCGGGGCCATGGCGGATTTCCTGAAGGACCTTCAAGAGCTGGACCTGGGGCTCTCGGTGAACGTCAGCGCCCTGATTGACGACGTACGGGAGGTGTGCGGCGAGGTCCATCTCACCCCCCATTCGGTGGAGTATTCCCTGCCCTTTGAGGGCGACACCACGCGCCTGCCGGAGCGGGAGATCCTGTCATTGACGACGATGTGCGGCCACGGGATGATCGCCGCCAATTTCGCGAGAAAGATGGTGGACAGCGTGCGTGAAGGACGGCTCGAGCGCGACCAGGCCTGCAGATACATGGCCAAGTTCTGTGTCTGCGGCGTGTTCAACACCACCCGGGCCCTGCGCATCCTGGAAACGACCGTGAAGGGGGCCTGAGAAAAACCCGGCGCATGCCAATTCTTGTTTTTATTGACAGGTCGAAAGTTTCGTGATAGCATCTTCGACACTTGTCGCAACACGTTCGCAGCATCCATCATTTATTACACGCAAAAACAGGCAATGAAGGCGGCTCTTATGATGTGGTCTGAATCAGACGTTCGTTCAGGGAGCGAGGGATCCGCACCCCGTCGGTGTGGCGAATTACATATCAAAGGGGGAGAAATCATGAGAATACTGAAATGGCTGGTCACGGCACTCGTTTTGGTCGTCTTGTTCGGCGGCAGCGGATTTGGGGCTCCCTTGGAGTTGAAATTCGGGCACGTCGGCGCACCCGGGTCGCTGTTCGACCTGTCGGCAAATGAATTCGCCAAACGGGCCAACGCGAAACTGGGTGACAAGGCAAAAGTGGTTGTGTTCGGATCGAGCCAGATAGGAAAAGACGAGGAGTTGATGCAGAAACTCAAGCTCGGGACAGTGGACCTTGCATTGCCTTCCACGGTGATGTCGTCGTTGGTCGACGTCTTCGGCCTGTTTGAGCTGCCGTACCTCGTGAAAAGCAGGGCCCACATGCGAAAGATCCGGGACGGGGTGTTCTGGGAAAAGCTCGCTCCCGCGGCCGAGGAAAAAGGATACAAGGTCCTCGCAGTCTGGGAAAACGGCTTTCGGCAGATCACCAACAACGCGCGGCCCATCAACGTTCCCGAGGACCTGAAGAGCATCAAATTAAGGGTCCCCAAAGGCGTCTGGCGCGTCAAGATGTTCCAGGCGTACGGGGCCAATCCTACGCCCATAGCGCTATCGGAGGTCTTCGTCGCGCTTCAGACGAACGTGATCGATGGGCAGGAGAATCCCCTTGCTCAGATCGCCAGCCAGAAGTTCCAGGAGGTGCAGAAGTACCTGTCCCTCACCGAACACGTGTATACTCCGGCCTTCGTGACAGCGGGAACGGGCCGGTGGGAGAAGCTCCCCAAGGACGTCCGGAAGATCCTGGAAAATACGGCCAAAGGGATGCAGGAGTTCGTCTACGCGACGGCCGAGAAGCTCGATAAGGACCTGTTGAAAGAGCTCAGCGCGACCATGAAGGTGAACACCGCGAACAAAGAGGCCTTTATCAAGGCCAGCGGGGCGATCTACGATGAGTTCGGCGCCACCGTTCCGGGCGGCAAAGAGCTCATCGAGAGGGTCAAAAAGCTGGCGAAGTAAATGTATGATATCAGCCGCCGACAGGACCCGTTAGAAATTCACAGGCAGCAAGTTATGAATTGTAGCCATGATTAATGCCAATAGCGCAACATTTCTAACGGGTCAGGAGTCGGCGGCTTTTTCTAACGGGTTGTTAAAAACTTTTTTGAAGGTCTTTGCGAGCGAAGCGAAGCAATCTCGATTTTCAATAAATCAAGAACCGACAGATTGCTTCGTCGCGGAGTTTACCCCGCACTCTGATGCGGGGCTCCTCGCAATGACGGCTAAAAGAGGACGTTTTAAACAACCTGTTCGTTGCTGAAGGAGGAGCGCCATTCGTGACGATCTCGGAGAGATTGAGCAGACTGATAGAGCGACTGCTGGAATTCATCGTCCTGATGTTAGTGGCCGGACTCGCCGTGCTCGTCGTGGCAGCGGTGGTGTACCGCAAGACCGGCGCTTCGTTGACCTGGTACGACGAAGTCGCTTCCGTCATGCTCGCCTGGGTGACCTATTACGGATCGGCCCTCGCCGCGCTGAAGCGGTGCCACATCGGCTTCCCGGGACTGCTCAAGGGCGCGCCGGCGTTTTTGAGGCGCCCTCTTTTTATTCTCCGCGAGTCCATCGTGATCGGCTTTTTTGCCCTGCTCGCCTGGGTCGGTTATACCGTTGTGAAAGTTCTTCACGGCTGCGCCCTGGTGAGCCTGCCCCAGGTATCGACAACGGTGACCCAATCGGTCATCCCCATCGGCGCCGTACTTTTTATCATTGCCCAGAGCGTAAGCATGCCCGAGGCCTGGCAACGCCTGGAGGACCGGTCCAGGACAACACCCCCGGGGGTGTCGGTGTAAAGACGGGGCAGGCTTCTTCGTGAACTCAGCCGAACGGCCGGAACCATATTTTGACGCGTTCGTAAAAAGTCATTTTTTTAACCGCAGAGCTTGCTATATTGTAGAAGGTAGCCA
>CAKKPG010000044.1:64393-67704 GCA_919901555.1 Nitrospiria bacterium | reverse complement strand
ATGAAAGGGCTGTTATAGTCAGGAAGATTAGGCTGGATTAATTCGGAAAACAACATGCCTCATGTTTCTATTAATTCAAGCATTTTTCGCACGATCCAAACTCTGCACCACTAACAAGGGTCTCCGCGCCGGTGCGAAAGAAACCGACGAGGATGTCGAAGTATTTGACTCCGTTAGAGAAAACCGCCACCCGACGTCCTCCCGCAGCATTCCGTAGATTATTATTCGTAGCGTTAACCGTGTATTTCGTTTGCGAATAACGTTCTCTAACGGAGTGAACGTCCTTGAGGGTCTTCCGGAACCGGTCGAGAAGCGTGGCACCCGGTTCATTGGTGAAGAATGTGAGGTCGGTCTGCATCTGCCTCCAAAGTTAAAGCAATGGCTCTTTTGAAAACGACAGATTTCTAATGACGAGGGCATTAATAACAGTAAGCGTTAAAAGGAGTTTCTATAGTATTGAAGATATTACAGATTCAGGGAAATAGCAAGGAAAAGTTGGGGAAAGTTGGGTAAATTGACAGCGGTGAGAGAAGGCGGAATGCAGACAGCGGCGGCTTGGCTATTTATTCAATAGTGCAGCCGCCTCTTTGGCGTGGTAGGTGAGGATCATGTCCGCGCCGGCGCGCTTGATGGAGGTGAGTATTTCCATCATGACGCGGTCCCCGTCGATCCAGCCGAGCTTGGCCCCGGCCTTGACCATGGAGAACTCGCCGCTCACGTTGTACGCGGCAACGGGGAGGTTGAAGGTCTGCTTCACCAGTCCAACAGGGTCGGGTGTTGAGAGCGCTTTCCGTTCTGAGAATTCTCAGGCACGAAACGCGGTCCTTCCTCTTTACTGCTCACAAATGATCGACAGGATTCGCAATGATACGTCTTGATGGTAATCATGTCCATCTTGCCGTCATGGCCGGCAATTGCCCTTCGTGTAACGGTTTCGATCATATTGGCGACTGTTCTGCAGTTTGGACAAAATTGGCTTTGCATGCTCGACCTCCTGGACGATTAAACGCTCCAGTCGACGACTTTCAGGCTTTTTATCTGCTTAAACTCCCTGACATTGTTCGTCACCAACGTCACTCCGAGACTCAAGGCGTGCGCGCCGATGAGCATGTCCATTGATCCGACGGGCTTCCCCGCTTTTTCGAGGTCGGCCCGGACCGTTCCGTATTCCTCGGCCGCCCTTTCATCGAAGTCCGTAATTTCGAGGGGCAGAATAAATTCATCGAGGGCCTGACGGTTTTTCTCGACGTACTGGCTTTTGAACACGCCATAGCGAAGTTCCGCAAGGGTGATGGAGGAAATGCCGATATCACCGACGGCATGGGACTTGAAATGCATGAGCACTTTGGGGGGTTTTTGCTTGATGAGGTAAATGCAGATATTCGTATCCAGCATGAACTTCATCAAAGGTCCTCCCGCTTTTGCGCCTTCGGTTGTTTTCTTTCGGCCATAAAGTCGTCAGAGAATTTATCAAGGCTGTGCATGAGGGTTTCCCATGAGTTCTTTGCCGGGATCAGCACCACGACGTTCCCTGTTTTTTTGACGAACACGTGGTCGTCCTCGAAGCGGAACTCCTTGGGTAGACGAACGGCCTGACTTTGGCCGTTTTGGAACAGCTTTGCGGTCTTCATAACGCACCTCCTTAGTCTATACGCATAGTATAGACTAAGTGGCGACGGTTTGCAAGGGTTTTTTGCCCTGAGCCGCAAGAACTGATTTCAGTATACCACGAAAATCGAATATGTCGATTTCGATTTTCATGGTAGCAATCCGGGATGGGAAAAAGCGAGAATGCGGACAGCGACGGCCTGGCTATTTATTCAATAGTACAGCCGCTTCTTTGGCGTGGTAGGTGAGGATCATGTCCGCGCCGGCGCGCTTGATGGAGGTGAGTATCTCCATCATGACGCGGTCGCCGTCGATCCAGCCGAGTTTGGCCCCGGCCTTGACCATGGAGAACTCGCCGCTCACGTTGTACGCGGCAACAGGGAGGTTGAAGGTCTGCTTCACCTGGTGGATGATGTCGAGATAGGAAAGCGCGGGCTTCACCATCACGATGTCGGCGCCCTCTTCGATGTCCAGGGCGACTTCACGGATGGCCTCGCGGCTGTTCGGGGGGTCCATCTGGTAGGAGCGGCGGTCGCCGAACTGGGGCGTAGACTCAGCTGCTTCGCGGAAGGGACCGTAAAAACCGGAAGCGTATTTCGCGGCATAGGCCATGATGGGAACGTCGTGAAAGCCTTCGGTATCGAGTACCTTGCGGATGGCGCCCACACGGCCGTCCATCATGTCCGAAGGCGCCACCATGTCCGCTCCTGCCTTTGCATGGGAGAGCGCCTCGCGGGCGAGAAGTTCCAGCGTGGCGTCGTTCTGGACCGTTCCGTTCTTGATAAGGCCGCAGTGGCCGTGGCTGGTGTATTCACAGAGGCAGACGTCGGTGATCACGATGAGGTCGGGAATCTTGTTTTTGATCGCCCTGATGGCGCGCTGCACGATGCCGTCGTCGGAGTAGGCCTCGCTGCCGACTTCGTCCTTGTGCTCGGGTATGCCGAAGAGGATGACGGCGGGAATGCCGAGGCCCTTGATCTCGTCGCAATCATGGACGAGATTGTCGACGGACTGCTGGTAATTCCCGGGCATGGAGCCGATCTCCTTTTTTACTCCCTTGCCGTGGGTCACGAACAGGGGATAGATGAAATCGTCGGGAGAAAGCCTGGTCTCCCTTACCATGCGCCGTATGTTTTCATTGGACCGCAGCCTTCGCGGCCGGTAGATAGGATAGGACATCACGTCTCCGGAAATCCATTTAACCACTGATGATGAAACAAAAACCTACAATCCTGTCTTTATTCGCGTCAATTCGCGTCTAAAAAAGCTTTTTCGATTTTATCCGTGTGAATCCGTGTTCATCCGTGGCAAAGGAGCGCTTAGCTGCACCCGCAGCCGTCCGAACCCTTGCCCGAACCGGAGCCGCATCCGCCGGAGCCCGCATCGGGTCCGCACCCGCAGGAGCCGCCGGAAGGCGCGCCGTTCGGGAAGCTCAGGACAAAACCTTCGCCCCGTTCATCGACGGTGAAGCCGAGCTCGGCGCCGTTCAGGGCCTTGCCCGTCGCGTCGTCCACGAAGAGCTTTGCGCCCTTGCTCTCGACTACCGTATCGCCGTCACCGCTCTTGTCGTCGATCGATATCTCGTACTGGGGCCCGCTGCAGCCCCCGCCGCCGGCGTACACGCGAAGGCCGGCATTAGGCATGCCTTCCGCCTTCAGTATCTCTTTTATCTTTTCTGCCGCAACATCTGATAAGGTAATCAT
>CAKKPG010000044.1:0-64293 GCA_919901555.1 Nitrospiria bacterium | reverse complement strand
CCGCCTTCAGTATCTCTTTTATCTTTTCTGCCGCAACATCTGATAAGGTAATCATGGAAACTCCTTTTTAGACGGTATCACAGGATCAACGGGATAAAAAACAATTCAAACATCCTGTCTATCCTGTCGGATTATTTCTTCTGGAAAAATTCCACCATGGCCTCAACCAGCGCCGGGATCGTGTACTCTTTCGGCATAATATCTATCTTCATGCCGTATTCTTCCGCGGTCCTGGCCGTCACCGGCCCGATGCACGCCACGGTCACGCCGTTCAAGAGTGATTTATACTCTTTTTGGCCGAGCATTTCAACAAAATTATGCACCGTGGACGAGCTCGTAAAGGTCACCGCTGATATTTTTTTCTCTGTAAAAAGCTTCTTGACTCGCTCCACGTCCGCGGCCGGCCTCACGTTTTCATAGGCCGTCGCCACCGTCACCTCGGCGCCCAGTTCCCTGAGCTTCTCCGGGATGATCTCCCGCGCCACCTTTGCGCGGGGGATGAGGAACCGCCGGCCTTTCACCTGGACCCCGCCGAGGGCCGCGAGCACTCCCTCGGCCTTGAACTCCGCGGGAATGAGGTCGGCCTTGAGCCCATGCTGCTCAAGCGCCTCGGCGGTCTTCGGCCCTACGGCGCAGATATTCACGCCCTTCAGGATGCGGAGGTCCGTGCCCCTGCTTCGAAGCCGCTCGAAGAAGAACCGCACAGCGTTGGCGCTGGTGAAGATCACCCACTGGTAGGTCTCGACAACATCGAGAGCGCTGTCCAGTTCGGCCCAGCTTGTGGGCGGCACGACGTCGATGCTCGGAAACTCGATGGGCGAGGCGCCGCGGTCGATGAGCATTTCCACAAACACGCTCGCCTGGTCCCGGGAACGGGTGACCACGATGCGCTTGCCGAAGAGCGGCTTGGCCTCGTACCAGTTCAATTTTTTCCTCAGCTTCACCACCTCGCCCACGACGATGATTGCGGGCGGGCCCAGCCGCGCTTCCTTCACTTTTTGGACGATGTCCTTCAACGTGCCGGTAGCGACCCTCTGGTCCGTCCGCGTCCCCCATTGAATGAGGGCCACGGGAGTATCAACGCTCCTGCCGTGAGAGACGAGGTTGTCCACGATGTTCTGGAGGTTCTTCATACCCATGAAGAACACGAGGGTGCCGATCCCTGTTGCGATCCGGTCCCAATGCACTTTTGATTCCGGTTTCGTGGGGTCCTCGTGGCCCGTCACAAAGGCCACGCTCGCCGTATGCTCGCGGTGGGTCAGCGGAATGCCCGCATAGGTGGGCACTGCCGTTGCCGCAGTCACGCCGGGGACGACCTCGAAGGGTATGCCGTTGTCCACCAGGTCCTCGGCCTCCTCCCCTCCCCGGCCGAAGATAAAGGGGTCCCCGCCTTTCAGGCGCGCTACGATCCTTCCCTCTTTGGCCTTCCTGATGATGAGGGCGTTGATGTCCTCCTGCGGAAGGGTGTGTCTGCTCCCCTGCTTGCCCACGTAGATAAGTTCGGCATCGGGCCTGCGGTGGTCGAGGATCCGTTCGTTGGCGAGGTAGTCGTAGATGATGACGTCGGCCTTCTTCACCCACTCCAGGCCCTTGACGGTGATCAACCCCGGATCACCGGGCCCCGCGCCGATCAGGTATACTTTTCCGATTGATGATGTCATAACCTGACAAAGAATCGCCACGAAGGCACGAAGACTCCAAGAAAATCTTTGTGCCCTGGTGTTTTTGCGGCAGATTTAGTTAAATGAATCAAATTCTACACAAAATGGAAACAAAATTCAGCCACGAAGGCTCTAAGGCACGAAAAAGACAATGCAAAAGTCAAATTGTAAAATGCAAATTGTAAAATTGCGGTATGGCCCCAGGCCATGATTTATATTCCTTCATTTTGACTTTTGCATTTTGCACTCTGCATTTTGCATTCATCAGACTTCGTGCCTTCGTGGCATATTTGGTTCCCACTTGTCCGGGTCAGGTTAATTTTCCAGCAAATTATTTCCGCTGTAATCCGGGCTCTGCCCGTATACTTCCCTCAGGATCACGTCCGCGCCCTGCTTGAGGAGCTTCTCCGCCAGGGTCACGCCGAGCCGTTCCGCGTCGGACCGGGGACCGGAGAGGGAGTCCTTGATGATGCGTTTTCCGTCAACGCTTCCCACAAGGCCGACGAGGTGGAGCTTATTGTCCTTGATCTGTCCGTGGCACGCGATGGGGACCTGGCATCCGCCTTCAAGCCTGCGCAGGAGCGCACGCTCTCCTGTTACGCAGGTCCGGCTTTCGGAATGATTAAAGAAGGAGATGAGGTCGTTCAATTCCCGGTCGTCCACCCGGCATTCGATGCCGAGCGCTCCCTGGCCGATGGCCGGAAGGCTGATTTCAGGGTCGATGTATTCGGTCACGTTCTCCGCCAGCCCCAGCCGTTTTACGCCCGCGGCGGCAAGTATAATGGCGTCGAACTGTCCTTCTTTGAGCTTCCGGATCCTGGTGTCCACGTTGCCCCGGAGCTGGTGGATGACGAAATCAGGCCGCAGGCTCATGATCTGCGCCTGGCGGCGGAGACTGCTCGTGCCGATGTTCGCGCCCTTCGGCAGGTCGCTGAACTTCACTTTGTTCCGCGAGATCAATGCGTCCCTCGCGTCTTCGCGTTTGGTGATCGCGCCCAGGTGCAGTCCGTCGGGGAAGAACGTGGGCACATCCTTCATGCTGTGCACGGCGATATCGATCTCCCCCCGCAGCATTGCCTCTTCGATCTCTTTCACGAACAGACCCTTGCCGCCGACCTTGGCCAGAGGGACATCGAGGATCTTGTCACCGGTGGTCTTGATCTTCGTGAGCGACACGGTCATGCCGGGATATTTTTTTTCCAGTTCCGACTTCACCCACTCCGCCTGCCAGAGCGCCAGCGCGCTGGAGCGGGTCCCGATTCTGATCTCTTTTCTCAATGAAAGCTCCTTGAAAATCTTATTCAGCCGCGAATGAACACGAATTTTCACGAACAAATCAAATGCAAAACAGTTTGGCATTCAATTTCTTAATTCGTGTTCATTCGTGCAAATTCGTGGCAAAACTGCTTTCGCTATTTCTCAGACCCTTCCCCGGAACCAAAGCCCTTCTCATGGCTGTGTCTTTTCAGCTCCTTGTCGAGGTTGAAGAGCTTGCGCGCGAAGGAACAGAGGTCCCCGCTCTCGGGGTTCGACGCGGCCTGCTTCAGCACCACAATGGGCGCGTGGACGATCTTGTTCACAATGGCCGTGGAGAGGGCTTCAACGGCGTTTCGCTGCTCGTCGCTGATGCCGTTCATCTGGCACAGGGTCTTCTCCAGTTCCCGCTTTCTGATGTCCTCCACCTTTTCCCGGAGGTCAACGATGGTCGGCACGGCGTCGAGGGAGCGCTCCCACTGGAGGTACGTCTCCACTTCCTGCGTGATGATCTCTTCGGCCTTCTCCGCTTCTTTCTGCCGGCCCTGCACGTTGGCCGTCACCACGCCCTGGAGGTTGTCGATATCGTAGAGATAAACGTTGTCGATGTTGTTGACGTCGGGGTCGATGTTCCGGGGCACCGAGATGTCGATCATGAATATGGGTTTATGGCGCCTGTCCTTGACGGCGCGGCTCACGATATCGTGCTTCACCACATAGTGCGAAGCGCCCGTGGAGCAGATGAGGATGTCCGCCATGACCATCTCCGAGGGAAAGTCCTCGAACCGTACGGCGCTGCCGTTGAATTCCTTTGCCAGTTCCACCGCCCGTTCGAAGGTCCGGTTGGCCACCATGATGGTCTTCACGCCGTTGTTCAGGAGGTGCCGCGCGGCAAGCTCCGCCATCTCGCCGGCGCCGAGGAGCATTACGGCCTTGCCCTCGAGGTCGCCGAATATCTTGCGCGCCAGCTCCACGGCGGCGAAGCTGATGGACACGGCGCTTTCGGCGATCTTCGTCTCGGTCCGCACGCGCTTGGCCACGGAAATGGCCTTCTTCATCAGCTTGTTCAGGACCGCGCTCGTCGTCTTGCTCTTGAGTGAGATGTCGAAGGCGTCCTTGATCTGGCCCAGGATCTGGGGCTCGCCGACGACCATGGAGTCCAGACTCGACGCCACGCGGAAGACATGACGCACGCCCTGGCCGTCGGTATGAATGTAGAGCGACCGCTCCAGCGCCTCGCGGGAGAGATTGTGATAATCGGCGATGAACTTCTTGATCTGGTCCACGCCCTGTGCGCTGTCCTGGACAGCGGCGTAGATCTCGACGCGGTTGCACGTGGAGAGGATGAGGCTTTCCCTGATGCCTTCATAGCCCATGAGCGTCTTGAGGGCGTCGGGCACTGTGGCCTCGGGGAATGAGAGCTTTTCCCGCACATCCACCGGCGCCGTCTTATGGCTGAGACCGACTACAATGATGCCCATTCTTTAATCACCTACGCCTGACAAGCCATAACAAAATCTACCACGGAGACACGAAGTCTGATGAATGCAAAATGCAGAGTGCAAAATGCAAAAGTCAAAATGAAAATCATGGCCTTAGGCCATACCGCAACTTTACAATTTGCATTTTGAAATTTGACTTTTGCATTGTCATCTTGGCGTCTCGGCACATCCCTAAAAACTATGCTTCCCCATGCCCAGCCGGCTGATGACGAAAAAGCTCACCAGAACAAAGACGAATCCGGCAATGGAGAGATAGGCCATCTTCCTTCCCCTCCATCCGATGGTCCGGAGATGGAGAAGCACCAGGTAGATGACCCAGGTGATGAGCGACCACGTCTCCTTGGGGTCCCAGCTCCAGTAGGAGCCCCAGGCGCTCTCGGCCCAGACGGAGCCGGTAAGCATGCCGAGGGTGAACACGGGCCAGCCGAAGGACAGCGCCTTGTAACCGAGCGTATCCATCACATCCAGCGGCGGCAAGCGGTGGAAGATCGCCCCCAGGTGCTTGGTCTTGAGCTGATGTTCCTGGATGAGGTACATGATGGAGACGATGAAGGCGAAGGCGAAGGCCGCATCGCCCAGGACCGCCAGGCTCGTATGCACGCCCAGCCAGCCGCTCTTGAGTATGGGCTTGAGTTCCTCGATGCCGCTCGAAAGCAGGGCCGCGGGCATCATGAGGAGAACGACGAGGGGAAGCATGAACGAGCCAAGAGCGGGGATTTTGAACCTGAACTCCATGACGAGGAACACGAGCACAATGCCCATGCCGAGGAAATTGATGGCCTCGAAGAAGTTCGTCACCGGTATTCGGCCCGACTCTGCCCACCGGAGTCCAAAGTATGCGCCGTGGAGGATGAGTCCCGCGAAGGTCGCCCAGAGGGAAGCAACGGCTGCGGTCTTCCGCTCAGGTTTGATGAAGTATGCAATGTATCCCGCGGCCGCGAGGACATAAACCCCCATAGCCGCTTGAAAAAATATGAGATTCATAAGGATGGGCTCCGGAAGATGAAATGGATTGATTAATAAGACTTTTTATAATACTTTTTAATCCCGTGGAATGTCAAGAAAAAACTTGGGGACATGCGCTTCATGGAAGATCGTTTACTTTTTTCCGCGGAGATAAACTTCCACGCGGGCTACGAACTCTTCTGCAAGAGCGGCCAGCCGCTCCGCCTCCTGACGGGTAACTTCCGACGGAGCAACGGAGCAATTCGGCCGGAGGTCGAAGGTCCTGCGGAGCGCGTCGGCGAAGCGCTTTTCAAAGACGCCGGTCTGAATGAATTCCTTGTCGAAGAGGGCGATAGTGACGCTCTGCATGGATGTTTCGAGATTTACTCCCTGCTCCAGACCGCCGTCCTGCCGATAAGCGAGATGCCGATAAAACCGCGGAGATGCAGTTCATTGGGAGAGACCAGCGTCATCTTGCCGCTGTAGGTCTTGCCGTTCTTCGGGTCATACACTTTACCGCCCTTCCAGCGGTTGTCGCCGGCAAAGGCAAAGTCGTGCACGATCTGGAGGCCGATGACCGGGGCTTTCCGCAGATCTGGATCGGGACTGTTATGGTCCAGCTTCGGCATGCCCGGAATGCCGTCTTTTGAGCCTTCAGGATAGTTCGGGTCCTTGAGCCAGACTACTTTACCGCAGTACTTCTCCCAGCACTTGAAAATCTCGATCTTCGCGTCTTTTTCCTGATTGAACCACACGCCGAGGATGTCGTCGGGACTAGAGGCAAAACTCGTAACGGCTAAAAACAGGAAAATCCCTATCAGCATAAACACGGATATTTTCTTCATGTGTTCATTCCTCCCATGCATCATTTTTTCGGTTTGGCAATCAGCGACCTTACTGTCTTCATATTCCTCGGATCGTCCTCTTCCGTCTCCTTCGGCGTTTCCATGATCATTGGGACGTCTTTGAACTTCGGATGGTTCAGGAGTGCCTTGAACCCGTCGAGGCCGATCTTGCCTTCGCCGATGTGCCAGTGGCGGTCCACGCGGGAGTTGAAGTCCCGCAGACAGTCGTTCAGGTGCATGCCCTTGAGCCGATCGAGGCCGACGGTATCATCAATTTTCTTCGCGAGCGAGTCCACCCCTTCTTTCGTCCGGATATCATATCCCGCGGCGAAGCCGTGGCAGGTGTCGTAGCAGATACCGATGCGGGAAGAATCGCGAAGCCGGCCGATGACGTCGCGCACCTGTTCGAGCTCATAGCCGACATCGCCCTTTTCGCCTGCGGTGTTTTCGAGCAGGATCGTCGCCTTCGGCGCATGCAGTTTCATCGCCATGTTCAGCGCGGAGGACACCCGCTCGATCATCCACGCGGGGTCCTTCCCGGTAGCCGAGCCGAGGTGCGTGACAAGATACTCCGCCCCCAGATGCTCCGTCCGTTCAAGATCCACCACGAACTGCTCGATGGATTTTTCGTAAAGATCCGGCTTGGATGACGCGAGGTTGATGAGATAGTTCGTATGCACGAACACCGGACCGATATCCCACTTCTCGCGCAGCGTTTTAAACTCAGCAATATCCGCAGCATCAAGCGGCTTCACGGTCCAGCCGCGCGGGTTCCTGCTGAATATCTGCATGCACGTACAGCCCAGTTCGTAGGCGCGCTGAACGGCAAGGGAAAAACCGCCGGAGATAGAAACATGAAAGCCCAGTCTCATCACATTTATTTTTAGCGCATCCACGAGGGGCAAGCCCGATCTTTGCCGTGAGCCCATTCAAAAATAGCTTGGAACACGTCGCCGTACCCCACCGAAGAGCCGTATACCGTCACACGGGTCTTGTTGGCAGATGTTTCCTCCATGTCCGCCAGCAGGACAAAATAGCCGCCTTCCGGCATTTTCCCCGAAGCCCGCGCTTCCATCTGCATGACCATTTCGCCTTTCGTTTTGCCGGTCATCCTCGAACGGGAACGATATGTCGAGCTTTGGGTCTGCGGACCGTACGTGCCGGGAGTCGAGCCCGTAACCCGGACGTTGAAACATTGGTCCGCATTTTTCTTGACGTCCTGGAATACCTCACTCACCGGCCTATTCACATCCTTATGGTCCATCTTTGTCATCATTCTGCCGGCCATGACCCCTTCGCGGAGTTCCCGGGAAGTTTGCGGCGGCGTGACACAGCCGACCATAAGAAACGCTGCTACGATCAGAATTGCTCCGGTTTTCATTGGTTCTCCTCCTTTTTACTCGCGGTCAATCAAGGTTTTCTTATCGCGGCATTTCCCGTCGCTGAGAAGCGCCTACTTTTGGAAATTCGCGGCTCACTACGGAGCTACGCGCTTGTTGAATTCATCCTCGGTAAGAATCTTTACTCCGAGGCTCTTCGCCTTCTCGTACTTCGAGCCTGGATCAGCACCGGCGAGAACATAACTCGTCTTTTTCGACACCGACCCCGCCGCGCGTCCGCCGAGGCGTTCAATAAGCTCTTCTATTTCGTCCCGCGATTTTGAAAGCGTGCCGGTCACAACGATAGTGAGCCCATCAAGAGGACCCTTCTCTTTCCTTAAGCCGGCGACATAATCCGGATTGGATATCATCAGTCCGAGTTTCTTGAGCGTTTCAAGGGTCCGGAGGTTTTCCTTTTCGCTGAAAAACTCCGAGATCGAGGCCGCGAGTTTTTCGCCCATCTGCTTGATCTCCATGATCCGTTCCGGCTCCACGCGATAGAGGTCGTCCAGTTTCTCGAAGTGCTTTGCAAGCTGCTTGGCCGCGTATTCGCCGACATGGATAATGCCGAGGGCAAAAAGGAACCGGCTAAGGGTGGTCTTCTTGCTCTTTTCTATGGAATCAATGAGGTTCTGGGCGGACTTCTCCGCGAACCGCGGGAGTTCAAGCAATTGCTCCTTCTTGAGCTTATAGAGGTCGATGAAATGTTTAATGAGGCCCTGGTTATAGAGAAGCTCCACATTCTTTTCACCGAGATGTTCGATATCCATGGCGCCCCGCGACGCATAGTGGATGATCTTCTCCAGGACCTGGGCCTCGCAGTTCAGACCGATGCACCGGTACGCCACTTCGCCCTCTTCGCGGACGACCTGCGAACCGCACACAGGACATGTCTTGGGCGGAGGGAACTTCTTCTCCTTGCCGGTCCGTTTCTCCTTGATGACGGTCACGACATGCGGGATCACGTCCCCCGCCCGTTCCACAACAACCGCATCGCCGATGCGGATGTCTTTCCGCTCGATCTCGTCCCAGTTATGAAGCGTGGAGCGCGAGACCGTCACCCCGCCGATCCTCACGGGCTTGAGCGCTGCCACCGGCGTTATGGCTCCGGTCCTGCCCACGCCGGCGATGATGTCTTCGATGACCGTCGTGCCCTGGTGCGCAGGAAACTTATAGGCAATGGCCCACCGCGGCTCCCGGGTCTTGAAACCGAGTTCCTTCTGAAGTTTGAAATCATTTACCTTGATAACTGCGCCGTCGGTCTCAAAAGAGAACTTCTGGCGGCTCTCTTCGATCTCTTTTATGGAATTTATGACTTTCTCCGGTCCGGTTACAGCATCGAGCAGAGCAGGCACGGGAAAATGGGCTTTCTTGAGCCATGACACAAAGTCCGTCTGGCTCTTGAACTCGATCCCCTTCATGGCGCCGACGCCGTAGCAGGCCATGTGGAGCTTGCGTTTTTCCGTGATCGTCGAATCAAGCTGACGAATAGATCCTGCTGCGGCATTACGAGGGTTTGCAAAAAGCGGCTCATCGCTCTTCTCGCGTTCCTTGTTTAACTTCTCGAACTCATCGATATCTATGAACACTTCACCGCGGATATCGATCTCTTGGGGAACGGTATCCACGCCTTCTATCTTGAGCGGGATCGCCTTGATGGTCTTGACATTCGTGGTGACGTCTTCGCCTTCGTATCCGTCACCGCGCGTTGAAGCCCTGATGAGCAGCCCTTTACGATAGGTAAGCTCCATGGCAAGGCCGTCGTACTTGGGCTCAACGGTGTATTCAATTTCTTTATCGGATTTGAGAAATCGCTTCACCCGCTGGTCGAACTCCCGCACCTCGTCGTGGGAGAAGGCGTTGTCGAGGGACAGCATGGGCTCGGTGTGCTTCACTTTCTCGAATTTATCAAGCGGCGGCGCGCCGACGCGCTGCGTGGGAGAATCAGGAAGGACGTAATGGTGCTTTTCCTCAAGCTCCTTCAGCCTCCGGAACATGCGGTCATATTCCTCATCGGAAATGACCGGCGCGTCGAGGACGTAATAGCGGTAATTGTGCTCGTTGAGCTCTTTGACGAGCTTTTCGATCTGGGTTTTTAAGTCCGCAGACATTTTCTCCACTTTCCTTCACTCCCGGGGCATGTCACCCTAATGCAGAAACTGCTGAACGGAATCCTCCGCTACGCTGTAACAGATACCACTTCGATTCATACGCTCAAAACGCACCCCTACATCGTAGCCGAAATCGCTTTCCAGAGCGTGTCTATGGCCGCGTTCACGGCTTTCTGTATGGCCGCCGTGCTTACGGCGTGAACCATTGAGAGGCCAGCTTTAAACGTATCCTTTTCGTCTTCGAGTTGACTCTTGAGATCGGCGTCATTAATTTTGCCTGCTGCATACGCAGCGGCAATCCTCTGAAGAGCTTCGCGCTCATCCTTAAGCACCTGCTGCATCGCGCCACTGATCTTGGGCCATTCGCCGCCCATTACGGCCTGCACCGACGCCAGCATGTCTTTTTCAGTCTGTTCAGCGTTAAAGGACATATTCAGTCTCCTCATATCGTAGCCCCTCCCTCGATGGGAGGGGTTGGGGAGGGTGATGGACAGCAGCATGACGATGATCGAGTTTCATACTCTCATGTGAATGCAGTTCATGAATGTTTCTTCATGGTTGCTTCGCATCTTCGGCCCGTACTGCATACGCAAAGAGACGTGCAAAGCGGTCACGATCCAATTCAGCGTTGCCGGTGCTGTAGGTGTCATCTTTCTTGTGCCGCGTTTTGTATTTTTGCCAGAACTTCAATATCTGCCCGGCGATATCCGTAGAGTCCGCATTTAACTTTCGCACCTTGTTGCGAAGAACGAGGGCGTTCAACTCCGACTCAATGGCGACGTATTGATCGGCGAATTTGGCATATTGCCGGCTCGGCTCGTCCGTTTCCATTAGCTTTCCATAAAAATGATCGACCAGTTTTGCGCATTCAAACGTCGAACGCTGAGTATCGGCATCGTAGGGGGCTATCAGTTGGATGCTGCAGCCGGTGATGATACTGAGAGATACGATGAACGAGAAAAATAATAGCTGATACATTCGAAAAAGTTTTACGTTGGTTTGCATAAGAATTCTTCCTCAATCATGACGAACACGTATTCATCTTATTTCGATTTTTTGTGCGACACGCTTATTCAAGATACAGGACTTGAGTCTCTCGGTTTTCATTTTTCTGTACCTATATCAAGAATCGAGCAGCGACCCTCTACTCCGCGCTTAACGCTGGTGGTCAGCGGTGCGGTTTATCGCGCACGCTGGACCTTCTTTTTTGGTATCGTCTTCGACTTACCAGCTTCCTGCAAATAGTCCTTCAAGCGCTTTTCAAGGATTTTGTGTCTCTCCACGTGGCTCCGCTCGTCGTCAGTGCTGCGATTTAACCTGTCAAAGGTCATAAGCTCACTGTCCACCTTCGCTGCCCGAGACGGATCGTTTCCCTTTTCGCGGTTGGTCTTTCTTTCCTTCTCAAAGATGTTCAAGAACTCCCGGACGTACGGATCACTTGTGGAATCTATTCCGCGGATAAGCCAATAGTAAACAGGGAAAACACCTGCCGATCTCAACATCGGATCACCCGGCAAGAAAATCTCGGACATTCGGTCCAGCGTATCAATGACCCTCCGACTAGCTAATTCGATCGTTGCCTTCGATTCCTTCTTGGCCTTTCTCATAAATCTGTCCAAATTGTTACGTTTTGTCTCTACGAGCTTGCCATTGAACTCAAAAAGCAATAGTTTCAGAGCAGCATTCTTGTCTTGCGCGCGCTTTGTTGTAAATTTGACGCGCAACTTGAATAACTCGTGTCCCGCAATTAGTCTGACGATTTCAGTCAACGGACCAGACATGGCGTTTCGAATCTCGGCTCCAGTAAGAGGCTTGCTTCGGTTGAGCCTGACAAATAATTCGTCAATCCTTCCTTGCTCGTCAGTGATTACATGAACGACCGACAACGGGTGATTTCTGAAAATATCAGCGACTTCTGGGTAGTTTTTGGCCAAATCGGAATAACCAAGCCCACCCAGTTTCAAGCGGGGATTTTGCTGATAGACGAACTCTTCGTCAAGGAGGATTTTGCCAGAGTAAAAGTCAAAGATCGCCTCTAACCGTTGCTTGCCGTCGATAATTGCATATGGGAGCCCCGTCTTATTGAGAGTTACATTCCCGTAGGTGAAATCAGCTATATATATCTTAGGAATATCGTACTCATTAAGTATCGAATCTACGAGGAATGATTTATCACCCCGAGACCATAGGCGGCCCTGTCTCTGAAAAGGGGGATTCATGTCGATCTTAGTACTCTGTGATATCCACCACTGTAATGGTTTTGAGGGCAGGTTCTCGATTTTGAACATGATTACACCTCGAATAAATATTCACGTTTAATCTCACGTGATAGACCGTCAAGGTCTGGAAAGGCCACTGAGTCGGTGAGGCCGTGTCGCTTCAACGCTTCGTACATATGCGGCAATCTCCCTTTCTTTATCACCAACCTCATGAGGCAGTCGGCCGGAAAGTCTTCACGTTCATACATCACTTCCATCGGGTGGGTATCTTTTCCAAAACAGACAAACACGCCTCGCTGAGCGACGATCCGCTGACTGTTGTGCGCCCCATAAATGGCAATCGGGAGCGGTTTCATTGCCTTGATGTCGCCAATCGGTTTGTACGCACCAGCATTGGGATCGTCTGTAGTCAAAACTGAGCCAGTGAAACTCTTCAGATCAACAGCGCGTTTGTTCCACTGTTCGGGGTCCAAGAACCAGATAGATGCATCGCTGCTAAATACGGGCCGTCCTCGTGAGCCGAGTGAGTGCCTGGCTAGGGTGACAGCGAAGAATAACGCCATCAAGGGGCTTTCCGACCAGTCAAGAAGTCTAGTCGGCACCCCATAGTGCTGCATGAAAAACAACCATTCCCATGAGTCGGCCAATGAACGAGAGTGAAACGGAATACTCCTTTGCTGGAAGCGTGCAAGAAGCAATTTCTCCAAGCGCATGAAGTCCTCTATCGTTTTGGACTCTTTGTGCCTGTAAAGCGAGGGTTTGAGTTTATGGCTCACTTTCCCGCAGCCTCGGTACCAAAGGGGACCATTGCGGCTAACTCGCAATTCCTCTATAAGTGAAATATATTTCTCTAGCGTTGGTACTGACTTGGTTTTCAGCTTAGGCATTCTTGCCACCGTCCTTGTCGAGCGATCATCTCCGTTCTGGTACGAAAGGGTAGCTTCTTTAAGCTCAATATCGTTATCACTGCAAAATGGGCGGCATCCAGTTCTTTCCTATTCGTTCTTTTTCCCAAAACCAATCGTCATCTGCGCTGGTTCCTTGACCACGGACGGTTTACTTTCGGGGAGTTCATATGGTTGCTCAATATTGTTCTGCTTATTCTCGACAGCACCCATGATTGCACCATGCTGTTCGAGGAACGCTCCGACTGTTTTTCGATTGAAACCAGGGATGCCGAGTTGATGAAGATCAACGGAGGTGGGGTGGTCTATAGTAAAGGCAGGGATCTGTGCTTCAACTAGTTTTTTGGCTGTGGTAAAGGTCTTTGTTCCCTTTGGTCCATAGGGAATGAAAACAACATCTCCGAGCACGCAGGCCATCCAGTTCCGATCCATGATGTTTTTTCTTGACTGCCTTCCATCTTCAGGATCGCACACGGAGAGCATGAGAAGTTCGCCTGCTTCGGCCTGACGGAAATATTCATCCCGTTCGGGGAACTCGTGCAGCGGCGGATAGAACCGGTCAAGAAGATAGGACTCGTAACTTTCCCTTGCCAATCCCTTCGCTGAAAACAGGGTTACGGTTTTCTGCCCAAGCTTAAGCGGCTTCGATGGTCTGATCTTGGTGCTGTAGCCCTTGAACAGACCCACGCGGAAGATTTCAGTTTCTATCACTGAATGCCAGCTCCCCAGATAATTGAGATCGTACTCGCGGATAGTAAAGAGCATTTGATTCGTTTCCAACAGCTCGTTGCCGTGGCTCTGGTCCGAGCAGAGCACCGACATAGTGAGGCGCTCGAGGAGACCAATATTCCCGTGATAATAGAGCGTCGGGGCCGTGCTTCCCAGACGCTCCCTGGCCTTACGCGGGTAATTTGGGTCCAATGGCAGTATTACTCTATATTCCATAGCTTTCTCACCAACTCGTTTATTTGACTCTCAATATCCTGTGCAGACTTTTCTTTTTGTACAAGGCCATGCGCCTCTTCCGACAATTCGGCCAACTTCCTGTGAATTTTATTATCCGCCTTGAACTTCGGAATTGCAAGATTATTCATTACCGAGGGCGCGCCGAATCCCCTCCCTGCTTCTGAAAAGCTTTTGATGTAACTGTCCACCAGATTTGAGTTCAAAAGCGCACACAAATAGTGTGCTTCATCTTTATCGCCAACCGCAAAAAGCGCGGTGGTGTCTGACGATATAATTTTCTTCATCCCATAGTCCGTCTTAATGCTGGAGAGGACGACAGCGTCAATCCGTGATGCCATTCGTTTCCAAACCACGCGATACTTTGCAAAAGTGTACTCGCCGATCCCGTACATGGCATAAAATTCCGTACTTGCTGCTAACTCTTTCATAACACGTGATTTCCTGGATAGCAGATCGTCTTTGAACTGTTTTAAATACGCGTAGGTTAACGGAACGTTTTCAAGCATCCAGTCCTCTTCAAAGGGCTCTCGCGTGCTCGGGTCCTGCGAGATCAAGACATTAAAATGAGATTTGGTTCCGAACCGAATAATATCACCGCCGCTCACTGCGGGGTATATGAGATCGGGCTCGATCGCGGTGCGAACCGATTTAATCTCCCGCTTTCCTCGATCGTACATGTTTTCGATGACGAGATTGCCATCTGGTCTTGTCTCTTTCACGTTCAGCCAGAAGATGCCGTATGGTTCAGTGCTTGCACCGCGATATGCTCGATACGGATTCGTTCCCTTCAATTTTGTGTAGCTTTTCATCTCCGCGCTTGGGGCGGTCTGCCATGATGACAGCGGCTTGTCTGGATTATTAGGCATGGCCTTCATCTTAATTCTCTCGCTCTTTGCCAACACTTCAGCCATGCCCCACTCCGGCAAAATACGACCGATACCCTCTTTTCGCTTCCACTCGATAATCGGTACCGGATAGGTTGTCTTCTTTCCTTTCTGCAGAAAGAATATTGATGTCTTATTGGCTGCCTGAAAAGGCTTGAGTTCAACCATGTCTTCCATACCAAGCACTTTAAGCGGTATATTCTTGTCCTTTAGCTTCGGAAGCTCAAACTGCCTGAACCCTTCGCCCGCGCCTTTAGACTTAAAAACCTCAATAGTGATTACAAACCCGAGCACACCATCGTCATTCAGATATTTATCAGCGCAGGCGTAGGTAAAAAGCATAGAAAAATCCTTTTCACCCCCACCGAGCCGTGTTTCGTGTCCCGACAAAGAGAAAAGGCCGTATCCGTGCCAAAGTTTCAATGTTCTTTCACGATACTCGTCAGACAGGAAGCCCCACCGGATCCATGGCGGATTCCCGACGACGAAATCAAACTTTCCAAGATACTCAGGGGCAAAGGCATTCTTGATATAGCGCGCCCAGATGCCATTCTCGCCATTATCGTCCAGGGTTTTGATGTGCCGGTAAACAGCAGAAAGGAGCGAAGTGTCTTTCGGATTCGTGCGGAATTCTGTTTTGATCTGCTTCTCAAACTTTTCAGGCTCTATCTTGCTGCGCAGGGCCACGTCCATCTTTGCAGTAAATTTATCGATCTGATTCTTCTCCCGCATGAAGACGGGGAAAATATAATTGCCCTTCGTCGTCGTGAACACGATGGTGTCTTCCAGGGGAAGCTCCCCTTCCTTCGTGAAGCTTTCCGGCCTCACTATGGAATCGCACAGATAGACAGGGATGGTGATCGGTCGTATAGCGGGGATGAGTCTGGAAAATGCAATCAGATAATTGGTCCGCGAAGCCAGGACCGCAAGGGGGTTCAAATCGAACCCGACGATGTTCGTCAGAATGTGGTCCGCAAGTTCTTTCGGTTGAAGTTTCTTTTGCCCCTCGCCCTGCTTCATTGCCCGGTTGATGGCCTGTACGAGAAACGTTCCTGAACCGCAGGAGGGATCAAGGAAACGCTTTCCGACCTCGCCGGTATATCCACTCTTGTCAACCACATATCCTGCGAGCCAGTCCGGGGTGTAATACTCGCCGAGATCATGCCGCAATTTTGTGGGGACTATCACTTCATATAACTTCTGTAAGAGGTCCCTTGTCCATTCCGGTTCGAGGATCGGCGTTGCGGGCTCGAATTCCGAGAGCGCCCGTACAATAGCGCGGAATACGTTCGCAACCTCGGGTTTCCATTCATCGAGATACCATGAGAAGAAATCAGCCTCCAGAAAATTGACGATGCCCCGGTCGATAAAATCCGCGCCGCTTTCCAGGTAGGTGAGCTTACGCAATAACTCCTTGTCATCCACCGCGCCCAGCCCTTTGACGAATGATTCCACCCTGCTTTCCCGCTGGAGCGCAACAAGCTCGATGGCGATGGCTTTCATGAGGAAGGCGTAATAGGTATGGATCGCAAAAAGCAGCGGCTTAAGCTTGGCGCCTGCGGGGATTGCATATAATCCGGCGGTCTCCTCCGCCGAAACCTCCGCTTTTCCAAGCTCCTGGCCGTACACCACTCCGAAAATCCTGTCCCACTCCGTGAAGAAGGTCTTGACCTTAGACGGCGCGTGTCTCCGTTGCGCCCGTATAACTTCGGAATACAGTTCTGAGACTGCCTGTCTCGCAACTTCGCAGGCGGGGGAAAATACCGAGGCGAGATCTTTCGCGGTGAGAGGCCGCCGGGCGGAAGCGCGGATGAATATCAAAAGGTTGCTGATGCTGGAGGAACTGACAGGAAACGGCCCGGTTACCTGAAAGCCGCGTTCAGCCCCGATTTCCGGAATGAGAAGCTGTTGTGTGTCTTCGATCGGCACAGGCGTCTGAAGCAGTACAGCAACTTTGGTAAACCTGACGAAGAGTATCTGCTCGCCGTCTAAGGCAATTCCAACGGCCTTCTCCAAAAAGTCTTCCGCTTGTTGGCCGACTGCCTTCGCCTGTTCGCTTAAGTACCGTTGTAGCTGCTCCGAGACCTTCTGCGCATTTGCCTTTCCCGACAACTTGCCGGGGATTTTATATTCTATCGTAACATAACCATAAACAGCGTCGGCCTTTCCTCTGAACCTGGTAGCAGCGGTTTTTTCATATTGTACAATATCGACATCCACCCCCATCTGCGTAAATACGTTCTGCAGAAGGGGTTCCACGCTCATTTTTAAATCTTCTTCCGTGGTCGCTTTGTGCGCGGCTTCCCTGATCTCTTTTGCAAACTTCTCTGTGTTTATCTGCCAGTATTTTTTTTCAGCCGACATACGAGCCTCATCTAATCCGAAATACCAAGATGGTATGATCGTTGCCTGTAATTCTTTCCTGCCGAATCGTGGCCCGCCCACTACTCCAACTGATAATCCTTGATCTTCGTGAGGGGCGTCATGTTGCTTACCCAAAGGACCTCGGCGGCGCGGGCCCTGCTTACAACCTGGCAGGCTTCAAAATTTGTTATAAATTTGTACTTGATTTTATCATAATTAGGTGATAGCATAATTTCAGCACAACGCGCCAAAACGAGGTGAACGATGCCCATCATCAAATCCATATCGAGTTTACGAAACAAAACAAAAGACATCGAGTCCTTGTGTCACGAGCGGGACGAACCGGTGTATCTCACCAAAAACGGCGAAGGCGACCTGGCCGTTATGAGCATCGGCCATTACGAGCGGCTCAAAGCGCGGGCCGAGCTGTTCGAAAAACTCGCGGTGGCCCAGGCCCAGTCCGCGGCAGGCGCAAAGGGCCTTACCCATGCCCAGGTGATGAAGAAGCTCCGGCAGAGGCTCCATGGCGGATAACTTTGCCATCCGCTACCTGCCTGTTGCAATCGATGATCTCCTGTCTATCTTCGACTGGATCGCTGCCGACAATCGGTCCAAAGCCGCGTCATTTCTTGATTCCGTCGACGAACGCATAAGAATATTGTCCTCAAACCCGCGCATCGGCAGAGTTCCCAGACAGGAGGATCTTAAGCGCCTCGGCTATCACGTCATGGTCATTGATTCATATCTCGTCTTCTACATTATTCGTGGGAGCACGGTCGAGATTCACCGCGTGCTCCATGGCTCTCGCAACCTGTACGACATCCTTTAGTCAGTTACAAATCAAATTCTTCTCAAAATGGGAAGAATACTTCTTCAATGTCTTGATTTTTACCACAATTTTGCAATTTTCAATTTACAATTTGCATTTTACAATTCCGGCTTGTCCGGGTTAGGCATCCCTCTACTCCCCCTTCTCCTCCAATTGATAATCCTTGATCTTCGTCAGGAGCGTCTTGTAGCTCACCTGGAGAATTTCCGCTGCTCGGGACTTGTTGCCGTTGGTTTGCTTGAGCACCTGCCTGATACGGCGGGACTCGGCAATGCGCTGGGCGGCCTCGGCAACGCAATGGAGCGGGCCGTCCATGGGCACGTGCTCGGCGAGGGCGTCGAGGATGCTCGACTCGCTGATGCCGAGGTGCTCCGGCCGGATGGCGCCGCCGTCGGCGTAGATGACGGCGCGCTCCATCACGTTCTCCAGCTCCCGGATGTTTCCTTTCCACGGACATTTCATCAGGATATCCATGGTGTCCTCGGCGATCGTGAGCGGCCCTTTTCTTACCTCGGCGCTGTACTTGTTCAGAAAATGAAGGGCAAGCGCCGGAACGTCGTCCCTTCGTTCCCGGAGCGGCGGGATGGTGATGGGGAAGACGTTCAGCCGGTAGAAGAGGTCCTCCCGGAACAGCTTCGCCTCAACGGCCTTGGTGATGTCCTTGTTCGTGGCCGCGACGACGCGCACGTCGATCTTGATGGGCTTGTTCCCGCCCACGCGCTCGATCACCTGCTCCTGGAGCACGCGCAGAAGCTTTGCCTGGAGCGCCATGTCCATGTCGCCGATCTCGTCAAGAAACACCGTGCCCTTGTCCGCCAGTTCGAGCCTGCCGAGCTTTCTCGCGTCGGCGCCCGTGAAAGCGCCGCGCTCGTAGCCGAAGAGTTCGCTCTCCAGGAGTTCGCGGGGGATGGCGGCGGAGTTGATGGCGACGAACGGCGCGTCCTTGCGGAGACTGAGGAAATGAATGGCCCGGGCGAAGAGTTCCTTGCCCGTTCCGCTCTCGCCGTGGATGAGCACGGTGGCATTCGTCGGCGCGACCTTCTGGATGTTGGCGGTGATCTCCTGCAGTTGGCTGCTCTTTCCTATGATCTTCGGGAAACCAAGCTTGTCGGCGAACTCTTCCTTGAGAAGTATATTTTCCGTTGCAACGCGCGAAGCATCAAGGGCCCGCTTCATGAGGACAAGGAGGTGCTCCATATCAAAGGGCTTGGTCAGGAAGTCGTAAGCCCCTTCTTTGACCGCCTTGACCGCGAGCTCGATGGTGCCGAAGGCCGTCATGACGATGACCGGCAGAAGCGGACTGTCGGCTTTGACGGCCCTGAGCACCTCGAAGCCGTCCTTCTTCGGGAGCTTGAGGTCCGTGAGCACCAGGCCGATGCGTTCGTCCGAGAGCCGCTTGATCCCTTCAGCGCCGTCCTTGGCCGTGACCACCTGGTATCCTTCCGTCTCCAGGGTCTGCTTAAGCATGGCGAGCATGCTGTCTTTGTCTTCGATTACGAGGATCGTGTCCATCGCAACCCCTTTTCACCGCAGACAACGCGGAGAATTTTCACGAAGGCAAAACTATTCCGCAACAGGTAATGTGCCATTACACGCCTTTTCCCTTCTTCTCCTTCTCATCCTGCACGCAGTAGATGCCTCCCCGGATGCCCGCCTTGAAGCAGCCGTTGCAGGAGATGCAGGCGGCTTTCGCATGGTCGCCCGATTGCCAGCGCCTGGGTAGGTCCGGCTCGCGGATGAAGGGCCGGGCGAGTGAAATATAATCAGCATCCCTGCGCCGGACCGCGCCTTCCGCGATGTCGTAGCTCCTGAAACCGCCGACCACCATCACGGGGCATTTAACGGCCTTCTTGATCTCCTTTGCCAATGGCAGGTTGTAGGCCTCCTGCTCCGGACGATCGATCTTTACCCGGACCGGGCCCAGGGCGCCCGAAGCAGGTGTGCCGCCGCTCACCTCGATGGCGTCCACCCCCTCTTTGTCGAGCGTCTTTGCCGCATAAACCGCGTCCTCGAGCGCAAGTCCGTTATCAAGATTATCGGAACCATTCAGCTTCACCATGACGGGAAAGTCCCTGCCCGCCGCCGAGCGCACGCGCTGGTAGACTTCCCGGAGGAACCGGCACCGGTTCTCGATGCTTCCGCCGTACTCGTCGGCGCGCCGGTTCGTGAGCGGCGAGAGGAACTCGTTGATCAGATACCCGTGGGCCGCGTGGAGCTGGACCGCGTCGAAACCGTATTCTTTGGCGCGTTTTGCAGCCGCACCGAAGGCGGCGACGACCTCGTCGATGTCCCGCTTCGTCATCTCCGCGGGCGTGTCGAAGAACTGGTCGACCTTGATTGCCGACGGCGCCAGCGGCCGGCGGCCGATGATCTTGCTCGTGGTCTGGCCCCCGGTGTGGACGAGTTGCATGCAGATCGCGCCTCCCCCGGCATGGACGGCGTCCACGACCATCTTCATGTCGGAGGCAAAGTCGTCGGTATGGATGCCGATCATGCACGGTGATTGCCTGCCGTCGGGAAGGACGAAAGCATAGCCGGTGATGATGAGGCCCGCCCCGCCCCTGGCCAGGGCCCGGTAACAGTCGGCCAGCTTCCGCGTCGGCCTGCCGTCGGGATCGCACATCCCTTCCCACGTCGCGGAACGGACGAGACGGTTGCGCAGCGCCATATTGCTGATTTTCGTTGATTCAAATATTTTGCTCATACCTGATGTCCCTTCGCTGGTTTCGTTCGCCTAAAACCCCAAATCTCAAACAACTGCCAATCTTCCAGGCCATATGGCTTCTTAATTTTGATGAAGTCGTAAAAACTAAAAATCCACCGCTGAGGCGCTGAGAAGAACGTATTAAAATTTATGAGTTTTCTCCGTGCCTCCGCGTCTCTGCGGTTAAAAAATGACTTATTACGAAACCATCAATTTTGAGTTTGGCTCATTTGATATTGTTTGGGATTTCCCTATCCTTTCGGCAGCGTCACCGTAAACGTCGTCCCCATCCCCTCCCGGCTCTCCACGTCGATCCGCCCTCCGTGGGACGTGATGATCTTGTGCGTGAGCGCAAGGCCCATGCCCACTCCTTTGTCCTTGGTCGTGAAGAAGGGAAGGAAAATTTTTTTTATTATATCGGCGGGGATGCCGACGCCGGTATCGCGGACCACAATGGCGGCCTCTTTTCCGTCGTGCGCTTCTACGGAAAGCGTTCCTCCGTCGGGCATCGCCTCTGCCGCATTCTGGAGCAGGTTCGAAAAGGCCTGGCGCATGAGCACCTCGTCAAGGGACGCTTCCACGTCCGCCAGGCTGACGATTGCCGTGATGCGCGCTTCCCGACCCTTGGCCTGGAGCAGGGTCGACACACATCCTCCGAGCATCTCTTTGAGATTGACCGTGACCCGGTTGAGCGATGCGGGCCGCGCAAAGGTCAGGAGGTCGCCGATGATCCGGTTCATGCCGTCGATCTCGGCGGCAATGCTGTTGATGATCCCCTGGTTCGCACTGTTCTGCTTTTTTGAAAGCAGGCTGAGATATCCGCTGATCACGGCCATGGGGTTTCTGAGCTCGTGGGCGATGCCCGCGGACATCTCGCCCAGGGCGGTCAGGCGCTCATTCAGCTCCATCTGCTCCTGCAGGCGCTTTACCTCGGTGAGGTCCGAGAACGAAAGGATGACTCCCAGCGCCGCCCCCCGGCGGTCCGTCAGGAGCGCGGTGTTGAACCCGAGCCAGATGTGTTCACCGCGGCGGTCCAGCGACGTCTCCATCCTCCGCGAGGGATGCCCGCTGCCGAGGGTCTCGCTGATGAGGCGGCAGATGTGGCCGTCGCCGAAGATATCGTCGCAGGTCTTCCCGAGGATGTGGTGCGGTTCCGTCCCGAGGATCTCTTCGGCGGATCGGTTCGCCGTGGCGGCGAACCCGTTCCGGTCAAAGGTGATCACTCCGCTCGTCACGCACTGGAGGATGTTCTGGGTATAGCTCTCGACATTTTCAGCCCGCTGCTCCGCAAGCGCCCTGAGGCGCTCCAGCTCTTTTTCCTTCTCCTTGAGCTGGCGCGTAACGTCCTGGAAGGCGTTGATGATGAAACTCACATCGGGCGTCTTCTCACGGTCCTCTCCTTTCAGGCCCAGTGCGCGGCGATAGCGGCGCACCGTGCTCAAGACGGCAACGACGCCGAGGACGACGATGAACAGGCCCGAGAAGAGTATAAGAAGATCGCGCTGGGTCATAGGCGGATGAGGCCCAGATACCATGAGATGATATCATGCCCGTAAAATACGGCGGCCACCGCCCCGAGGGCCAGAAAGGGGCCGAAAGGAATGACCTTGTCCGCCTGGTGTTTCCTGAGCACGATGAGCGCGACCCCCACGATTGACCCGAGCAGGGCGCCGAGCATGATGGTAAGGAGCGCCCCTTTCCAGCCGATGAAGCTCCCCACCAGGCCCATGAGTTTCACGTCACCGCCGCCCATGGCCTCCACTTTTCGCAGCTTCTCCCAGAGCCACCCGATGGTCAGGAGCGGCGCCCCGCCGATGACCAGCCCGAGGAAGGAATTGAAAAACCCCGTAAGGTACGGCCCTGCGTGGGGCAGCAGGCTGCCGAGAGAAAAGGGGAGGGGCTCGGAAAGCGCGTACAGGAAGAACGGCGCAAGGGTAAGCCCCATGAGCATCCCGGGAAGCGTGATCACGTCGGGGATGATCTGATGGTCCAGGTCTATGAACGTGATGACCATCAACGAAGAGCAAAGCGCCATGATTAGGAATGCCTCGCCGCCGAACCCGAACTCCCTGAGTATCCACAGGTAGAACAGGCCGTTCGCGAGCTCTACGAAGGGATATCTCCAGGAAATGGGCTCGCCGCAGCTCCTGCACCGGCCGCGAAGGATGAGGAAGCTGATGAGGGGGATGTTGTCGTACCACTTGATCCGTTCTCTGCACCGGACACAGTGGGAAGGAGGGGTGACAATGGACCGGCCCCGCGGCAGACGCACGATGCAGACGTTGAGGAAGCTCCCCACGATGAGGCCGAAGGCAAAGAAGAAGACGTTCATCATATGCCGTCCTCCCCGGACTCCATCAGGTCGGCTTTATAGGCGGCGCGCTCACCCGCCAGCTGGGCGTTCAATTCCTCGAGCTCTTTCTCGCGTTTTGCGAGCTCCTCGAGGGCCATGGATATCTCGTCGTTCTCCAGGAGCTGCTCCACGGTCTTGGGGAGCGCGGCCTTGCGCTTGAGCTCGACCACCTTTGCGCCGATGGTCCGGTGGAGCTCGCTGAGCCTCGCCGTGATACTGTCCATGCGGAGCCGTATGCGTACGATGCCCACTTCCACCTTCGCCCGTTCGGAGAAGATGGAGGCCCCGTACTTGAATTTTTCGAAACCCTTGTGAAGATTGATGAGTATCGTGTCGAAGACGGTCATGGGTTACCTCATTGATGGAATCCGGGGTCGGGCGGCATGGGTCGGGGACAAAGATAAGATCGGTTCGTTCTGCGCTCCTTGACCCTTGACCCCGGCTCTTGCCCCCTGTAAAACTACTTTATCAGATTACCCTGCAAATATCAACTCACGGTTATGAGTCCCAGCCTCCCCTGCCATTTCCTCCTGAGAAGTTCCCTGAGATGGGGATACTGCGTCAGCTCAGGGTCATTCTTGACCATCTCAAAGGCCTCGCTCCTCGCCTTTTCCAGCAGGTCCGCGTCGCGGATGATGTTCGCCGCGCGCAGGTCCGGCAGGCCGGACTGGCGGGTCCCGAAAAACTCTCCCGGCCCGCGCAAACGGAGGTCTTCCTCGGCGATCCTGAACCCGTCATTGGTGCGCGCGAAGGCGTTCAAGCGCTCCCTGGCCTCTGGGGCGAACATCCTCGGCCCCATCAGGATACAATAGGACTGGTGGGCCCCCCGCCCCACCCTGCCGCGGAGCTGATGGAGCTGCGCCAGGCCGAAGCGCTCGGGATGTTCGATGACCATGACCGTGGCGTTGGGCACATCGACGCCGACTTCGATCACCGTGGTGGAGACCAGGATGTTCGTGCTCCCCGATTGAAAGGCGGACATCACCGCCTCTTTCTCTTCTCCCTTCATCCGTCCGTGCAACAGGCCGACCTTCCGGCGGGGAAAGATGTCCTGCTGAAGATGGGCGGCCATTTCCACGGCGGCCTTGAGGTCGCTCTTCTCCGTCTCTTCCACCAGGGGATAGACCACATAGGCCTGCCTGTCCTTGGTGAGTTCGCTCTCGATAAATTGATAGGCTTCCCTGCGACGTGATTCAAAATACAGCTTCGTGACGACGGGTGCTCTGCCCGGCGGCATCTCGTCGATGACCGAGACGTCGAGGTCGCCGTACACCGTAAGCGCCAGCGTGCGGGGAATTGGCGTTGCCGTCATGACGAGCACGTCGGGCTCCAGCCCTTTGGACTTGAGGGTCGAGCGCTGCATGACGCCGAAGCGGTGCTGTTCGTCAATGATGGCGAGGCCGAGGCGATGGAATCCGACGTCTTCTTCGATGAGGGCGTGGGTCCCGATAACGATCTGCGCGGCGCCCGAGGCGATCTCGGAAAGCAGCGTCTCTTTTTCCTTCTTTTTCTTCCGGCGTCCGGTAAGAAGCCTCACGGAGACGCCGAGGGGCCGGGCCAGGGAAGTGATGTTCCGATAATGCTGTTCCGCGAGGATCTCCGTGGGCGCCATGATGCAGGCCTCGTATCCGTTCTCCACGGCAAGGAGCGACGCAACAAGGGCCACCACGGTCTTGCCGCACCCCACGTCGCCCTGGACGAGGCGGTTCATGGGACTTTCCGTTGCCATGTCCTTCTTGATCTCGTTGATGACCCGCTCCTGGGCCGCGGTCAGCGTATAGGGCAGGCTCTTCCGGAGCGCCGCTTCAAGCTTCCCTCCGGAGGCAAAGGCTATTCCTTTTTTCTCGACGGTCACGCCCTTTTTCCTGAGTGCGAGGCCCAGTTCCAGGGCAAAGAGCTCCTCGAAGCTCAGCCTGCGGTGTGCGGCGCTCGTCCCGCGGTTCAGGACGTCGATGTTCTTTTCCCCGGTGGGAAAGTGGACCTCCGCCAGGGCGTCGGCTGCGGGCATGAGGGAATATTTTTTGATCAGATGGTCGGGAAGGGATTCCGGAATCGCCGCGGAGCAGGAATCGATGATGCTTTTCATCATTGTTCGGAGATAGCGTACCGAGAGTCCTGCTGTAGCGCGATAAATGGGCACGGTCCTGCCGGTATGGATCAGGAGGCCGTCCGGCTCGCCTTCGTCCATGATCTCATACTCGGGGTTGTCCATCTGCGGCAGGCCGCCCTTGTAGGGATTGGCCTTCACCACGCCGGAAAGGATGACCTTCTGGCCCGGCCTGAACGCCTTTTTCATGAAAGGCTGGTTAAACCAGGAGCCGATGAGGATGCCGCTCTTGTCCGTGACAACAAGCTCGAAGACCTTCACCCGCTGCCGTTTGGTCGAAACGACCTCCGCGGACACCACCTCGCCTGATATGGTCTCAAAGGCGCCGTAGGAGAGGCGCGAAATTTTTTTGAGGTTCCCCCGGTCCTCATAGCGCCAGGGAAGGTACGTCAGGGCGTCTTCAACGATGGCGATGCCCAGTTTCTTGAGCAGCTCCGCCCGTTTGGGACCGATGCCTTTGCAGTACTGGATGGGCGTGTCGAGCCGCACGTTCGCGGTCTGGAGAGGCGCCGGCGCACCGGTCGCGGCCGCGGGCGCGGTTGTTTTCTCCGGCAACCCGCGGCGTGAATGCTCGAAGGCGGCGATCAGCTCCATTGCCGTGAGAATGCGTTCCCGTTTCTTGTCGGGCGTGAGGCCGTCGAACCCGGAAAAGACCTTCTCCAGATGAGCGAGGCCGTCGTGATGCCCGGAGACCTGCTTCAATTCTTTCACCTGGGCGTGGATGAAGGACTCCAGACCGGTCAGGCTCTTTACATGGGCAAAATCGTCCCGCGCCGCAAAGGCAAGGGGTTTTCTGATTCTTTCAAAGATGGTTTTGAGGTCGTCCATGTTTTCTTTTAACCACTAAGGCACGAAGAGTAAACATTTCAATTTTTGATTTTTAGCGCCTTCTTGTCTTTGTGGTGAAATGGTTTTTTTCCCTTGCAAACACTATTGCCTTATGGTAGCATACGCCTGCTTTTTAATCAATTATTTTTCTTTTTCGGAGGGTTACAACGTGGCTGGAACATGTGCAATCTGCGGCAAAGGCGCGCTCAGCGGGAACAAGGTGAGCCATGCCAACAATAAAACCAAGAAAGTCTCCAAACCGAACCTGCAGCGCGTCAAGGCGATAGGCGCCCATGGCGCCCACGTGCGCCTGCACGTGTGTACGCGGTGCCTCCGCTCGGGCAAAGTGAAAAAACTGGGATAGATCTTCGCTCTCGCTGATTCGGCCTCGCCCGTCCAGGGCGGGGCGGCCGCATTTCGCACCCAGGAACAACCGTCTCGTCACCCGCAGTCCGGCCCCGGCCGACCTCCAAGGGAACCTCGCTGATGAACATCCCATCCGTGGCGCTCAAAAATCTGCGGCGAAACCTTACACGGTCCTGGCTGCTCCTCGCCATCGTGGCAGTCGTATCATGCACCCTCTTTACGGCAACCCTCGCACTCAAGAGCGTTGACAACGCCATCACCATCGGCGCCCAGCGTCTCGGCGCCGATATCCTGGTAGTGCCCCAACACGCGGAATCAAAGGCAAAAACGGCGCTCCTCTCGGGCGAGCCCACCCACTTTCTCATGGACCTGGCCATCCTCAACAGGGTGCGGCAGGTGGAGGGGGTGAGGAACGCATCTCCCCAGCTTTTCATCAAGCCCGCGGCATTTACCTGCTGTTACAACGTGGACGTATTCCTTATCGGCTTTGACCCCGAATCGGACTTTACCGTGAAGCCCTGGCTCGAACAGCGCCTGAACAGAAGGCTCTCGGCAAGGGAAGTCATCGTGGGCAGAGAGGTCCCCGCCGCACCGGGCGACGGCATCCCCTTTTTCGGAACGGACTTTACCATCGCGGGCGCCATGGAGCCCACAGGCATGGACTTCTTCGACCGCGCGGTGTTCATGAGCATGGACGACGCCTACCGCATGGCGGAAACGTCGAAGACCATGGCCGTCGAGCCCATAGATATTGGAAGAAACAAGATATCGGCGGTGCTCGTGCGGGTGCGTGATGATACCTCGCCTGAACGGGTCGCCATCAGGCTTGAGCACGACATCCCGGGGGTGAAGGCGATCATCGCCGACACCGTCGTCAGCACGGTGCGGAAGCAGCTCTCCGGCCTCAGGCACGCCGTATTCGGCATCAGCGTCGTCCTCTGGCTCATCGTGCTCCTCATCATGGCATTCGCCTTCTCCATGATCGTGAACGAACGGCGCAGGGAACTCGGCCTGCTTCGCGCCATGGGCGCCAACAGGACCCATGTCTCGGTCCTGATTCTCCTGGAGGCCTCGGTGCTCTCCGCGGCCGGCGGCGCGGGCGGCACGGCATTCGGGTTCGCGCTGCTCCTGGCATTCAAGGGCCTGATGCTCCACTATCTCAAGCTGCCCTACCTCTTCCCTCCCCTGCAGGACCTGATGATGCTTATCGCCGGCGCGCTCATCCTGTCCATTCTCACCGGTCTGCTGGCGGCGCTCCTTCCGGTGAGCACTGCATTTAAACGCGACCCCTATGAGGCGATCAGAGGGGGAGAATGAAAGGGCTGATGGACGAAAAAAATCAGATAAGGAGGATTGCTATGAAGATCAGAACTCGTACGGTGATTATCACGCTTGTGCTCCTGCTGTCCTTTTCTTCCCTGCTTCCGGCGCAGATGAACAAATGCGCTGAATGCGGAATGATGGTGGACGAAAAGTCTCCCTTCTCCGCAAAGATCGTGCAGAAGGACATGACGCTCTCCTTCTGCGACATCGGCGACATGCTCATCCACATGAAAACAAAAAAAATGAGGCTCGAAAACGCGCAGGTCAAGGACTTCAAATCCAACGAGTGGATCAATGGGGCGAAGGCATGGTACGTTTCCTCGGCAAAGCACTTCACCTCACCCATGGGCTGGAATATCGCCGCATTCAGAAATAAGAACGAGGCCGAAAAGTTCGGCGCGCCCCTTGACCTGGACAACGCCATGAAGGCGCTGAAATGAAGAAGACCGTGGGTGTCGTCTCGCTGATAAGCGGCGCTCTGCTCCTTATGATTCCCCGCTTCATCCTGCCCGTATGCGAATACGCGGGGTATCAGCCCATGCACTGCTCCGACACGGCGCGGGCGGAATACATCGTGGGCGCCTTGCTCATCGTGGCCGGCGCGGGAGCATTCGTCTTTCGTCACGCTGCCGCGCCTCTTATCGCGGCCGTCACGGCCTTTTTACTTTCCTCAGCGGCTTATGTTGCGCCAAACATCTACGGCTACTGCCGGAGCGCAAAGATGCCCTGCAACTACGGCACCGTGCCTGCCGTGAGGTTCGTGGCCGTGCTGACTGCCGTTATTATGATTATCGCGACGGTCCATCTTATCAGAAAAAGGACAAAGGCCCGCAGCTCATGATCGAACTGAAAGGGTTGACCAAGGCATATTGCTCATCGGGTCAGGAGGTAAAGGCCGTGCAGAACGCGGCGTTTACGCTCCACGATGGAGAATTTGCGTCCATCGTCGGCCATTCCGGCAGCGGCAAGAGTACGCTCTTGAGCATCATCGGCGGCCTCACGAGGCCGGACGCGGGCGCCGTCCTTATAGACGGCGAGAACATCTGGGACCGTAGCGACCGGGAACTGGCTGCACTGCGGAACGAGAAACTGGCCTTTGTCTATCAGTTCTCAAGCCTCCTTCCCACCCTGACCGCCGGCGAAAACGTGCTCCTTCCCACGGCCTTCGGAGGAAAAGGCACGCCGGCGGACGCCCTCATCCTGCTCGAGCTCGTGGGGCTCGGAGGAAAGGCGGAGCGCTATCCCGCGGAGCTCTCCGGCGGCGAGCAGCAGCGGGTGGCCATTGCCCGGGCCTTCATCAATTCCCCGAAAATCATCCTTGCCGACGAACCCACGGGAGACCTGGACGAGGAAACGGAAACGGCAGTCATGGACTTTTTCGAAACGGCCAATCGCGAGCGCAAGGTGACCATCATCATGGTGACGCATAATACGGACCTTGCCAAGCGGGCATCGAGAAAGTTCAGGATGAAGCACGGGATGATAGAAGAGCTGAAATGACCAGGATGCTTCCCGACAGGAACACGCGCCGTCACCGGCTTGCGGCCGCACTCGCGACGGTCGTCATCGCCGCGCTTGCGCTCCTGCCTTCCTGTCTCCCCTTGCAGAGCGATCATTCATCGGCAGTTGCCGGAAACGGAAAATATGCAAAAAGGGCGCAGCCAAAAATCCGCATTCCCGATCTGGAAGCGCGCATTCATGCCCTCATCAATAAAGAGCGCCAAAAGCGCGGCCTCTCCCGCCTTGCCTGGGACGACGGGCTCGGCCGCATCGCCCGCGAGCATAGCCGGGACATGGCAAAGCGAAACTATTTTAGCCACGATTCTCCCGAGGGACACGGCTTTTCCTATCGATATCAGCGGGGAGGTTACACCTGCGCTGTCCGGGGCCAGGGGGTCATCTACACCGGCGGGGAGAACATCCTCCAGAACAACCTCTACAATTCCATCACCACCGTCAACGGCGTTGCCTATTATGACTGGAATAGGGAAGAAGAGCTCGCCGAGACAGCGGTCCAGGGCTGGATGAACAGCCCGGGGCATAGAAAAAATATTCTTACCCCGCACTGGGGGCGGGAGGGAATCGGCATCGTCGTTGCGCCTGATGACAAGGTGTACATCACCCAGAACTTCTGCTGAAGAACGCCCTTTGCACCGGCCTCACCCCCTCTCCGGAGCTGCCATAAACTCATTCCGCTCAGTCCGTCACCCTGGGCGGGGAATTCTATTCAACCGTTACGGCCTTGATCTCCCGCGCGTCCGAACGGCCCTGATCGTCCACTGCACGGATAATAAACCTGCCCGACGTCGGCCTCCACAGGAAGGGTTTGCCGCTCGCCGAGGTTCCCAGGAACCGTTCGTTCACGAACCAGTACACGGTCCGCGTGTCGGCGTCAGTCACTGCCGTGAGCGGGATGCGTTCCCGGTCCAATGACCGCGCCCGCAGGCTGTAGGTCACGCCCTGCTGCGGCGAAGTGATCCGCGGCCCCGCACCCTTCGACGCGGTATCTTCCAGCCTGCAGCCCGGCTCATAGGGCGGCGGCGCCCGGCGCGGAATCCCCGCCTGCCGGAAGATGGCGAGCATGTCCGATGACCAGAACTCGTAAACCGCGGACCGGGTCCCGGGCGCGCCTTCGACGCAGGCGCGAAGTCCGGTCCTTGTACGAACGGAGATCCTGCGGTGGATCTCGCAGGTCTCGATGGGCGACCTGCCGGGGATGAACCAGGTGGCCGCCCTATGGTCGCACGCGGGACCGGGTATGCGCCCCGACAATGCGCAAACCTCCGTCTTCCTGATATTCAGGTCAGCGGGCCCCTTCCCCTGGTACAGCCGGACCTCCGGGTCCTGGGACTTGAGCGAGTCGATGATCTCGAAAAACAGCGGCGCTGCGGCCTCTCTCCCGATGAACGCCGGATTTCCCTGTCCGTCGAAGTTCCCGATCCACACGGCAAGCGCGTAAGGACCGACAATGCCCACGGACCAGGCATCGCGGAACCCGAAGGACGTGCCGGTCTTCCACGAAACAGGAAGACTGTCCCGGACCCAGTCGGAGCGAAATCCCTGAGAGGGATGGGGATTGGCGGCCAGCATGTCGAGCACCAGGAAGCTCGCTTCCCTGCTCAGGAGTCGCAACCCCTCCTCCTTTGACCGGGTCTTCAGATACCGCAGCGGCTTCAGCATGCCGTCATTCGGGAGCATGGCATAGAGCTGCACCAGCTCTTCCATAGAGACCTCGGCGCTTCCCAGGGCGAGGGACATGCCGTAAAAGGCCTCCTCCCGCATCCGCGTTATCCCCGCCTTCAGGAGAAACCCGTGCAGCCCGGGCGCAGTAAGCTTCGATACGATCTCCACTGCCGGAACGTTCCTGCTCTTGACGAGGGCGTCCCGGGCCTTGATCGGCCCGACGAAGTCGTTGTCGAAGTTCTCCGGGTTGTAAGAGCCGAAGCTCATGGGCGCGTCCTTGAGCATCGTGAGAGGATGGATGATGCCCTGGTCGATGCCGAGTCCGTAGATGAAGGGCTTGAGCGCAGAGCCCGGCGAGCGCTTCGCCCGCGTGCCGTTCACCTGTCCCTCGATCGCGGCATTGAAGAAATCAACGGACCCGAGCAGGGCCTTCACCTCCATGGTACGGTGATCAGCAAGCAGCACCGCAACGTTCCTGATCCCCACCTGCCGTTTTGACGCAATATATGCGCTGCTGTGACGCTCGATGAGTTTCTGGAGCGAGCGGTCCAGGGTGGTGTGGAGCAAGGAGTCAAAGGGCTCGATACGGAGCGCCTCGTTCACAAAATGGGGCGCAAGGAACGGCAGGTCCAAAGGGTTTTTGAGCAGGACCGGAAGCTCGATAAGAGACTTCTGGTCCATGTCATTCGGGTTCTTCGCGACCCATTTGGCAAAGAGGATTTTACGGGCCTGTTCGAGGTTCGGGTTCGCTGCGATGCCATCCTCCCTCCGGGACCCCATGCGGCGTGCAGGACTCTGGGGGATCACGCTCAGGGTGAGCGCGTCGGCGAGGGTGAGTTTGTCGGCGTTCTTGTGAAAATAGATCAGGCTTGCCGCGCCCGCGCCTTCGATGTTCAGGCCGTAAGGCACGAGGTTGAGATAAGCTTCAAGGATCTCGTTCTTGGAATAGAGCAGCTCAAGCCTGAGCGCCGCGAGGATCTGCTTTGTCTTGCCGGAGATGGTGCGCGAGTTGATGTCGTAACGGATGCGCGCAAGCTGCATCGTGATCGTGGACCCGCCGATCTTTCTGTCTTTCTTGATATAAGTATGCCAGACTGCACGGAAAAGAGATGGGGGACTAACACCCGGATGGAACCGGAACCATTTGTCCTCGTGCAGGAGCGTGGCATTGACAAGGACCGGCGAGATTGCCTTTAACGGCAGCCATAACCGATACTTCTCGTCCCTCGACAGCGTCAGGCGAAGCAGCTTCCCGTTGCGGTCATAGATTGCCTGGGAAAAGCTTACGTCGGACTTGAGAGACGGTGAGACGAGGCGGAGGAGAATAATTACAGATAAGACAGTGATAACGATAACACCAGTACGTTTGACGTAGCGATTCTGAAAGAACTCCCGCAGCTTTTTCATTCCGCAATCCGCAATCCACACTCTACAGCCTTTTATAATTCACCGTCCGGCAGTCAATACAAACTCTTTATGCAACTCCTCAACAATCTTGCTCATACGGTGACACGACCTTCATTGCTATGGAATCATGCGCGGTGATCACGCATTTTCACACTGTTTAAAAAAGCACCGCATACCCTGGAATGGGTGATGGCCAGCAAGTGTCCTGCCTCAGGCACGATCTCGCAGCCTTCTGTCGGGCACGGGATCACGTGGTCTTTTTTGCCGTGGATGCGGTAAAGCGGCGCGCCGGGATTGCGGTTCCCCGGCCAGGAGCGAAGATATACGCACATGGACTTTACGAATTCCGGATCAGCCTCGGCGAACATCCGGGGAACGATGTTCTCATGCTTGCCTGCCAGGATTTGTATGAGCGACAGAGGCGTCAATCCCGCAAGCGGAGACAGCAATGAGAGAAGCCCCTGTACTTCGCCGGGACTCGTCGCGCTGCCGAGGAGCACGACTGCGGACAGCTTCCGCTGCCTGGCGATTTCAAGGGCTATCATACCCCCAAGCGACGAACCGCCCGCGATATCGCCGTCTTCTATGCCGCAGGCATCGATAACGCGCCTCGCCACCTCGGCGTAGGTCCTTTCGCCGCGATAGTCAGGCCAGTCGATATAGTTGATTTCGAAACCAACTTCCCGGCGAAGCGAATTATACATTGCCGGATTCGCCCCCATGCCCGGCAACAGGTACCATGTGCTCATTTCGTTATATATTTTCTTCTCCACATCAGCGTCCCGCGTCCATTTCAGCCTGCTCTTACTTAATGTAGTGTCTCACCAATTCTCTCCCAGCGCACCCTGGCGTCCGCATGGTCCCATGACCAGTATATTTTCAGAGCTTTCCCCTCAATGCTGTTTCGAGGCACCGGGCCCCATACACGGCTGTCCTGGCTGTTATCACGGTTGTCTCCCATAACAAACACCGCATCCTGCGGTACCAGCCAAGGTCCTCCGTTGGTCGTTGACTTGTCTCGCAAGTACTGGACGCGGTATGTTGCATCTCCGATTCGTTCTTCATATACGGTCGGAGGCCCGATAGTATTCAACCAAAGATGGTCATCCTCCTCCTGTACGCCCTGTTTCTTCAACTGGACCAGTTGTTCATTGATATACAGCTCTCCGTTGATGATCTGGACTTTGTCGCCCCCCAGTCCTATCACCCGTTTAACGAAATTCTTTTCGGGGTTCACTGGATAGGGGAACACAACAACATCCCCCCTCTTCAATGAAACCCGGAACGATTTCGTCTTGCCGATCAGAAAATGGTCGCCGATTTTCAAGGTAGGATACATGGAGCCGGACGGCATTTTAAAGGCCTTGATGACATGATCTTTAATGATTTCAGCGAACGGAATCGCCTGCAGACTGAATATGACCACAATAAGCAGCACAATGGCTCTTTCCTGGCGGAAAAAGCGGTCGCCGGAGCCATTCAATGCTTCTGCTGAATCAAAGGCATCTTTAATGCCAATCAAATACACCAGCAAAACGAAGATGAAAAGAGGGGCGAAGACTGCTTGAAGTATAAAAGCAGCTACAGTCACGGCGATAAAAGCAATCCCCTTAAGCACCTGCCTGTTATAAAATTGTCCTATGCCGGGGAATAAGGAAGAGAGAAATGCGGCAAGCCAGGGTTTGCGTTGTCCGGTATCGGCAACCGTTTGAACATGCTCGGCATTATAGCGTTTCGCGATCTTGTACGCATCAAAGAGAACGTAAATACTCAGGACAAGCATGACGGGAAACGTTGCGAGCGCAATGACAGATAATCTCCGCGAGGTTGCGGCGTCCTCTGTGAACAGAAAACCGACGACAGCAAGCGCACTGATCAGAAACAATACGATGGTAAAGGCAATGAAAAATATACCTCGAGCTTTCGCACCACCGTAGATCTGCCCAACGCCGGGAAATATTTTTGATAATAAAACAGCGAGCCACGGATGCTTTATTTTTTGTTCACCCGAAGTCGTCAACTTCTCGTCAGTCATCGCGCCCTCTCAAGCACCCATAGGTTTATTGTGTTGCCATCCCTGGTTTCCTTTATCCCATCTCCCCCGCGCCCTGACGCGCTCCACCGTGACCTCGGCCTTTATGATCTCATCCGACCTAAAGACAGCAACCAATCTACGACAATTATTCGCTCAATGTCACAGAACACGAATAAAATTCAGACCGATAAGTCCGTCACTCACTGGACGAAAATCGTGACCCGTCTTGAAGAAAAAGGCGCGTCAGATAGTGCTGCCTGTATCGTGTGTTCTCCGGGAGTGAGCGTAAGGCGCGCCGTGTAGGGATAGTCCGCAACCTGAAAAGGCTTGCCGTCCACATACCATACCAGTTGCGGAACGACGGGATTGACAACGGCCCGTAAGGCCAGCGTGGCCTGGCCTTCGGGCGTTTCAGGGTCGCGAATCAGGCGCAGGCCATTTTCCGGGGAAATGATGCTGACACGAATCTCTTTCTCGCGCAGTGTCAGCAGCGCTTCCTCTGATCCCGATGCGAATCGCGCGTTTTCATCCGCTCTTTTGGGCGGAGCGTTGAGTCCGGCTGCTGCGGCCCACTCGGCGTACTGCGGCGGCAGATCGACGAAGGTCCTCACGGTTATGAACTCGCGGGGTGTTACGGACGTTGCCGGGCCATCGGTCCGGCCGTCCACGGCCATACGGACATGGGCCCGGCAGTGATCGACCGGATATTCCGTGGGCCTGAACCATTCCAGGAGCACGCGGTCGCAGGCGTCCGTTGCCAGATCGCCGGTCAGTGCGCAGATGCGGGCTGCCTTGAAGCCCCGGGGAGGAGGAAAGGACAGGTCGTTCAGTCCGGCCCTCTGATCGGCGTGAAGGGTGATCAATATTCTTTTTACCAGTTCCGCCGCGGAGCTCGAACCGGTCAGGTGGTTCATGGGCTGAAAATCCGGGTCTCCCACCCATACTCCAACGAGATAGCGAACCGAGAACGCCACGGCCCATGCATCACGAAAACGCGACGACGTGCCGGTTTTGACTGCCACGGGAAAGGGAAATTCGAGCGCGCCCATGCGCGAGAATCCGGGCATGCGCGCCAGCGGATCGGACAGAAACAGCGCGATCTGCCTGCTCGTATCTGCGGACAAAACGCGTCGTGGCGCCGTTTTCGTCTGTCCCTCGAACCAGACCAGATCGCCAAGGCGGCCTTCCCGGGAGAACGCGGAATAAGCCCGGACAAGTTTATGGAGCGTCACCGGGAGGTTGCCGATCGACATGCCCACGCCGTACCGGCTTGCAGGTTCTCCTCCGTCGTGCAGGCCGAGGGTACGCAAAAAATCATAGCCCTTTTCAATGCCGACTTGTTCGAGGAGCGCCGCAGCAGGAACATTGCGGGAATTGGCAAGAGCGACCCGGGGCAGCACGGGTCCCATGAACAGAGCATCGGCGTTCACGATTCCACCCGGACCCCTCTGCAGGTCGTTCAAAACGGTTGACGGCGTTATGTCGCGCGATTCCAGGGCGAGGGCGTAGAAGAATGGCTTTAGCGCGCTGCCAGGCGATCGCGGGACATCCGCGTAATCGATCGCTCCGGAATGGGAGTCGTCGAAATAATCAGTGGACCCGATCCAGGATAGGATCTCGTTGCTTTCTCGGTCCACAATGATGACTGCCGCGTTTCTTGCTCCCGAGGCGTCCCATGCCCGTACGGTCCGGTACACGAGGTGGCTCATCTCATTTTGCAAATCCAGATCGAGCGTGGTCGCGATAAGGCGGCCAGCCCTCGGCAGAAGCTGCGCTGATTTGCCCTTCAGCATTCGCTCCATGCGCAGCAAGGCATGCATGGCCTGTTCGGGCCTGATGCCCGGCCGCGGGACAGCAAGGTCCTGGATCTGAAGACATGACAGTTCGTACTCCTCGCGGCTCATCGCCTGGTCTCGGTACAGAAGGTCCAGAACGCGTTTTCCCCGGATGGCCGCGCGCTTCTTGCCCTCCCCGGTAAAGGGATTCATGCGTTTCGGGGCCTGGGGGATCGCGGTCAGAAAGGCGGTCTCTGCCCAGCTCAGATCGTCGACCGGTTTGTCAAAATAGCGGCGCGCGGCATAGGCTATGCCGTGAATCCGGTTCCCGTAAGGGACGATGCGCAGATAGTGTTTCAGGATTTCCTCGCGGCCGTACCGCGCCGTGATGAAGAGCGCTGTCAATGCTTCCGTGGCCTTCCGGAGATAGCTTCGGGAGCCTGGGTTTTGCATGCGGCTGATCTGCATGGCAATCGTGGACGCGCCGGAAGAACGTTTCAGGTGAATGGCGTTCTGGTACAATGCCCTGGCAATTGCAAGGGCATCGACGCCGGAATGGCTCCAGAACCTGCGGTCTTCCACGGCAAGCGTTGCCGCCATAACGCGCGGGGGCAACGCTTCCAAATCCCAATAGCCGTACTCACCCTCAGGCGGCGCGCCGATCTCTCCTAGAAACCTGCCGTGCCGGTCGCGCAGGAAATAGGTGGGGTCCGGTGAAAAAAACTCCGCGCGGTGGTAGGCAATACCGGTGAGCAGGAGCAGCGCGGCAAGAAAAAATATTCCTGCAAAGGTCGCCATTCCAAGACGCCACCGCCGAACAGCATGACAAGGAAGTGATGGGTTCGTCATTTTTTTCAGTTTTTTCGCTTCGCGCTCCGGACCCGGTACAACCGCTCAGTGAAACCGCCTTCGGTTTCAAAAGCCTTTGCCTGAGCAGAAAGCTGGCGGTCAAGCAAATAACAGCAAAGGTTCAGCAGAGAAAGCGCTGCATTGGCGACCAGCATAGAGTCTGACACGGACTGACACAGACCATCACCAACCGACACGGACGACCGATTTTTTCTTGACCCCTCCGTGGCAGTCCGTGTCCGTCCGTGTTTGTCCCAGTGCTTTTCTTTTTCTTCCTCCACCCAGGCGCGCAGGTCCTCGAGCGATGAACATCGCTTCGCCTTAAAGCGCACCAGCGCCGGGTGATCCGGAGACAATTCGGGCAATTCCCGCTGGCGCAGGAAGTCCTGATAGTCGAGACGCAACTCCTCGAGACTCGCCCTCGCCACATTGGTCAGTTTGAGTTCCGTTTTTTTGGAGGTCCCCGACGCCTGGCTGCCCTCGGCTATATTCTGCACTCCGCTCCTCGCCGCCTGCACCATCTGATCGTGCGTGCGACTGCGCTTGTCTATGTACAGGCCGCAAAACCGGACCGTTACGTCATAGACAAGCTGTGCGAGCTGAAAGCTCTTCAGCTTGCGGTATCCGCCGTGTTTCGGGATAAGAGGTTCTATTTCTTTATTCATACAGGTAATCCATCAGAAGTGAGAATTTACTCTTACTCCCCCGCCTTTCCACTAATGACTATCTTCGCCCCATTCGACATCCCGAAAATCGCTGCGTCGTACATCATCTCCGCCTTGGCCGCCGGCTGGATGAATGAACCGCTTACCGTTGCCCTGGTCCTGAAATAGAAATCATAGGTCCCTGCGGGCAGCACGCTGTAATAGAATGCGGCCTGATCGTCCTGATAGGCTTCATAGGTCGGGTTGAGCGTCATCTTTCCTGCAGGCGCGGCTTCGGGCGGCGCGGTCTGGAGCTTCGGGTTGAGCGGCTCCATGCCAGCCGCCAGCGGCACAGTCACGGCCACGTAGTGGCGTTCCTTGGGATTCACGACCTGCACGTGTTCTTCCACGATGTCGCCCGCTGCGAAGGTCTGCGTCGTGCCTGCTTCGGTCAAGGGGATTTTTACGGGAGGCCCATCTTTCTTTATCAGGAGCAGTTCCCGGGTCACCACGAACCCGCTGCTCTGGGCAGTTACCTTGCTGCCGTCTTCTGCAGGCACATAGGACGTGTCCACGCGCACGGCCACAGGCCTCGGGCCTGCCTTGCTTTGAAGAAGCGCTTCCCCTGCCCCGGGGCCGGTTCCTGAAACAAAGCCCAGCGGAAGGTCCGGTCCCAGGCGTATCGTCTGCTCTTTTCCGTCAAGCGTGACACGGACTTGGGCCGCTTTGGCGCCTGAATAGGGCGGTTTGAGCATTTCCGACAAGGCCAGGAGCGCCTCCGCATTCGCGTTCGTGGTCCCCCATCCGTCGTCCCGCCCGAGCGTTACGAGGGAATCGACGAGCAGCGGAAGCCGCGGGTTCTTCGCATCGTAGCGCGCAACAGCCCGGGTCATCTGCGCTATGGTGCGCGTTTCGGTCGGGAGGATCAGATTGTTCCGCGTCGTTATTTCTTTCTGCAAGCCTCCGTACATTTCACGGCCCTGGTACAGGCGCACCACAATGCCGTCCCAGAGCGCCTTTTCGAGCTGCTCTGCCGTGGACGAGTTCTGTTTGGCAAGGGCGAAGGAATAGAGGACCGCGGCAATGCTTTCGAGGTTCAGGTACTGCGCCTTTCTCGCCAACTCGGCAGCATAGGCTGAGTTGTATTTGCCCGCACGGGTCAGGGAGAGGAGCGCCCATACCCGCTCGGCAAAGGACTCTCCGTCTATGAACTGGCTGTAGTCGGAGCGCAAGGCCCGCTCAAGGGCGCTCGTAAGCTGCGTGAGAATCTTTTCATCGATCGTGAAGCCTGCCTCTTTTGCTTCCACCAGGAACTGCACGGTCCAGGCCGTCAGGCTGACATACCCCCGGGACCCCGGCCAGAACGCGACCTGGCCGTTCCCATCGATCACCGTCGGGATTAGGCTCAGGACCTCGTTTACGGTCCGTTTCATGTCCTTGTCCGAACCTTCCTGTTTCAGCAGCGACCGGAATTTCCGCAAGGCCATATACACGCGGGCTCGGCTGAGCTGCTGCTCAGTGCACCCGTAGGGATAATGCATAAAGAAATCGAGACCTGCCGCCATCTTTATGAGGCCCGGCTGATCGGAGACGAGCACCGAGCGCGTGAGCGTGCCCGGACGCGCCGTTTCCTTCAGAGCCTCGATGACGAGCGGCTCCGCAGGCTTCAGTTCCGTGAGCGTCCGTTTCGATACCCGGCCCCGGTCCTCGCGGATCGGCAGCTTGACCTCGAAGGCGTCCTTTGCATTGTCCGAATTCCTGCGCACGCCGACGGTGAACGTTACGTTCTGGACCGATGGTTTGCCTTCCGCGGTATAGGCAGGGGAAGCCACTACCACGGGAAATTCTATGCGCAGCGGTTTGCTCCCGGTCCATTGCAACTGCTGTTTCGCGGGACCGTTGATCTTCGCTCCCTGCGCCTTATACTCCGCTTCACCCGGACCATCCTTTCCTTCCACAATCCTGCTGATGGCCGCTGCCGTAAAAACGTCGCCGGGCCGCACGAACCGCGGCAGGGCCGGCTGCACGATGAGCGGCAATCTCACTGATAGGTGCCCCACGGCGAAGCCGAAACGCTCGGATCCGGACGCTGCCTTGGCGCGCAGCTTGAAGTTCGTCAAATCGTCGGAGAGCGTGATTTCCACGACCGCCTTTCCGTCGGGACCCACGGTGATGAGAGGATTATAGTACGGCACGGTCTTGAAATTCTTCCGCACCGTGACCTTTTCGAGCAGTGACTCCTCTTCTTTGCCCTCGTCGCCGCCGGGGTTCTCCGCAAAAGGCAGGCTGCCGAAGGCCAGGTTTCGCGAATCGTGGACCTTGATGAAGGAATGGACCTGCCTGATAAAATCAGGCACGGGATCGAGACGCTGTTCCTTGCCCAAGGACAGAACGGCCTGGTCGACGAGCCAGAGCGTGACCTCTCCGGAGAGAGGTTTGCCGGAAGGATCTTTGAGCGAGATGGCAACCCTAATTTTTTCTCCCGGACGGGCCACGGGAGGATATTCGAGCTCCACCTTCGCCTGGTGCGCCAGAGGATTGACGTCGAGCCAGGCCGTGGCAGCCATGGTTTCCGGCTTGCCCGCATCCATGCCGCTTCCCGGAGCGGGTCCGGTGCCGGGCAACCGGCCGCGCATCAGGATGAAATGAACAGGCAAACGCGGCGCGTAATTGCTCTGGATCGCAATGTTGAAGACCGCCGTGCCTCCTTCTACGTCGATCCAGTGATACTTGTTGCCGTCAGGCGTTTCAACGACGGCAACGGCCCGGGCCTTCTGGAACGGGCTCTGCAGAACGATCGACGCAGTCATGCCGGGATCGTATTTTGCCTTGTCCGGGGTCACGGTGAATACGCGCGTAACAGGCTTGGGCCAGGCCACACGCTGATCCCCGCCCGCGTAGAGATCGACGCGCACGACCTGCGCGCGGTCCAGCTTGTCGTGGGCCTCCAGTTCGACGACATATACGCCGGCGCGGGTGACCGGAAACGTCACCTTCACCGGCGCCGCCGCGCTCTTGACCGTCCTTTCGGAAACTTTTTCATCAACCACGTCGGTCACGTAGCGGGCCACGCCATCGGAAAAATCGCTGGCCTTGAGCGCCGAGTGCCATTCCCGCCGCAGAAGCCGCACCGTCACTTCCTTGCCCGCCAGCAGTGTGTCATCCGGACCCACGACGATGATTTCCGGCGTGATCTCCTTTGCCCGCTCGATATAGCGCGGGACCTTCATGCCGAGCACAAATGCAGGCAGCGCCGAGACCGACTTCGAGGCCGTCACCGTCTGGTCGTCCGCTCCCGTGACCGTTGCCTCGACCACGTAGGTCCGCGGCTGCGCCGTCAGCTCCAGCGCGGGATTCAGCAGGATCGAAGCGGAACCGTTCTCGTCCGTCGTGTCCTGCTTCTCTAAACGGGGCGACGCCTGGAACCGTTCGGTCCGCGAAAAACGTCCGTCCGATGAATAGAGGAACCCCTCCCGCTTCTTGGGCGTCCATGCCAGGGGGTACTGCGTTACGCGCCATTCCACGGGCTGGCCCCCGACATTGCCGCCTGCGTAATAGGTGGCAGCGAGTTTGACTTCGAATTCCTTATCCAGCGAAATCTGGTCCGGCGCGTGCAGGTTCACCTCAAACAGCGGGAGCCGGTAGGCCTCCATCTGGAAGGTGACCCGGCCGTAGCTTTCCGTGCGGTCCTGGTTTTCCAGATGGGCCGAGTACGTTCCCGTGGGAAGGTCTTGTTCCGAAAAGTCATGGTAGAAGCTGCCCAGGTCGGTCATGGCCACGGGATATTTCCAGGAAACATCACCCGGTCCTTCGACGATCAGCCAACCCGTTGTCTTGACCGGCTGCAGACGTCCTTTATCCCGTTTGCGAAGATACCCTTTGATATGGACTTCTTCTTCCGGACGGTACACGGGCCGGTCCGTGAAGATATGGCTCATTATCTGCGGCTGCGGCCCCCGGCCGGCAAGCGATTCCTGGGTCCATTGGAGCCAGAGCGACCGGTCGACGGACCATTGGTTGTCGTAATACATATCCGGCGGATTTGCAGGATCGAGGACGAGCATATCCTTGTCCTTCTCCACCACGATACGTCGCACGGACCTTTGCTCGCGGGACGTGTCGCGGCCCGGAGCGCGCCAGCGGAATATGCCGTCACCGTCAGTGGTCCCGTCTGCCAGGGTCGTCCATGTTGTTTTGCCGTGATCGTACAGGGTCCCTTCGACGCGCACTCGGGCCTTGGAAACAGGCTGAGCCGATTGAAGCGACGTGACGATATATTTGACCGCATCGGGCTCCTCGATCGTCGTGAGCGACAGGTCCGTGACCTGCAACCGCATCCACGAACGCCTGCTTCCTGCTGCGACATCGCGCAGGCCGATCAGATATGCACCTGACCGTTCCTTTCCCGAAAGCTTTGCCAAGTGCGGCGTGAGATCAAGACCGAAAGACGCCGAACCGCCTTCCTTTTTAAGCGGCAGCGAAACGAGCGCCGATACGGGCGGCGAGCCCAGCGTGAAAATCTGGCGGAGCAGTTCGGCTGCTCCGGGCGATTGATCGGGCGCGGTAAAAGGTTCAGGCTCTTCACCGGGTCCGGGCGGGCGACGACCGTCGTCTGTTTCGAGCGGCTGGCCCGTAAATGGCCAGAACGACCGGTCGAGCGACGGTATGGGATATATGCGCAGGTCCACGCGCTCTTCCCCTCTGCCTTCCACGGGGATCATCTGCTTACCGAGCCGTTCGGCGATACCCTGTCCCGTTCTGATACGGACATAGCTTTGGCTGCGGGGAAAATATACGTACACCTCGCTCGCACCCTTCATCTCAAGATTTTTTCCCCGCTGGTCCCTGACCGCAACCGGCGAAAGCGACACTTTGTATAGTGTATCACGGGCAAAGTCACCCGTGACGACCAGTTGGCTTCCTTCGAGCCGGTACACCAGCTTTGCTACGGCAGGCGTAAACCTGACGAGGTTTCTTCCCGTCACCGTCAGTGCGTCCGCATCCAAATCCGGCGTTGAGGAAAAATCGACCACAATGCTCCGGTCCGAAGATTCGCCGCGAATGGCCTGCTCCCGCGTATAATGCGAGCCTTCGGGCGTAACAGGATATCTTCTCCCCCTCGCTCCCATGGCCACGGCCCGAAAGGGCTCGGCAGTGGCGAAAGAAAACTCCCGGAACGATTCCGTTTCCTTGTCATCCAGCGCAAGGCGCATGCGCACGATCGTCCTGATCCCGGGGCGAATCGGTTCCTTGAGAATCAGCACGTACGAGGCTCTGTCCGTGCGCGACCGCCGCTCGATCTCCTTGAAGGTGAAGTCATTCTTGGTGAGCCATCGGGATTTATCGGACCCTACGCCGGGCAAGGGCCGCAATTCGAGCGATACCATGTTTGCCAGGGCCTTCGGATCGAGCGGCTCCGCAAAGGTCAGCGTGATGCTCTTCACCTGTTCCAGTCCCTCCGCTCTGTCGGACGGTTCCGTGGAGACCGGCGCTTCCATCAGGGTGAAGAGCGCCGTGCTCTTTTTGTCCACGGTCCAGATGAAGCGCGACAGCGACGGCCAGGGCTCGGAGGGCTGGAACTGGAGCGTCCTGCCGTCGATCCAGCGATACGCACCCGGATGGTCCGTGTCCACGGTAACGTATTTTTTGGGATGGTCTTCAGGACCGCCTTCCTTCCGTCCCCGTTCGCGGGAAAAGAAAATCGTGACCGGGTCCCAACGCCGGAGAAAATGTTCGGGGATCACCGTGGTCTCCGAAGCAAATTCTGGCCGGATATTCGTTGCTGTCTGCCGGGATTCAGCGTGGGCGACAACGGGCGCGGCGAGAATCAGCAGAGACAGAAGCGTTCCTGAAAGACCGTTAGGCATGGTTGCTCTCCTTGGGAAATCCTTATGTCGATAATGATGGCAGATTTGAAAAAATACCATCGGCCGTTATTGCGAGGAGCGACGCGGTGATCTCAATCTTTCACGGCCGTATTAAGAACGAGATTGCTTCGCTTCGCTCGCAATGACGAGTTGACCGATTTATTTTACTCCGCTCTTATTTCATTGAACTTCTTCCCCTTCACCGCTTCCCGGCTCGGTCATCTGCTCAGCACCCTCATTCATGCCTTCGCCGTTCTCCGGTTCCGGCGCAGGCGCCGGGCTGTCATACGCGGGTTCGCCCGGGCTTTCGTAAACCCTGTCCTGCGGGACACTGCTCCTGCGGCTCGAATAAGCAGAAGGCATTTCCGTATCAGGAGACAGATATTTCCTGATCTCCTCCGGCGGCGGTCCTGTATCCGGCATCCTGAGGCCCACGAGCGCAGGCCGTGCTTTTACGGGCGCTGCGGCATCAGGGGCGTGCAGTTTCATCAAGTAAACGCCCGGCTTCAGGCGGAGCATCTGGGCCACGCCCTTGCTCATGACCGCGCCGGCACTATTTAGGATCTCCATGTCAATGCTGTCGGAATCAGCTTTCACGCCGGCGCCGATCACGCCTTCCTGTTGGACGGTGAAAGAGAACAGCCTCGCTGCGCCGGGCGCCAGCAGCACCTCGGGCCCCAGGCCTTCGTCCGTGGGAATGACGGGGGAACTGGAAAGAGCAACCTGTCCCGACATGCTGCCTCCTGCAAGGGCCCGCAGCCGCAGCTCCGCGGCTCCCTTGGGCAGATAGGCGTCGAGCGTGACTCCCTGGGAATAGACCTCGACATCAGGCGGCTTCTCGCCGCGGTCCAGGTACGTTGCCAGGGGCGTGGCGCTGCGCACGTGAAGCATGACGGGTTTGGCCGTGTCGATCTTGTAAGCGTGCATTCTGCCGTCCAGAGAAAGCAGGGCAGGCAGCGTTACAGACGTCCTTTCGGGCTTCTCGCTTGTAGCCCAGAGATCGGCAGCCTCCTCTCCCGGCCTGTCCAGCCAGGACAGCAGTACGCCCGGTCCATGCTCGACAACCAGCACGCCGCCCTGTTCTCCGATCACCATATCATTGCCAGCGACGACCTTGCCGGCATTGTCCGTAAAGACCGCGTTCTTGCCACCCCTGACATGCAGGGACCTGCGGCTGTCTCCGGGTATTTTTCCCGCGGCAATGGACATTCGCATTCTTCCTGAGTCCTGCATGACCCGCTCAAAAGGCTCACCGATCGCAAGAGAGCGAGTGAATAAGTCCTTTGTCAGGGAAGCGTATTCGATCGCATAATGGTCCTCACCATCCCGCGTGTGAAGCAGAAGCAGGCGGTCGGCATCTGTTTCGAGGGTTTCCGTAAATGAATTACCTTCAGCCCAATGAACGCTCGCGACGGCATCGCCCTTCAGCAGCGCCGCAACAAGGCCTTCTCCCAGAGAAAGCCGTATGCGTTTTTTGCCTTTCGAAAGTTCATACCTTCGCGCCTTCTTTCCCTCGATCGCGCCGTTCAGACCTTCTTTGCCGGAAACGGGTTCCGGCGCAGGAAACCCTATCTGCATAAGCCGTACTTCAAAGGGTTCTTCAGCAGAAGAGGCCGGCCAGAGCCGTGCAGTAGGATTTTTCGGATGGAGCGCCACGCTGAGAGAGCCGTGCTTTCCCACGACAAGCCGGTCGATATTTACTGCTTCACTGCTGCCCTCGATCAGCTCGACAGCAGGCCGTCCGATGCGCGATGAAGCAATGAGAAGAACAGGACCTCGCCCGTCGTAGGAAAGATCGCACAGCACCTTTTCCCGGCCGAGCATCCTGATCTGGATGGCCTTGTCCTCGCCTGGTCCCAGGCCCGCTCGCTCCGCCCGGACAGCGGGCGCCGAGCTGCGCGGCGCTGTTTCTTCTGTGATCCAGACAAAGCCTGCTTGAACGGGCAGAAAGCTTTCCGGCCGTTCGCATGGGCGGAGCGCATCTGCTGACCAGCGCAGGCGCCGGTATTCTTCAGGTATGCGAAGCAAACCGCCGCGTTCAATCCGAACTGCAGCGGCTGCAATGGATGATCCTGCCCCTCCGGCAAGAGACAGGTCGATGCCTTTTTTCAGGTCCCCTTCGGTGAACTGAGGCGGAGAAACGAACAGCGCGGAGAGTTCAACAACCGTATCTCGCCGGTCCATGGACCAGAGGCGCAGGCGATACGCGACATTCGACGGTCGTGCAAGGGGCTCGCGAAGGGGCGCTTCGAGATGGGCGAAGCGCCCTGATGTCGATCCGATGGTTTTCCAGCCGCCCTGCTCTGCGACTTCGATCGCCAATCCGACATTTTCCGGCGCCCGTGCGGACAGCATCAGCAGCTCTCCCTTGGCAGGCAGGGTGAGCGGGAAAAGCTGGACCGAATCCGTGAGCTTTATCTTCGTATTCGTCGGCAGGAGGAGCGCTTTATTCTCCACTTCTTTAGGGACTCTGACCGATACGCTACAGGCGCCCTGGCCGGACCCGACGGGTTCGACATATAACCGATAATTTCCCGGTTTCAGCGCCGCAGCGATATGGAAATTCCAGTCATCGGGCCGGTCGTCGTTTTCAGCGATCAAGGCCCCGTCTTCGGTCGTCAACCGCGCCTTCACGTCAACGCCGCCGAAAGACGACAATTCCACCAAACCCGTCTGGCCGATCGCAACAGGAAGGACGGACGGCGTGCTGACCTCGCGGCTCAGCCCGGCCATCAGGGGAAGAGGCCGGACAGCCACGCGGTAGACAGCCTGGTTGTTGATGCGCACTGAGGCCGCGTCGATGCGGTACGAACCCGCCTGCAGCCTGCCTTGCCATCCCCGTGCAGGCGGGATGAAGGCAGCGCGTTTCGACGTGCCGTCTGGATTGACTCTGAGAAGATCGGCCTGCATCTCTCCGCTAAGCTCTATCGAGACATCGCCGTCCGCAGGCAGTTCGAATTTCCACTGGTCGGGCCGGCGCGCTTTTCCTGATCCAGGCTCCATCCAGGTATGGTCCACGGTAACGGCCAACGGCAATTGGTGGGGGCCGTGTCCCTTGAATCGCCGCGGTCGCTGTATTGGTTCGATCACGGTCACGATCCTGACGTCCGTGCTTTCCGGCAGGATGATCAACCGGTACCTGCCTTTATCAAATGCGCGCGTGATATCGGCATTGCTGTTGGGAGTCACAACCGGCCAGCCGTCCTTGTCTTCCAGCCGGCATTTGAGCGTCCTTCCGAGACCGAAGGCCCGCAGCCGGTATTCACCCGGTTTGGTGATGATGAATTGATAGGCGGCGGCTTTTCCTGATGCCAGCGAGAGGCGCGCAGGCGTGCGGTTCGTGAGAAAACCTGCCTGGATCAAACCGCTTTTCTCCATGGTCAGGCCGAGATGCCCTCTTGACTGCCCATTGCTCGCAACAGTGATCTGGTAATCGCCCTCATGCAGGTACTGCCGCATGAAGAAGTTCCTGCCTTTACCGTTCTGCGATTCCCGCACGAAGCGCGGCGTGGTCCTGCTGCGAAGATTGCCGTCCGTGGCCAGGAGCCCTGTGGACTGGATCTGATACAGTTCAGATTTGTCGGCCCGGAGGTTGAAAGTCGATGAAGAATTGCGGTCCAGGTCAAAATAGAGAGGCTTGCTGTCCGTCAGGACCGGAAATTTTGGAAGGCTGTCTAGCGCAGCTTGCGAAAGGGCCGGCAGCGGGGTCCCGGTGCTGAGCCTGCGCGGTTCCAGGGCGAGCGAATAGTTGATCGTGCCCTTTGCAGCTGATCGTAAGGAAACGGAGTGTCTGCCTGCTCCCACGCTGCACGTCTTTTGCCACGGCCCGTTGTCCACGGAAAGGTCCATGAGCGAGCCGTCTTCTGTCTCTGCCCGGAGCGTGCCTTCCTCGGAGACCTCGAACGGAACGGTCATCAATTCATCAGGCAGCTGTGTGACGGGCAGCGGATCGATCAGGTTCAGAGGCAGGGAGCGGACCACAAGCCCTGTTTTGACTTCAGGCTGATGGTTCAGGTGCACGGAGTACCACAGATCGCGATTCAGGGGGACCCGGGGGAAACGGACGGCCGCCCGGACCGGCAATGCGGTTTTCCCCTTATTCAAGTCGAGTTTTCCCCACACCCAGCTTAACCAGGAAGCGGGGCGGATGATCAAATCCATGATCCCCTTCTTCTCGGGCTGGATGGTCAGCACATAGTAGCCGGCATCGAGGTCCCACGTGGAGCCGTCCGGCCGCGCTTTGGGCTGCGCATAATCCCGGGGCTGTGACAAGAGAAACGGTTCGATGAGAAAACGGGCGGTAGCGCCCTGTGACAAGATCTGGTAAGAGCCTTTCGCGTTAATCTTGAGAAAAAGCGTAAGCGTGTCGAGAAGATTTGCACGGCGTGAATATCCCGTTGCCTGGTCCAGCTCGATCGTCTGCTCGAACAGCGGTCGGGTCCGGTACGTGTCGCTGCCTGATACCAGGACCGCGGTCGCGTCCACAGAGTCCTGCGGATGGCCCGAGTGGACGCTCGATATCCAGTACTCACCGGTCCCTTGAAAGGAATAGCGGTAATTCGATTCGAAATGTTGAAACACATAGGGCGTGCCGGCCTCGCCGCTGAGCGTGACGATATGCGTCGCGCTTTTGCTTCCCCCCGTCAGCATCTCGGCCACGGGAGGCGATGAGTTCTTCTGAATGTTCTGCACTGGCCCGTTGTTGCTGAACGGATCGCTCCCGTTGGTCCATCCGGCCTGAAGGGACATTTCGCGCGCTTCCGCCAGTTCGATCCTGAAATACGTGCTCGATCCAGGAACAATGAAGCGATCCGTTCCGAAGGGGCTGATCAAGAGACGTTTCCGGGTCACCGAACCCAGTTGGGGAATACCGGAGCGAAGATAGAAGGGATGAAGGCCGCTGTCCTCGGCCCAGGGCAGGGCACTGCCGCCGTACGCAGAGAGAAGATACAGGCCCGGTTCAAGATCGACTGTAAATCGGCAGACCCGCAAGGGCTGGCCTGTTTTCGGCTGCACCGTAGTGATGACCGGCGTTGCATCGACCAGCCACGCGCCGTCTTTCCATAAGCGCAGATCAGCAAGGTTTCGTCCCGCTGCTTCCAGGACGACGCGTTTGCGCTCCCTGATTTCGAGCCAGTAAGACGCCTGCTCGAAATCGTTGAGCTCGGTCTCGGTCAGCTTGTATTCGACGAGCAATGGCGGCTGCGGTGCGTTCTTTTCCGGAAAAGAATGCGCTTCCAGGTGAACGCTCCCGGAAGCCTTGTCATGGCCAGAGGTGATGATCTTGTAGTCGCCCCGCTCCAGGAAGAGATCGAGCCTGCCGTCCCGCTCACCTGCGGCCCCTGATATCGTCCCCGGTCCCGCCATGCGGTCAATGAGCTGCAGCCCCGTCCCCTGGTCGCTCTTGGCGGTAACGGCATACCTGCCGAACGACCTGATCGTGAGAATAGATTCCTGGCGGCCCCGGGCGGGAAGATCGGTTTTGCTCAAAACGGCGGGAGAGGACGATGGCGCGGCATGCAGGTCGTCAGCGAAGAAACCGCACGAGAAGAAAAGAAGGAAAGAAACAAGAGAACGCAGGACGCTGAGCCTTCGGTAATGTAATAGACGATCCACATTCATGTGCATCCTCCCTGGCACGGAAAGCGTAGTGTCAAAAGTTTTACCGCCGAGATCGCCGAGAACGCTGAGAAAATCCTTATCTTACAAGCCGGTTCTTAAATCCCCCCTCGCCCCCCTTTTACAAAGGGGGGTTGGGAGGGGTTTTTTTCTTGATTTCTCTTGACGTTCTGGAGATTCTGTTTCATGTATTCCCCTCTCTTTTTCATAGAAATTTTGACACTACCGAAATCTGGAGACGGAACCCAGCCCAGGATTACGCCGACTTTCCCGCTGTTCCCTTTGTTGCCGTCTTACACGCCTTTTCAGAAAGAACCTTATTCATCAATACCTGCAATCTATCGGCACTTGACGCGCCGCGATCGTAGAGTTGTTTTTTGCCGTCACCGTCATACCCTGTGGAACCGTGGCATAACCGCATACCCAGGCAATAGGCACAACCGGGGCGTCTTTGACAATGGCAGGACGCAGGGTCAGGATTCTATCCGCTGCGTTCCTGTTGATGCGGTTGCCGAAGGTGATGTTTATGGAGCCGTCAATGACCTTAACGCTCCTGACGTAGTTGCCGATAATTCTATTCGCTTCCGGCAATCCTGCCTGGGCGTTGTTCCGGGGCAGGCTTCCCTTTGCCCGGTAATAGTCCTCGACGTCCTTCTTGGCGATCTCCGCCACGGCGATCGCCTGCGCCACCTGCGTCCTGATCACCCGGTCCTGGTACGACGGCAGGGCCATGGTGGAAAGGATGGTGATAATGGAGATGACGATCAGCAACTCTATCAGGGTAAAGCCTTTTGAGGATTTTATCATGGCATCTCTCCGATTATAGAACGTTTAGGAAGCGACGGACCCCAACTGGAATATAGGCATATAGAGCGCGATGATACAAAAACCCACGATGATGCCGAGCAGTATTATCATGACCGGGTGCAGGAACACGAGATAGCGATTGTAGGTTTTTTCCGCGTCCTGCTCCATGTATGCCGCGATTTCCTGAAAGGCCGTGGCAATGGTCCCGCTTCTCTCCCCTGCGCGCACCGCATGGCGCACGATAGGCGGAATGAGGCCCGTTTGTCCGAGAGAGTCGATGAGATGCGAAATATTGTCGGCACGGGCGGCGTGATCCCTCAGCGTTGACGCATAAAATTCGTTGCTGACCGCGGCCGCATGCTGCCAGGCCTCGCGCGGCGCGATGTTCATGGTCGCCGTGGCGGAGAGGTTCCTTAGAAATTCAGCCGCGGCGATCTTCCGGTTGAGCGTCCTGAGCGCCGGTATCCTGTCGGCAAGCGCATGCAGCCATATTCTTTTTCGTTGGGCTATCACGATAATGGCGACGATCCCCGCCGGAATGATCCATCCAAAGACCCAGAAGTGCCGGCTCAGAGCCATGACGATGCGAGTCGGAAGAGGAAGGACGCCGCCGATCTCCGCATACATGGACGAGAACATGGGGATGACGACGATCATCAGCAGGGTAAGGACGCCGAACAGGACCGTGATCAGGAATGCGGGATAGACCATGCTGAGGACCATGAACCGCCTGAGCACGGCCCTTTTTTCGCTGAATTCCGCCATTTGGCGAAGGACCTGAGAAATGGTCCCGAGTCCCTGACTGAAGACACCGGGCGACAGGCCCCGTAATTGAGGGATGTATTTGATGATTGCCTCGCCCGGAGAAGTTCCCCTTTCGATTTCCTTCCGGATTGCGGAGACGACTCCGCTGACAGGCGATCCCTCCCCTTCCTCAGCGAGCACTGTTATGGCTTCGACCATCGTCATGCCTGAGGCCGTCATGGCCGCAAGCTGGCGGAACAACAGGTTCGCGTGATCTGTTTTTATATAGCGCATTTCATCGCCTCCCGTCCCTCAGAGTGAAAGTAAATTCAGGACATATTCCTTTTCAACCGTGGTATGGTCTTCTCCGATTATCGACCATCCATCCGGCCTGTTGCCTGCGCCCGCCACCCATTTGACCGGACCTGTGGGGTCGTCGATAAGCGTAGCAGGATGCAGGGTAAGGGTCTTTCCGCTCAATTGCCGCTGCAAGGGTATGTCTATCGCCCCGCCAATGATCTGGATGTTTTTAGCGAAGTTGGCGTTCGTCCGCTGTGACTCGTTCGGGAACAGCGCGTGCAACTCTTCCATGTTACTCGGCCAGTCCCCCCGCAGCGCATAGTAAGCCGACATGTCTGCCCTGTAATTATTCATTACTTCGCACACGGCCGTAGTTGTCGTTACCACCTTCATGGTATGTGCGATCGTGGACGCAAATATGGCCACTGTTACTGCGATAACAACCGTTGTAACCAGGAAATCAGTGAAAAAGAATCCTAAAATGCGCCTGAATGTCATGGTATTCAGCTCCCACGCCGCTTCGTTATGCGAAAATCATTGCAACGGAACATCGAGATCATTTTTTCCATTCCAAAGTTCTGTTCTCCCCGACCGCACTATAGGTATCAGGGTATTTATCATCGCCCCATACCCATAAAACAGGCGCGCCCGGGTCTTCCTTCGACACCGCCGGACGCGCAGTCAATATTTTGAATCTTCCATAATTTTCGCCGAAGCTGATATCAAAGACGCCGTTTCGCACTGATATGCTCTCGACGAATTTGCCCCTCAGGTTCTTTGACACGGGCAGGCCTGCCTCTGTATTGTTCTTTGGAAAACGGCCCGTATAATCGTAGAACTCCTGGATGTCCCGACGCACCTCAGTGCCGAGAACGTAGCCCTCGGTTGTGTATGCCCTCTGCCGGTAGGCGGCAAACTGGGGAAGCGCGATTGCGGCAAGAATGCCGATGATCGACACCACGGTCAAGAGCTCGATCAAGGTAAAACCGTTTTTTTCCGATCTCATGCGACCTCCTGTTTGATCCGGTTTTTTAAGGAATTCGGCTTTCCCCTCTTACTTCTCTTCCTTCTTCTTCTCCTCAACGATCATTGTCCCCGGCAACGTCCGCGCCCGCACGCTCCGGTCGTACATGGACTCGGCATAGGCCGGAGGGATGGTATACTTGCCCTTGTTCGTCGCTTTGATGCGGTACACGAACTCCTGGGCCGAATCGCCGACGCTGCCGAAGAGCACGACCCGGTCCTCGCGAATGTCGACGAACTCGGGGGACCACGTTGACTTGTCCGTGCCGATGGGGGAATCCCAGTGCGATTCCGATTCATGCTCCTCCGCCGCGCTCTCGCCGACTTCGCCCTCGCCTTCCCCCTCTCCTTCCTCGCGTTCGTGCATGCCCTCCCGCATCGCTATTTCGCGCGGCTGGACTGGTTCTGCAGCCCTGCGGGACTTCGCCAGCACCACCTCGAACCCGCCGGGCAGAAGGTCTACGATCGCCACGTTATAGTAAGTGCCCGAGCCCACGGAGCGCATCTTCACATGCACCTCGATCTCAGAGCCCAGCTCCGTCTTCGTCAGGACGTTGCCCTTGAGGTCCCGATACTCGCGCTGAATCTCAAGTTGCTTTTTTATTTCCTTGTCCGGCAGGGCCTTGTCAAAACCGGCCTGGGTCACCTGGTAAAACGTGGGATAGTCGCTTTTGCTCTCGATGCTTACCTTCTTTGCTTGATCCGAGAAGGCCGCTTTCGGGAACAGCCCTTTGGAAACAATGAGGTCCTTCGTTCCTTTGTCGAGGATCTCCTTGATCTTGATATCAGCAGCGGCTTTTTCGCCGATTGCCCCGGCATAGGCGTCCATGGCCAGGATCGCGTAGGCCGACGAGATGGTGTTGTAACTGCCGCCTGACACTGGATTGATGACGGCCTGTATCTCTTTACCGGAGATGTTCTTGAACCGGTCCGGGAAGTGCCTTGCCAGGACAGAGAGGTACTGCGCATCGTGGGCGAGGCCGTCATAAAAATACCGGTAATCCGCCTCGACGGACTGGCCGAAGCGCGAATCTCCGATCAAGCTGTCGGCCTTATCATCGAGTTTGAGCAGCTTGTACGCAGCAGCAAGGTACGTCCCGGCGAGGTCCTTCTTCCACTTCTTCGTGGCCTTTGCAGCATCGAGCTGCTCGCGCAAGGCTGTCACGTAATTGGTCGTTACTACGCCGTTTCTGGTCAGGATATAGATGGCGTAGGCGCGCGTCCGTGCCTTGTGCAGGGAATCGCTCTCGCCCTTTGCCAGGGCATGGAGATAGGCGAGCCCCCGCGTAATCAGCTCCGGCGGCACGGCATAACCGCGTTCCTTTGCCTCGGTCAGGAAGTGCATGGCGTACACGCTCTGGAAGTCCGAGACGTAGGAATTCGCGGCCCAGAACCCGAAGGAACCCTCGGCGTTCTGACGGGCGCGCAGCACGCGAATGGTCTGTTCAAGATGTTCCGCGGCGTTCTTGTGCGTAAAGCCGAATTCAGGCCGGTTCTTGAGTACAATGGCCGGGAAGGTCCGGCTCACGAGCTGTTCCGTGCAGGCGTAGGGGAACTTGCTCAAATACGCAACGAGTCCATGCGCGATGCCGAGCGGCAGCGGCGAGGCCGAGACCTCGAGGGTGCGCAGCTCAGGATACATAGTACGCGTCACCTTGACAACAGCCTTGTCGTCCGTGAAGGAGCCGCCCTCGACAATGGTCGCGTACGGCATGGGCGGCCGGATGCTCGCATCGGCGGAATAGGCGCTCTTATTCGTTCCAAGAGAGGCAGTGAAGGTGAACCGCGCCGAGCCTAAGAGGGCTTTTGCCCGGATGATAAAGGCCGCGCTCTCCTCCCTGCCCTCGGCGATCTTCAGGACCTGCGCCGGTTTATCGAGCACTTCGACGTGTTCCGACGTAGTCAGTTCCAGGTTCACCGGGGCGTCCTTGCCCGAGCCTTCCACGTTGTTCGCTACGCTCACGGTCACGGTGAACTCGTCGCCGGGCGCGACGAAGGTCGGAACGTTCGGACTGAGCACAAAATGGCCCCGGATGTGGGATTTTTTCTGGCCGGCGCCCACGGCGTCCGGCGAGACCGCCACGGCCATGACGCGGAGCGTGCCGTTGAAATAGTCGGGCACGCGGTACGTAAGCTCGCGGGAGGTCCCGTCGACGTCAACGATGCCGGACCAGTAGACAACGGGTTTGTCGCGCCTTCGCTTAAAGGGGTTCAGGTTCTTGCCGATGGCCTCCCGTGCGTCCTCATCTCCCCCGGGTGCAGAAAGCATGCGGACCAGCGCGGCCTCGGGCAGGATAAGGTCGAGAATCTGGGCCGTGCGCACCTCCAGCGCACGTTTCTTGAAGAAGTGCGACAGGGGGTCCGGCGTCTGGTAGCGCGCGACCTGGAGTATGCCCTCATCTACGGCGAAGATCACGGCCTTGCCCGGCTTGCTGCCCTTGTAGCGTATCCGGAAGGGTTCTCCGGGCCGGGCCAGGTCAGGCGTGTCGAGCTCGATGGCGATGGTCCGGCGTTCACGGCTCACGAAGAACGGGATCACGCCGTAGCTCAGGGGGCTCATGAAGATCTCCGGCGAGTCAATGGCCCGGACAAAGGACACGTTCACGTAGCCGTTGCCCTCGAAGTTCGCGGGCACGCGGATGCGCTGGACCGAGCTGGTGGAGGAGGTTTTGAACCATTGGGAGGCGTACACACGGTCGCGCTCGATGGTGATGAGCCCGGCCCCGGTGTAAGGCGCCCGGATGTGCATCTCGATCTCTTCGCCCGGAGCAAAATCGGATTTATTGAGCTTGATCTGGAGCTCCGCGTTCTTCTCCAGGCTCCGGGTGAGGTTCCCCTTGCCCGCGACGCTGAAGGCGATACGGTTCAGCTCCACGTTCTTTTCATCCTTCACCATCAGCAGAAAGTCGCCGGGATTGCCCGTGGGCAAGCTGAATTTCCTGCCCTGGGCGGAAATCGCAAGGTCCGCGAGGCTCACGGGTATCTCCTTCTTGACCGACTGGTACTTGTATACGCCGCTGCTCTGTCTGGTCAGGGCGGAGACGTAGCGGACCTCGATGATCTGGGCCTTGAGCCCGGACACGGATATCTTCTTGAGGGCGGGATCGACGGCTATCAGTTCCACGGACCTGCCGCTGCCCTTGTTGATATACTTCAGATCGCCGTCGGGCTTGTACCCGATAAGATAGGAGAGCGGCGATACCAGCACCGAGCTTTCGGAACTCACTCCCCTGCCGCCTTCAAGTTCGTATCCTTCGGCCAGGAAGGTGAGGCGGTACGTGGCCTTGTCGAACCGGTCGAGGTTGAACTCGAACTCGGTCTCTCCCTGCTCGTTCGTCGTCGTTTCCTGCAGCCTGTCGTTGAAACTCTTGTCCGTCCGGAGCGGATCGAAGAAGGTGTAGTCCTTGTACTGCTTGAACGCCGGAAAGGCCGGCGACAGGGTGATGTCCGCCGCGACCCGGTGGTTCACGGCAGGCGTGCCGTAAAGATTCTTGAGTACGACCAGGCCTTTCAGGCTCGACGGCGAAACCCATCCTTCCATCCGCTCCGTTGAAAGGCGGGTCGCGATCTTCAGACGGTCCGGAAGAAACTCTTCAACGCGCACGGTCGCGGAACCCAGCAGCGCGCTTCGCTTGTTGTCCTTCACGATGTAGACGCTCGTCGTATACGTTCCCGTTGGCGCCGTCTCCTCGGTCTGGTACCGGACCTCCTCGAATCCCGTCGCCGGGAGGCTGAACCTCTGCTTTTTGACCTCCAGTCCGCGCGCGTCGGTCACCGCAGCTTCGAGCGGGACGCCGGCCACGCCTTGTTTCCAGTCCGCGGTCTTGACGATGATGCCGATATGGAACTCGTCGCCGGGCCGGTAGATGCCCCGTTCGGAGAAAAGGTACGCGTTCAGCCTGCCCGGCTCGCCACTGGTCACCTCGCCGCCCACATCGAAGCGCGACAGGTTGAGCCTGCGCTCGCTGCGGTCATAGGGCAGGAACGACAGATCGCTCCCCTTCCGGACGAGATAGACCGTGGGCGCCTTTTCCCGCTCGAAGTCAATGAGCTTCGGGAAGGACGCGCGGCCATCCGCGTCCGTGGTCGTGCCGAACACGGACACGCCGTTCTTGCCCAGGATGTCCACCCGCGCGCCGGAAACAGGCTGGCCGCTGTGGATGGACTGGACGAAGAGGTCGTGGGTGCCGTCGGCATTGTCCTTCACCAGGACGCCCAGGTCGGTGATCAGGATCAGGCGCTTGTCGCTCTTGCCCGTGGGCCGCTTCTTCTCCGGGTCCCAACCCTCGACGCGGAAGAAGAACAGACCGCGGTTCACGCCCGAATCGGACTTCAGATACCGCGAGAAATCAAAGGAGACATACTGCGTTTTTCCCGGCTCCTCGCGCCGGAGCTGCCGGATTTCGGTGAAGCGTTCGGAGATGTTGTCCTGGTTGAACTGGTAATTGGAGAAATAGGGGCTCGTGATGTCGCCGCTCGTCTGGCTCATCAAGTGGTTGATCTCGTCGGGCAGCACACGGCCGAGCTCGAACCGCACGGCCTCGAGGTCCCGGGCGTACACGGAAAGCTTCTTCTCGCCGCTCAGGCTCAGGATCGCGCCGTTGTGCATGATGCCGAGCTCCCGCGGAATTTCGGGCACGCGGCTGATGGTCTCGAATTCCTTGGCCAGGAGATAGCCGCCGAAGGCCTGGATGCCTTTGTTCAGTTTTATCAAAAGATACCTGCCGGCAGGGGCCGTGTACTTGAAGCTGTGCAGCACTGCGTATTCCCGGTCCCGTGGCAGGGGCGTGAGCTTCAGGCGCTGGGAAAGGTCCAGGACCTCAGGCCCGATCTTCGCGGGATCGGACCAGCGAAAGTTCTTTGCGCCCTCCTGCCCCTGGATCGGCGGCAGATCCTGGGGAAGGACGTACACGGTCAGGTTCTTGACGATCTCCGATTCCTGCACCCCTGTTGTGGTCTGGACCACGATCACCTGCTCGGGCTCGTAGCGCTCGTTCCGTACGAGCGTAAGCTCCACGGACTCGATCTGGAGGAAGTTGTACTTTCCCGATATGGTAACGGCCTGCTTGAGCTCACGCTCCGTCTCGGGCCCGCCGCGCTCGGCGTGGACGCCTGAATCGATGGTAATGAACATCTCCATGTCCTTCTCCGGGATGTCCATGGATTTGGAATGGATATAGGCCTCGCCCTTGTACGTGTCGTAGGACACGGTGAAGAGGTAGGTCTCCGCGCCGATGCCGAGGAAGCCCGTTTTCTGGTCGGACCTGCGCAGGCGGACCCGCTTCTCGAACGAGGCCGCGTCCACGGGATGGGTGAACTTCACCGTGGCGAGGACCTTCCTGATCTTCGGGTCTTCGGGGTCTTGATAGAACTCGGCGGTCGTAAGCTCTGCGTTGAAAGGCGGCGTCTTGAACGTGTAAGTATACGTGGAGAGCTTCACATGGTCCGGGAACAGGGAGCGGTCCATCTTGACCGTATACTTCTCGCCCACTGCCCAGTCCGCCTTCGGCACGAACAGGAGATGGTCGTCCCTGACCCACTTCCAATCGCCCTCGATGGCCGGCAAGATGGTGATCCCTTTTGTGACGACCTTCCCGACCAGGTCAAGCCGCGCGGCGGAACCGTTGAAGCGAATATGGACCGGGTCCGGCTTCAAAACGTCCTCGAGCTTCGTAAGCCCGGGCTGGGTGCCGGTGACCTCGATCACGCCGGACCGACCCACCGCGTAGAAGACGACGAGGGTGAGGGTCACCAGAACCGCCGGCACGACGATGGCCGTTCGTTTCATGATTTTTTTCAGATATTTGTCGACCAAGGAACGCGCGGTATGAACAAGGCGAGAGATAATGTCTTTGATATGCTTGATATTGGAAGAGAAGTTCTTGAGGAAAGCCATCCACGGAGGAGGAGACCAGGACACCGTACCGAAGAGCCTTGAAAGCACTTTTACACCAGAACTGATAAAGCGGGAAAAAAGGTTCATGATCTGCCCCCCTCAGCGTTTTCGTAACGTAGTACAGAATAGGCTGGTATGTAAACCAATGATGTTCGGTGCCGCACAGACCTCTTGTGATCGGGATTGATACTATAGCCGTACTGTATAGAAGAACCCTTTTCTTGTCAAATGGTTTTCCGCGAATTTCGGCCGTTAATCTCGCAAAGCGCCCGCGGCCAATCCATACCGGCGCAGGGGACCTCTTGCAGAACAACCTCTACAATTCCGACGCCCGGTCAGGAAAAAAAGGATACTGACCCGGGGAATCACAAAAATTAAGTAAATAAAGCTTGACACAGGGACCCTATCGTGCCATAATGCACCCCAGAAGTTCCGGAAGTTTTTGTAGGCAAGACTGCAAGGACTCTTCGTCTTGCGGTCTTTTTGTTGCACATTTCCGTCAGCTTCAATTCACAAGAAGGAGGTAGCTCATCAGTGGAAACCGGTACCGTTAAGTGGTTCAATGATTCCAAGGGTTTTGGATTCATTACCCGCGAAAAAGGCGGCGATGTCTTCGTGCATTTCGGAGACATCCAGGACAGCGGCTTCAAATCGCTGGCTGAAGGTCAGCAAGTGCAGTTCGACGTTGTCGACTCACCCAAAGGCCCCAAGGCAGCCAACGTTGTAAAGCTCTAAGCCCTCATAAGCCAAAGCAAGCCCTATTGAAGCAGGCCCCGGGAAACCGGAGCCTGCTTTTTTCTTTTCCACTTCCGCTCATTCTTTCTCATCGGGGCCGGGCCTGTTTCGAGGTTTCCCTGTTGTACCGCAGATACAGCTCTTCAACTTTCTTCCTCGCCCAGGGGGTCCTTCTCAGAAATTGCAGGCTGGACTTGATGCTTGGGTCATTATTAAAACACCTGATCGTGATGAACGTTCCCATTTTCTCCCAGCCGTAATGTTCCACCAGCCGGGTAAGGATCATTTCCAGGGTCACGCCGTGAAGAGGATCGTTCGATTGTTTGTCAGTCATATCTCCGCCTGATGCATAGATGGTAGACCTGCCCTTGTCCTTTTATCGTACTGCTCCCGCAGTGTAACAGAATTCGGGGACGATTGTAAACAGGGTTTATAGAAAAAACAGGACACGCGACCGTCCCGGGGCAACGCGGACCGATGCCGGCGATTTCGACGGCCGCACGCCCGGAGAGGAAAAATCAATTGATGTACCGGCAAATCCGTGCTATTATTCTTCCGTTCGATGGGCTGCTTCTAACGTTATTGTTTATTCGCAGGAAATAATTCCGGAATAGCGAGGAGAACACTATGCCGCGGTTTCGCATCAAGAAGCTCAATAATATCGACCCCGAAGGGCTTGCGCTGTTGGGACCCGAGTACACGGTAAGCGCCGAGGAAAAGGACCCGGGGGGAATTCTGGTCCGCAGCGCCCAGGTTGATACCGACAGCTACCCGTCGCTTTTGGCGGTCGCCCGGGCCGGCGCGGGAGTCAACAATATTACGGTGGAAAAGGCGACAACGAAGGGTATCTGCGTTTTCAATGCTCCCGGGGCCAATGCCAATGCAGTGGCGGAGCTTGTCTTTGTCATGCTGGGGATCAGCGCCCGCAATATCCATCGTGCGATAAACTTCTGCCGGGACCTGGCCGGGTTAAGTGATAAAGAAATTACCGAACAGGTCGAGGCGAAAAAAGCTGCCTTTCGCGGATTCGAACTGGCCGGCAAGACCCTGGGCGTGCTGGGGCTCGGCAAGATCGGGGTGCGCGTTGCGAACGGGGGGATACAGCGGCAGATGCGGGTCATGGGGTTTGATCCCTCCCCTGCCCTGGAGAACATCCATCAGCTTTCGCCCGAGGTGTCGCTTGCAAAGAGCTGGAAAGACGTCGTGAGACAGGTAAATGTCCTGACCCTCCATATGCCCTTCAACGAAAAGCTGCGGCATTTCATAAATGCCGATGCGTTAAAACTGCTGCCCCAGGGCGCCATCCTGGTCAATTATGCGCGGGGTTCCCTGGTTGATCAGGCCGCCGTGCTTGATGCGCTGGACAGCGGCCGGCTGGCCGGCTACGTTGCCGACTTTCCCGCGGCCGCGATGCTGAGCAATCCGAAGGTCATCGTCTCGCCCCATCTCGGGGCCAGCACCGAAGAGTCCGAAGAGCTGTGCGCCTCCATGGCGGTGCAGGAGCTCAAAGACTATCTTGAATACGGCACGGTCACGAACAGCGTCAATTTCCCGACCGTCGAGTCCGTTCCTTCCGATGACGTCCATACGCGCCTGATCATGATCAATCGCGACGTCCCCGGCATGATCGGCTTCGCCTCCCAGAAGATCGGCGCCCACGGCATCAACATCTCCAGCTACTTGAACGCCAGCAACGGCGCCGTCGGCTATAACATCATCGACTTGGGGTCGCCGGTCCCCGAGAGCGTGGTCAAGGAAATAGCGACCCATGAAGGCGTCATTCGCACCCGCACCATTGTTTTTGCAAATAAGAACAACAAGTGAGGCACGAAAAAGACAATGCAAAAGTCAAATTGTAAAATGCAAATTGTAAAATTGCGGTATGGCCCCAGGCCATGATTTATATTCCTTCACTTTGACTTTTGCATTTTGCACTCTGCATTTTGCATTCATCAGACTTCGTGCCTTTGTGTCTTCGTGGTGAAAGGTTTTTAACTATGCGCATCTCATTGATAGGCATGTCGGGTTCGGGAAAATCCCTTTGGTCCAAGAAACTGTCCGATCATGGCTTCAAGCGTTTCTGCTGTGACGAGATGATCGCATCGAGGCTTTCTCATGAGCTCAGAAAACAGGATGGAACAACAATGGGCCTCGGCGAGTGGATGGGATTTCCTTACGAGAAAAATTATACAAGCCGTGAATCTCAGTACCTGGTCTGTGAAAGACAGGTTGTCACTGAAATAATCGAGCATCTCGAGAAAAATGGCGATGGTCCCGGCGAGAACGTCGTTGTGGATACAACGGGCAGCGTTATTTATGCGGGAGACGACATCGTAAGCGATCTCCGCAGATTAACAACCTTTGTGTATTTCCCGGTTCCGTCGGAAGTCCAGGCGCAGATGCTGAAACAATATATTGCGAAGCCGCGTCCGGTGTTGTGGAGAGGGCTGTTCCGCAAAGCTCCCGGGGAGACGAACGAGCAGGCGTTGGCGCGCTGCTATCCCGACCTTCTCCGTTCACGGGAAACGCTCTACCAGCGATACGCCGATGTATCAATCGATTACAATCTGCGTCATCAAGAAGGCTTCGGTGTGGAGGACTTTTTGCATGACATTATTGCTTCCGGACCGGCAAAGCGGAGCGGATAACAAAAAGCGGCATAGAGTGCCCGGATAAAACTAAAGAGTGCTGATATCTTCTTTGTGACCATCACCGCGGGATTCCATAATTTCCGATCGTTCCTTTTGGCGCATATTTTTCCCCATGATCAGCTCTTCTTCCGCGTCTTCCATTTCCGGCGTCATTCGTTCGTCAATCATGTTCAGCCGGACCATCCGGTCAAAAAGTTCCCGTCTGTTGTGATAAAGGAAGCCATAGCGTTTCCTTTTCCGCGGATGGACCGAACCGAGTTCCGCCATGACCGCGGCCCTTTCTCCAAGCGAATCGGGATAGCGCAGGCGCATCTCGTTGAAGTATGCCACGTTCTTTTCCGAGATATTCTTCTGCTCCAACGCCTGCGCCAGGAAGTCTTCATCCATGATGCGCTGCCGGGCCGATTTCGGCATCTTGTCGCATTTCTTGCAGATTCCGATTCCATGCCCCCGTCCGCTGAAAGCTTCGTTAGGGCGTTCAAGACCACAGATTACGCAATACCTTCCCATAGTTGCCGGATATGCTTCCTTTGTTTTTTTTTAGAAAACCCAAGGTATACGTCCCCGGGGCCACGCAGACTGTCACAAATACACCGCGCCGAGCTCGAAGGCCTGCTCGGGCGTACCGAACCACTCGCCGTTCGGAAAGCAGCACGGCTCATAGCGCTCGTTGCTGTAGGTGAAGAACGCGACGCTCCACCGATCGATGCCGAAGTGTCGCAGCCGGACGAGGTGCGTCGGCGTGTTTCGCAGCCGTTCGATGAATTCCTCGCGGGTTTCACCGAAACCTGCCGGGATCCGCTTCGGGACATTCTCCGGCTCCTTGTACGCGTCGATATAGCACATCGCCCCTCTGAACCTGACGTCGATGCGCGTGAACTTGCCCGCGTGATGCTTTTTCGCATGAGCGATGATGCGTTGCCGCACAGCTTCCTGCGCAGCGGGAGAAATTTTAACCCCGCCTGTGTGAGGGGCCTGCATCCATATTTTTCTCATGGTTATCAACCCCCCGTCTCAATTACGTCAACCCCTCTTTTGGAGCCGATGGACGTTTTCTCTTCTTTTGATTAATTCTTGTTCATCCATCCCCGATATCCTGATGTTTTCTGCGCTTGTTCATCATCCTGATTGAATCGACCGTTAGACCGACGCCGTCTTACCAGGCGCCATTTGCCTAACCCGGACAAGCCTGCCTGTGCGTGTCCGCACGCAGACAGGCCGGGACCAACAAGACTATTGAAAACCGAGGTCGGATGTCATTGAAACGCACGCGAGAATCATAATGTTAACACGAAGCTAAGGGGCGCGATGGCTTTTTGCCGCGTCCCCCTTGAGCGATTTGTTAGACCTGATTATTTCATTTTCCTTTCCCAGATGAACCAATATCCATGGCGTCATTTTTTCGAAAGCATCTTTGTCAGGAAAACATGCTTTTAGAGATTCTGATATAGTTTTACTGTCCGCAGATATGAGAGCAAGAGTGTTGTAAGGCACATAGGGCATGATAGTAGTTTTTTTCTTGATAAAAGAAAGTTCTTCACCCTGTACTGGAATAATTCTAGCTTGTTGTTCAGCATTTAAGTCTTTTTTGATAATGTCTGTTACATAAACACCGATTGGTAATCCTTCAAGACAGTCATGCGCAAATCTGATGCCTTTCCCGCCACAAAGACTTATAGTAGTGTAAGGAGATCCAAGAATACTTTCTGCACTCGCATCCGTCATTTTGAATGAAAAGAAAGAGTCTTTAATGAGTATTGCCCGACTTGGAGAATTATAATTTACAAGAAGGTCTTCCTGGTAAGCAAGCAAAAAATCCAAGAATCTTTCGATGATCTTCGAAGTACTGACTCTTTCTGAAATTGCTATGGAGTCAGCAAAAATACTGACATCGAAGTTCTCCTTTATCTCTTCCGATGAAAAATATTCCGAAAACTTAATGTCGAACTCACCTAAAAGAACATTTAACACCTTATTTGCCTGATCTTCTGCCAGTGTGCTTTGATAAAGTTTACGTGTGCCGAGAAGGTCTATAAAAGCGATAAGCGCGTCATTTTCATATACACGTTTTTTAATGTTAAATCGATAGCTCATAGTATTGCTTTATGAATTAAATTTCTGTTTAGCATTCGGCTCCAGCAGGAGCCTCCGGCGATCCGCTGCAGGCCGTGGTTATGGTCTATGTCCTTCTATCCAATAAAGAGTCCCTCCAGGACACAGGATTTCGAAATATCTCCTGATTAAATTATCTCGCGTTGCAATACCACCTGCAAGACAAGCTGCGATGAGGACCCTGAAATCGATTTGATTATGAGCCTTCCGGTCTTTGCGTATGCAGAACTGACCATCTTGAAAACTGTACATGTATTCGTGGGCGGCGATAAGTTCCACTTGGAGACGTCTATAGATGGCCCAGTCTTCATTAAGGTGACTCGGCAGCGGCAGGCGTTCTGAGGCTCGTAAATGGCCGTATGTCTTCAACACCATCTCCCTATCCGACGCAACCTGCTCCGGTGTGATCCGACCGCAGGTACCAATAATTTCCAGCACTATCTCATCAAATGCTTTGGGGCTGTCAACTTCCCAGTGGTTATGAAAATCGGTGATGGTTTCACTTTGAGGCTCGGAAATCGTGTGATTCCATTCTGGATTCAGGGTTAGTGGCAAGATATGAGCTGAAAGGGGCTTGCACGGTTGTCGGTTCTCGATTTCATATTTCAGCAGCGTACCGTGGTGGTCGAGCAGGTCCACTGAGGTCGTGTAGGCAAGCAGCTTCTTCATACAGCTTTTCATTTCGTCGTCAGGGCTTGATACAACTTCGTGGAAAGTCTCAGCACATAAGATCAGCCGATGTTGCCTCGACATTTCTTCAAGGTTCAGGCTTGTGCAGCCTTGAAGATAAGACTTGTCCAAAACAATATGGCTTGCAGAAATCATGTCCTTCTCATTCTTTGACATAACCAGTGATTATGTAGTTAGAGTCTGCATTTTAATAATGTAGAGCTCCTTGACCTTCTTCGTGCCGGAGCCTGTCCCCGAATTGTTCCATCGGGGATGCCTGGCGCGGTAAGGAAAAAATCATTACGGGCGATGAAGAAATCCATATTCGTCTTGTGGATTTCCGCAGTCACAACGAGGGTTGCCTCAGCCGTTGAAAACGTTCACTTGGCTGCGTGCAGCTCCACCTTTGCATCGTAACCGAGCTTCTGGAGA
>CAKKPG010000043.1 GCA_919901555.1 Nitrospiria bacterium | reverse complement strand
CCCCTTCTTTTCTTCCGCCAACTCTTTCAATGAGTCCTTTTTTTCTCAGATTATCGATATGATATTTTACTCCATCCGCTGTAATCCCCGAAAGCACGGCAAGCTCATCCCGCGTAATGCTCGGATTTTTTTCTATTGCCGCAAGGATTTTCTGAGTGGTCTTTTGGGTAGTCTTTTGGGTAGTCTTTTGGGTAGTTTCTTCCTGCGCGTGCTCGAGGTACGCATGGCTTTGCCTGAAGGTCACCTGGAAGTAGTTTTCATTTAGTTCCACCTCGGGAAAAGGCGCGCGTTCTTTTCTGCATGCTTCGCGTATCCGTTCGAACCCGGTCCCCATCTTTTCGCCGAAGTGTATCTTTGCGAACAGATCCGCGATGATGTGATTTCTGCGGAATACCGTCTTGCCGAGGACGAAGTGGGCCGGTCTGTGCCAGTAATTTTCGATCCTGATTCGCCCCGGGAGGAACCGCAGGATGTTGTTGTGGCCGTGTTCAAAATAGTATTTATGCATCACCGAGTTGATGACCGCTTCCCGTATGGCGTCAAAGGGATACTCATAGACGTTTTCGCGCCTGGGTTTGCCGGTGAATTGATAGGCGACCTTTGCGTACAGTCTCACGAATTTCATGACCTCTTCGACGATTTCGATCAGGCTGCCGCTTATTTCCTTTCGGTCGATGATATCCACCCCGGCCTCGTCCTTGAACAACGCCACGGTATAAACGGACCAGGGCACGAACCGCTGCGGATCCTTTGCGAAGAAGAGCACGCCCGCGTTGTTGAGGTAAAGTCTGCCCTCCTGTTTTTCCGCCACCCCCAGCCCAACGAGCAGTTTCTCGGTATCGCCGACTTTTGAGAGTTCCGCAAGTTGAAGAAATGTCCGCAGCTTGTTCTTGTCAAAGTCCCTCGGATAGACGAACTTCGGCTCCGTCAGCTCATCGAATCGAACCTTGCCCTCGGACTTAAAGAAGTCGATGATCTCGTTCCTCGTCATCTTTTGTGAGTTCGAGCCGATCCTCTTGTAGAAACCCGACGAGCATTCACAGGGCTTGTCCTCGCTTTCCCGGGCAGAAACTATAAGAACTTCACCGACGCGGTCCATGGTTATCCTGATTTTCGGCCTGCAATTATTCGCTATGTCCTGAATGCGCGAGCGAAGATCATTCGTAACAGAAATGCCCTTGGCAATGCCGTCGTCCGTGACCCCGAGTAGTATCCTTCCGCCGGAAGAGTTGGCAAAGGCAACGAGTTCCCGGTCGATGTTGGCGAGAGATTCCTTGAACTCTACTTTGTAACCTTCGCCCTCTTGCAGGATAAGTTGAAGTTCGTTTTTGTTCATTAACTCGACCTTATTCATAAAAAGCAGGATTTAAAACCCGTGTTCATATGCGCTGAGATATCGTTGCTTTTCCGCCTCGGCTCACTCATTTGCTTGCCTCCTTGATAACCAGCCAGGTGATAAGTTCGAACTCGCCGTCCTCTGCAGGCTGCTCGGACTGCGGCACTATGAGCCCGCCCCGGCCTGACTGCAAGGCGGCGGCTGTGCGTTTCTTGAAGGTATGGGCGATGGATTCCACTGCTTTCGTCAGGAGCCCGCTGTAATGACTCATGTCCGCGCCGTTGTTCGTCTGCTGGTCAAAGAGCTCGCAGAGCGTTTCATAGGGCGCCTGTTTGTCCGCGCATACAGAGCGGAAGATTTCAAGAATCTGTTTTGGCTGGGCAAAGCCGAAGCGGACCGTGCCGTCGTCCCGCACATACACGAGAAAATGGGGCTGAAGCGGATTAACTGTCTCGGTGGATGCTGATGCGGCCTTCTGCTTGAGACAATAGATCACCCCTGGAGCTATGATTTGATATTCCGGGTGCGGCGGCACAACTGCGTATAGACCGAGGGGCGCGTCTTCGAGCAGACGCTTATTGCTTTCGATATATCTGGTAAGATCGATTCGGAAGTCGTCGAGGGTGAATTCATTCAGCACCACGCTCTCGCTGAAGTCCTCCAGATCGAGCACTTCCTCGCGGAGTTTGAGCAATTGCTTGTCCCGATAGCGCAGGTCTTCATGGATCAGTTCCTCAATCTCCTCGTTCTTAAGTATATTGTCCTCGAAGGTGGCGGCAATATCCACCAGGGCCATCCGAGCCTCGACACGGTTTTTGAGATTCACGTATTTATCTAGGTCTTGTGTCGGCCAGAAGTTCACCAACTGCACGGTATGGTTGACGCTCCCGATCCGGTCGATGCGGCCGAAACGCTGGATGATGCGCACCGGGTTCCAGTGGATATCATAGTTGATTAGATAATCGCAGTCCTGAAGGTTCTGGCCTTCGGAAATGCAGTCCGTCGCGATTAAAAGATCGATCTCGGCTGTTTGGGGCATGGACGGAATCTTTTCCCGCTTCTTGGCCCGAGGTGAGAAGTTTGTCAGGATATAATTGAAGTCGCTCTTCCCAAAGGACGTCTGGTTGTCACCTCCACCAGTGACCAATGCCACATGAATGCCTAATTCCTTCGTCGCCCATGTTCTGATTGATTCAAAGAGATAGCTTGCGGTGTCGGCAAAGGCGGTAAACACGAGCACTTTTTTGTTTTCCTGACCCTGTTTGTTGATGGAGGGATGGCGGACTTTCTGTTCGATCAGGCGCTTCAGCTCCTTAAGCTTGGCATCCCGTTCCGCAGTAACGTCTTTTGCAGCCGCATGCAGCAGACTGAGCTGTTCCTTGTCGCGCTGAAGGTCCTTGAGCCAGTCGTCCAATCGCATGTGCTGTAAATGATACTTCAGCTTGCCGCCGACCAGCAGGGCCGCCTCAGCGTCTTCGTCACCGTCGGGAACGTCGAGCTCCAGTTCAAGCTCATCCGATTCCGGGTTCTGGCCGGGCATGGCCTGATAGTTTCGTATTTTTCGCTCCAACGCCTCGATCTTGGCGATCGTCCGGCCCATGGTGATTTCAAACGACTGCACGGAGCTTTCCAGGCGCTTGAGGAAATTCATTTTCATCATCCCGATGAGGAAGGTCTCGCGCTGTTCCTGGGTGAATGGGTCCCGCTCGCCTCTCAGGTAATTCTTTTTGAATTCATCTTTCACATAGCGGGCCGGGTTGAATAGCCTGAGTTTGTACTCTGATATTTCGTCGTTCAACTTGTCGTAGGAAAGAAACCTTCGGCTGAGGTCGATTTCCGAGTAAATGGATACCGGCTTCATGCGCTCGGGGAACCCGCCGAGTTGTGCGATGTTTGCCTTATAATAACGATGAATATGCTTTCGCGAACGGGCAATGGTCAGTTCGTCCAGAAGCTTAAAAAAGGATGAGCTGAGTTTATCCAGAAGGTCAGCGGTCCGGCGCTCCGCGGATTTTTTGCGCGCCCACTGCGCGAATGTTCTTTGCGCAACCGCAAGCGTCTCTTTCAGGCTGGATACGCCGATATCTTCCCTGAAGGCAGTATCGTCGCCTTCGGTAAGAAAATAGATTTGATTGCGCAGGTCCTTCAGGTCGTTATTGACCGGCGTTGCGGAAAGGAGCAGCACCTTCGTCTTAACGCCGCTCTTGATGATATCGTCCATGAGACGCTGGTAACGGCTCTTGCGGATCAGGTTGCCCTCTTCGTCGCGCTTGCCTGGTGTGTTGTTCCGGAAATTATGCGACTCGTCGATGACCACGAGGTCGTAATTGCCCCAATTGAAGGTCTCAAGGTCTATGTCGCCGGACTTTCCATTGTCACGGCTCAGGTCGGTATGGGAGAGGACGTCAAAGCGGAAGCGATCATTGATAAAAGGATTGAGAGCGTCGTTATTGCGGTAAACAGTCCAGTTCTCCCTGAGCTTCTTGGGGCACAAGACGAGTACGCGCTCATTCTTCAGCTCGAAATACTTTATCACCGCAAGGGCCTCGTAGGTCTTGCCCAGACCGACGCTGTCGGCAAGTATGCAGCCGTTGTGTTTCATAATTTTATTGATCGCGCCCTTGGCCCCGTCCCGCTGAAACTCAAAAAGCGCCTTCCAAATACCGGTGTCAACAATCTTGATGTTGAGATCGAGCAGACCACCCCTGGCCTGATCTTCGAGAAAAGATTCAAAGATATGGAAGAGGGTCTTGTAATAAATGAACTCAGGTGCATGGTTCTGGTAAAGCTGCGCCAGATAGTGAAGAACTTCTTCCTTCACATCCTCGACCAGCGTTGCGTCGTTCCACAGAGAATCAAACCAGGCTTTGAGGTCAGCCCGGTCTCGATTGCTGTCCACGATGAGATTCAGCTCGATATTATTGTTAAATGAAAGCCCCAGACCCCGCATCGTAAAATTCGAACTGCCGAGGATCGCATTATCCACCCCGTTCGCGGCTGTGTGATACATCTTACCGTGAAGCAAGTTCGACTTGATCACCGACCTGATGGCGACCATGTTGCGTATCCAGGCGGAACATTCCCGGGCTACGCGCTTCTGTTCCAGCGTGTTGGCCAGTTTGAGTCCGCTTGAATCGATGATGAATGCTTTTTTCTCTGTCTTGTCCGGATCAAGAGAACGGATAAAGCGCGGCTCGCCGAAGAGAAAATCCATGTGCTCGATCCGGTCAAGCCGCTCCTTCAGGGCATCATAGGCGTAGATTGTGAAGAATGCCGACATGACTGACAGCCGCGTACCGTCATTGATGTTGGCCTTTAAAAAATCGCCGACGGTCCCGCGTGAGTGATTGTCCCGTATACCGGAGGCCGTAGCAACATCCGGGATTCTCTGTTTGCCGAAGAGGTCTTTTTGCATTGGCATGTTTAGGCTGTTCCTTATCAGCCTTGCTTCTATTGTCGCGGCTTAAAGCACCCGCTGAAGAACACGACGAGGATGTCGAAGTATTTGACGTCTTTGAGGGTCTTCCTGAACCTGTCGAGAAGCGTGGAGCCCGGTTCATTGGTGAAGAATGTGAGATCGGTTTTCATGGGCTATGACCTTTTATCCGTGTAACACCCCACGTAGAAATCGGCACGGCTTGATACGCCGAGGGTTGCAAGCAGGCGCTGGCCTATGTTATCGAAAATACGAGGCATATTCCCGTCCTTGCGATGGCATGAGGGTATGAGTTTACAGAACGCTTCCGTAGTGTTGATATGCCCTGAAAGTACTATAAATTAGACAAAAACGCAAGGTTATTGATAGGGTGTAAAGAAAGATAGACGAATGTCACGGCCAAAAAATAAGGCAGGGAACTTGTCCCTGCCTTTGCATAACATTTTAAATCATTCAGGCATTCTGCCTGACATCCGAAGCACGATATGCGACTATTTCCCCGGAGATGCTTCCTTCCCCTCCGCCTTCACCATCTCCATCGTCTTCTTGGCGTCGGGGACCAGGGCGCTGTCGGGGTACCGGCCCATGAAATCCTCCAGCGCCTTGATCGAGCCGGCGCGGTCGCCCTTCTCGGCCAGGTCGAGGCCCGCCTTGAACTTCGCCAGTTCTGCTTCGGTCACCGCCTCGTCGCCCTTTTTCCCCTTCCAGTAGAGCTTGGCCTGGGAGTCCTCTTTTGCGCCGCGGGTCCCGGCGACGCCGGTGCTCATCGGCGTCGCCTTTTTCGGCACGATCTGCTCGACCTTTCTCTGAAGGCTCTTCAGCCACTCGGAAATGCTCGGGCCCTTCTTCCCCTGCTCTTGTTCCTGCGCCAGGGCGACAGCCGCGCACAATCCCATCATCAATACCAGAGCCATTGCTTTTCGATACATAAGCGCCTCCTTGTTCGAGTGTGGAATCCGGATTGCGGAGTGCGGAATAGAAGGACCTAAATCCGCACGGCGAATTCATTCATTTGATTTTGCCCTTCACTCCGCATTCAGCACTCGACATTCCGCATTATCTTCACTTCCCTATCCCCAGACTCGCGGCCAGGTCGCCGTACTGCCGGAGCACCCGGGGATCGATCTCGGCCGCGTCGCGGAACAGCTTCCGTGCTTCGTTGACCTTGCCTGTCTGGAACAGGACGCGGGCCAGGTTCGCCATGATCCCCGAATCCCCGGGCACGGCCTTGAGCGCGGCCTCATAGGCAAGGCGGGCGTCCTCCAGCCGGTCCTGCAGATAGTTGATGTTCCCGATGTTGTTGAGCGCCACGGGATTGTTCTTGTCCAGGGCAAGCATCTTCTGGAACTGTTCGAGGGCCTCGGTATGGAGGCCGTTCTCGCCGTAGAGGATGCCGAGCTGCGTCAGGGCCGTCGAGTCGTTCGGGTTTTTCTTGAGCGCCTCGAGGTACTCCGCCGAGAGTGTCGCGAGCCGCTGCCTGCCGAGGGTCTCCAGCTCTCCCTTGAACTTTGCCTCGATCTCTTCCCGTTTCACCCTCACGGGCTTGCCGTCACCCTTGGCAAGCGTGGCAGGTTTGAACTGTTCCCAGGCCTTCTGGATCTCCATGACCTCTGCCTTGCCTTTTGCGGACCAGTCCCGGTATTCCTCGGCGCCTTTATACCATGCTTTTGTAAAGGATGAGCCCACGAGCGTCATCTCAACGGGTATCCAGACCGTGCCCTGGTGCGGGACCAGGAGAGAAGAGGCGAAGCCGAGGGTCGCCCGCTCTTTCTCGGGCACGCCGGTATTGAACAGGATGAACACGTGGCCCGGCACGTCCACGAGCGCCGTGGCCACTCCTATGTTTTCCATGGACGCCGCGAACAGGATCGAGAGGTCGTCGCAGTCGCCGCTTTTCCGTGCCAGCGTATCGCGCGGGTACTGGAGGTAGTCCACGCGCGCGGCGTTTTCGGAGAATTCCTGGTAGGGGCTCGTGGGATCGATAATATACGTAAGGCCGTACACGCCCAGCGCCGCATAGACGGCCCGCGCATACACCAGCGTCTGGTGGAGGTTGGGATATGCGTCCACGTAGGGCTGGATCACGGACCTGCTGAAGTCGGCCACCACCGGGTCCTTGGGCGTCACGAAGGCGCCGATCTTGGCCGTCTTGTCCCAGGTCATGGCATGCCGCTCGTAGAGCGTCACCGGGAAGCTCCGGGCCACGGTCCGCGGCTCTCCGGCAACGTGATAGGTGAGGGAGAGCTCGCTCTGGAGCGTCGTGTTCTCGGTGACGTCGAGGATCTTGTTGCTGAACACGGGTTTGAGCTCGAAGGACATTTCCCGCTTCGGCGGCACGCTCTCGATCTCGAGCTCCGTGGGATAGTCCATGAACTCCTTGATGGAGAACCGGAGCTTCACCTTGGGATAGGCCTTCTCCGTGTTGTTCTTGATGGTCACTTTTCCGAGGGGGTGGGTCTCATAATATTTGTACGCCGACGCAAAGGCTTCGCTCAGCTCCACCTTGCCGATTTCCAGGGGCGGTACGGTAAGGGACGCCTTCGGCGTGGATGCGAAGGACACTTCGCTCGGCTGGCTTTCATCGCCTTCCTTGCCCACGGCGGTAAGCTGATAGTAATAGAGCGTATCATCGGCAAGGGGGCTGTCGACGAAGACGGTCTTGTCGGATTTCGTAAGGAGCTCGAACCCCGCGGCAAGCTGTTTCGTGCGGTACAGGCGGTAGTGGTCGACGAAAGGCTCCGTATTCGGAAGCCACGCCAGCGTGATCTGCTTCTCCGACGGGTCTATCCCGGCCTTTTTAGGCGGCGAAGGAACGAGCCTCGGAGTAGCCGCCGAAGCCGTCGCGGACAGAGCGCTTTCGTTCCCGCCTCCTGCCAGGCTGCTCAGCCGGTAATGGAACGAGCGGTTGCTCGGCAGGTTCCGGTCGATGTAGAACGGCTCCGCCGTCGTGCCGATGAGCTTGAACGGGCCCTGGGGCGCATCGGCGCGGTAGAGCCGGTACTGTTCGAGATAGGTCTCGCTGTTCGGCTTCCAGCTCAGCTGGATCTCGTTGACCCGCGCCTGTGCCGTGACGTCCGCGGGCACCGCAGGCGTCTGCTTCAGCCCCAGCACCTGCACGCGGCTGTTCCCCCGGTCGCCGACGTAGAGCCGCACGCCGCCTTCCAGCGCGAGCCCCGCAGGCGACCGGAATTCGCCGGGGCCTTTGCCTTCGCTGCCGAATTTCCGCAGAAACTTGCCCTGCGAGCTGAACACCTGCACCCGCGCATTGTCCGAATCGAGCACATAGACTTCATCGTCGGGCGACACGAGGATGTTCCGGGGAGCCTTGAACTCGCCGTCCTGCCTGCCCGCCCTGCCCGCTTCCCAGAGCAGGGTCCCGGTGCTGTCGTACTTCGAAATCCGAACGTTGCCCCGGTCGACGACGTACACGATTTCCGATGAGTCTACGGCAAGGTCCAGGGGCTCCCAGAACTGGCCTGCGAGCCTTCCGGGCTTGCCGAACATCCCGAGGAACATGCCCTTGGCGCTGAAAACCTGAATGCGCTTATTGCCCGTGTCCGCGACGAAAATGTTTCCCCGGGGACTGACCGCCACGGCGGAAGGAGCGTGGAACTCCCCCTCGCCGGCGCCTGTTTTTCCGACCACCTGGAGGAGGTTCCCTTCGAGGCTGAATTTCTGGACCCGGTCGTTTCCGGTATCGGAGACCCAGAAATTTCCCCTTCCATCGATCGCAAATCCTGCGGGATTTTTGAGCTGCCCCGGCTCACTGCCCGTTGATCCGATCTTTCGGCCCGCAATGACGCCTACGGCGCTGAGGGAATCGCCGGAAAGCCCCCAGAGCCTTTTGTCCATTGCGAGGGCATTCACCCCCCGGGAGAAGTCATTGAGCATTTCAACCGAGGGGAGGGGCGACGCGGGGGAAAGAAGCGGCGCGTCACCGGCCTCGCAGGCCAGGATCTGGAGCGTATTCTTCCCTGAGTCGAGCACATAGACCTTGCCGTCCCGGTCCACGTCCACGCCGGTGGCTTTACGGAACTGGCCGGGCCCGGCGCCCTCGGAACCGATGGAGCCCAGGAGCCTGCCCTGCTGGTCGAACTTTTTTATCTTGAAGTTTCCGCTGTCGGAGACGTAGATATTGCCGCGGTCGTCCACGGCCAGGTCCTGGGGCCCGTTGAACCCTTCCGTGCCCTTCCCTTTGACGCCAAAGGCCCCTGTTTGAACGCCCGAGGCGTCGAATATGCGCACCTTGTTGCCGGCCTCGAGCGCGTAGATCCTGTTCTGCACGTCCACGGCCACGGCCACGGGCGCCTTCATCTCGTCTTTCTTTGTTTGAACGGAAATCTGGGCCATGAAAACTCCGTCAGCAGTGAGCGCCTGTACCCGGCTGTTGCCCGTATCCGCCACATAAACAAGCCCGCGCGATGCGGCAATCCCTCCGGCGCCGCTGAACTGTTTCGGCCCCGAGCCCTTGCTTCCGAACGCGCGGATAAATTTCCCCTCGCCGTCGAATATCTGAACGCGGCCGTTGCCCGAATCCGAAACGTACACCCTGCCCTGCTCGTCAAGGGCAATCCCGGAGGGCGATTTAAATTGGCCCGGCTTTTCCCCTTTGCTTCCCCAGGAAAGCAGCGTCTTGCCGCTCTGGTCGAGGACAATTATCCGGTTTGCCTCCGTATCGGCAATGTAAATCTTATCTCCGAACAGGGCCAGGGACCGGGGGCCGTTCATGAGCCGCTGACCCGCGGGCTTTTTGTAGTCCCCGAGCTCGCGGATGAATTCGATCTGCTGGTAGGAAAAAGCGGAAGAAGCATGAATAACAAGAAAGAAAAAGAGGCTGGTGACAAGAATGATCCGATGTCGGTGCATGAGACGACCTCCAGGTTCAGATGAACGGACCGTATGCTCTATCCATCATAAGCTTGCGCCCCAGGATGGAGATAGGGAGACAACGGTACAGGCATATAACTACGCAAGACCTAAGGGTAATTATAGCATAACCCCGAGGCCATGATAAATAAAATATGGTTTTGGCATATTTTTTGTGTCACTGCAAAACAATTATTTTGACTTTCATGCCCTCTTCATGATAAAGTTTTTCCGAATTTTATGAGGGATCACGTATGAAGCTACAACGATTACACCTTCTCCCCGCCGCAGCGCTCATAGCCCTCGCGATAGGTGCGCCGGGGACGGCTTTGGCAGCAGCTACCGAGCGTGTCGTATACCAATCTAGTGCTGACTGCACGTCATCCGATACCGTTAAATGCTATACCACTGTCAAGTCTGCCATTGAAGCGGCAGATGAGACACAAGGTGATTCCATCACGATCAAGCCCGGTACCTATACCACCGAGCCGCTCACATTGGATATAAATGTTTCAATCACAGGTACGGAGACAGCGAGGACAATAATCTCCGGCGGCGGATCAGGTACGATCATTACCATAAGCGGAGCATCCGGCATCAGCATCCGAAAACTCACCTTTATAAGTGCCACATCGGGAATTAGAGTAACGAATTCTTCCTCTGTAGACATCACGAACAACGTGTTTTGGCTCGGAACCAGCGGCACTGCCATCAGCGTTGAGAGTTCTTCATTGGCCGATATTATCAACGATACCTTTTACCAGAACGGAACCGCGATCTCAACCGCCGTTAATATAACAATTAAGAACAACATCTTCTCGAATAACACACACCATGTAACCGCTTCAGGCGGACTTGTTTTAAGCAGTTCATATTTTACCTACAACGCTTTCAATGACACCAATCCAGATGGTCCTGACCTTACCAGCACGACCAACCTCCTCAGTGTTGATCCTCTATTCGTTGATCCCGCCACGGCGACCAGGGACTTTCATTTGCAGGAGGGCTCGCCATGTATTGATGCTGGGGATACAAGTATTTATGACACCTGGTATAGTGTCATAAATAGAAGCGATATCGGGGCTTACGGGGGGCCGAATGCAGACACAATACCTTTTCAGGTGTCTGAATTGACAATTACGGGAACAACGTCTACGTCGATATCGCTGGACTGGACTTCGAATAATAGTTACCTCATAACCACCGATAACATTAATAACGCGGGTAATCCAAGAGGCTACCGGGTCTATTATGGATCAACCAGCACTGGAACGTATGACGGCACCGATGCCGATGAAGGCACGTCACCCATAAAGATCGACTTACATACCGTTTCAGCTCCACCGTATACGCTTACCGGACTTTCTCCCGCAGTGACAGCCCCGGCGGCACCCACATTAAATCCTGTAGAGTTTGCCAATGAGACACTCATTTTGAGCTGGCCCTCTGTCTCTGGCGCCACGGGTTATAAAGTCTACTACGGCACTTCATCACCGCCGACGACTCCTCTTGGTGTCGGCAATGTAACCTCTTATACGCTTACCGGGCTTACCAACGGGACGACCTATTATGTAGCAGTGTCCTCCTATGCCCAGACAACGTATTATATTGCGGTTACGGCTTACGATAACACGAATCAAACACTTTCGCCCGGCGTATCGCACGAGAGCGCATATTCGCAAGAAGTGACGGCGGAAATCGGCTCCGTCCTGGAAAGCGGACTTTCAAACATCCTTTCGGAGTACCCCGAATCCATCACCGCCTACCCCAACCTCCCGAACAAAGGCTGCTTCATAGCCACGGCAGCGTACGGCTACTATTCCGCGCCGCAGGTGCAGGCACTTCGGGAGTTCCGAGACAAGTATCTGATGACAAACACACCGGGCAGGGCATTCGTGGGCTGGTATTACACTTACGGACCTTTTGCCGCACAGTTCATCAATGATCATCCGGGTCTGAAGCCCGTTGTTCGTGTTGCGCTTCTTCCCGCGGTGGGCGGGGCGATGTTCATGACAAGGACGTCTGCCTTGACAAAGATGTTCGCGTTGGCCTTCATTGGCCTGATGGGAGTTGGTAGCGTCTGGGTTTACCCCAGACGAAAGAACCATCGCCCTCGATAAACGAGGGCGCTACAGTTTCAGTGAAAATATTTATCGTAGCGTCGGGGTTTATCCCCGACGAGAATCCTTGCGCCCTCGATAAACGAGGGCGCTACAATCAAGGAGTTGCACTTTGAAGATCGCCGACATCATGACGAAGCAGGTCCACACCATCGCCCCGGACAAGACGTTGAAGGAATGCGCGCAGGTACTCAAACAGCGCAATGTGAACGGTCTCGTGGTCCTGGAAGGCGCGAAGGTGGTGGGTGTCATCACGAAGACGGACCTGTTCAAGGCCATCCTGCCGAGCTATGCCGACATCATGGAAGACGAGCACCACATTGCGAGCTTTGAGTATATAGAAGAGCGGGCGCACAAGCTCTACGACAAGAAGGTGCGGGACCTCATGGGCGCGCCGCCCATAACCATAGACGGCGACATGCCCGTGATCAAGGCAGGCTCGCTCATGATCCTCCGAAGGGTAAAACAGCTCCCGGTGGTGGATGACGGTGCGCTGAAGGGCATTGTCACTCTCACGGACATCATTAATTATATTTCGGACAAACTTAAATAAGGACAAGCCGGAACCAAATATGCCACAAAGGCACGAAGGCTCGAAGGAATTCATCTGAGGCCGATTGCTTGTTTTACCCGTGATTTTTAGGATTTCTTCGTGCCTTAGCGTCTTCGTGGCTGAATTTTGTTTTTATTCTGGCAACTAACTAATATGAAAAAGCTCTCCCTCATGCTTGCGCTGTTCCTTCTCCCCGTCGTTGTGTACGGGGCTGATCCTTCTGCGGAACGTTCGCACTGGTCCCTTGAGCTGAAGGGCGGCATGTTCTATCCCGACATCGAAAACTGGAAGAATTACTATGGGAGCGATAAGACATCCCATTATGCCGCGGCCCTGGCGTATAAGCTTTTCAGGCAGCTTGAGGTTGGGATTGAGGGTGGCTACATTCGGGACAAGGGACAGGGGCTGGCACCTGGACACGGAACGACCGCCGGCAGCGTGACCTATGAACTGTTCCCCCTGGAGGCGTTCATCCTGCTGCGGGGTGTCTTCAGCGAAAGACAATGGCTCGTACCCTATGCCGGCGGCGGATGGACGAGAATGTATTACCAGGAGAAGATTGAGTTCCAGGACACCATCAAGGGCTACACCGACGGCTACCACGGCCGGGCGGGCATCCAGCTTTTACTGGACGGGCTTGACCAGGACGCGGCGAACAGCTTCTATCTCGAATACGGCGTTCACCATACTTACCTGTTTTTCGAGGCCCAGTACACCCGCGCCATGATCGAAGACCTCAGCGGCCAGTCCATAAACCTCGGCGGGACGAGCTATCTGGCGGGGCTGTTGTTTGAGTTCTAATTCTTTGCCACGGATGATGGGAAGCGTTTAACGAGGTGAACCTCAGACCATAAAAGAAACTTTACCACGGAGTTGCACGG
>CAKKPG010000042.1 GCA_919901555.1 Nitrospiria bacterium | reverse complement strand
CAAAATGTAAACGCTTTCAAGGAAGTATGGGGGCCCATTTTGCGCTTTGAGTTTTGCATTTTTCATTTTGCAATCCAAGTATCGTAACCGGAGTCTGCCATGGCCTATGTGATGAACACCAAGCAGCAATTTATCGACATCCACGTCCACGGCGCGGCCGAATATGACACGCGCACCAGGAGGCAGGACGACATCCTCCGGATCGCGAGCATCCACGGCGAGCGGGGGACCGCGGCCCTGGTGCCGACGGTCTATCCCGCATCCATCGAGGTCATGCGCGACAACATGACGGCGATACAGCGTGCCATGTCCGGGCAGCGCGCCGGCGCAACGGTCCTGGGGGTCCATCTCGAAGGCCCATTCCTGAACCCCGAACGCGCCGGGAGCCTCGACGGCAGGAGCTTTCTCGACCCATCTTTGGATGTGTTCGACCGCATCATCGACGGTTTCGAGGATGTCGTCAAGATCGTCACCATCGCCCCTGAGCTGCCGGGAGCGCTCAAGGTCATTGAACGCATCCGGGAAAAGGGCATCCTCGTGCACATGGGCCACAGCGATGCGTCCTTTGAGCAGGCAGAGGAAGGGCGGCGCGCCGGGGCCACGGGCATCACCCACCTGTTCAACGCCATGCGCGGCTTCCACCACCGTGAGCCAGGGCTTGCCGGCTTCGGGCTCATGGACGAGGACACCTACGTGGAGATCATTGCGGACATGGCCCATCTCCACCCCCAGAGCCTCAAGATGCTTTTCGATATGAAGTCCCCCGACAAGATCATCCTCATATCCGATTCGGTCAAAGGCCCGGGATGGGGGCAGGGGCCTATCCGGGGGCCGGGAGGAGTGCTCCAGGGCAGCGGCATAACCCTGTCCGACGGCGTGAAGAACCTCATATCCCTTGGCGTCCCGCCCGAGCGGGCGGTCATGTTCGCTTCGGAGAATCCGAAGAAGTACCTGGGGATCACGTCCCTGGCATAGGCTGACCTGAGTAGTTACAGTTTTTCTTGCATGAAACCTATCAGCCTTCTCATATTCGACCTCGACGGCACTCTTGCCGACACCCTCGAAGACATAGCCGCTTCGGTGAACCACACGCTCCGGCGCCTGGGAAAGGCGCCTCTTTCCGCGGACCGTGTACGCCGCTCTGTGGGGGACGGGATCGAGATGCTCCTTACGCGCGCCCTTGGCGGCGGCGATCAGCTCGCTGAGGCTACGGCGATCTATATGGAGCACCACCGCCGGAACCTTGTCGTTCGTTCCCGCCTTTACCCCGCAGTCAGAGAAACGCTTGAACACTTTAAATCCCTTCCCATGGGCGTGATCACGAACAAGGCACGGGAATTTTCCGAGCCCCTCCTTGAGCGGCTGGGCATCAGAAACTATTTCAACGTCATCATCGGCGCTGATGACGGGCTGCCGCTCAAGCCGGCCCCGGATTCCATTCAAAAAATCAGGGAAACGCTCCATGTCCCGCGAGAGCACACGGTGATCGTGGGAGACGGCACCACGGACGTACGCGCGGGCAAGGCGGCCGGCGTGACCACCTGTTCCGTGACCTACGGCTTCCGGCCGGAGGACGAGCTGCGGAGCGCCGGGCCGGATTATATAATCCATGACTTTTCGGAATTAAAGAAGCTTTTCCTGCCAGCAAATCAATAAAGCTTTTTGTCGCAGGCCGCAGAAAAAAGCCCGGACAAAACGGCAGCGGCATGGCGCTCTGCCGGGCGAAGGGACTGAGGAAAAACCGGGTATGCGCCGCCTGAAATTGGCCTTTACTATTCCCGCCCGATTGGTTAAAATGTCGACACGCTTCAATACGCGTAATTGAAAATTGAAGATTGAAAACTGAAAATTTTAGATTGAAGGTCAATCGTTTTCCACTCTTCATTTTTCAATCTTCAATTTCCAATTTTCAATGAAGGAGCATTTATGTCCCACCCTCAGACAACCAAAGCCCCCCACGGCCACGGCCATCCCGCAGACGTGTCTCAAGAAAAGAAATATCTCCCGCGGCTTATTGCCTGGGAGGTGACGCGGAGCTGTATCCTGAACTGCGTCCACTGCCGGGCCGCGGCCAAGTACGGGCCCTATCCGGGCGAGCTTGACACGGAGGCGTGCTATCGCTTCCTCGACGACGTCAAGTCCTTCAGCGACCCCATCATCATCCTCACCGGCGGCGAGCCGATGATGCGCAAGGACATCTACGATATCGCCAAGTACGGCACCAAGCTCGGGCTGCGCATGGTCATGGCGCCCTGCGGCCTGCTCGTCACCGAGGAGTTGGCGCAGAAGATCAAGGACTCCGGCATCATGCGCGTGTCGCTCTCTATCGACGGTCTGGACGCAAAGAGCCACAATGCCTTCCGTCGTGTGGAAGGCGCGTTCGAAGGTGTGATGAAGGCCATCGAGAACTTCAAAAAGGTCGGCATGGAGTTCCAGGTGAACACCACGATCACGAAACACAACGTAAAGGATCTGCCCAAGCTGCTCGAGATGGTGATCAAGCTCGGCGCCGTGGCCTACCATCCATTCCTGCTCGTGCCCACAGGCCGCGGCAAGGAGCTCGCGGACCAGGAGATCCCGCCCGAGGAATACGAGAGCACGCTCAAGTGGTTCTATGAGATGCGCGACAAGGTTCCCATCCAGTTCAAGCCTACCTGCGCGCCCCACTACTATCGCATCTTCCGGCAGGGTGAAAAGGAAAAGGGCAAGACCGTCACGCCCGAGTCCCATGGTTTCGACGCCATGACCAAGGGCTGCATGGGCGGCCAGAGCTTTGCTTTCGTATCCCACGTCGGCAAGGTCCAGATCTGCGGGTTCCTCGAGGAAGAGGCCGGCGACATCAAGAAGGAGCCCTTTTCGAAGATATGGAACGAGTCGCAGCTCTTCAAAGAGATGCGCGACCTCGACCACTACCACGGCAAGTGCGGCATCTGCGAGTACCGCAGGGTCTGCGGCGGCTGCCGGGCGAGGGCCTACGCCATTTCCGGCGACTACCTCGCTGCCGAGCCCTTCTGCACCTACGAGCCGGTGAGGGCGAAGAGGTAAAGCATGTATATTCAGGTAAAAAGCGCAAAGCCGTTAGAAGGACATAAGCTGCAAATTAAATTCAAAAATGGGGAGGAAAAGATCTTTGATCTAACTCCGCTTCTCACCACCGGGAAATTCGCTGAATTGCGAGATGTACGCTTATTCAACTCCGTCACAGTCAAATTCGATAGCATTGAATGGGCCAATCATTTAGATATTGATCCGGAGTTTTTGTATGCACACAGCGTCACGATGAGACCGCGTCTAACCAAGCGCTCAACACGGGCCGCCAAAAAGCAGGCGGCCGGTTAGC
>CAKKPG010000041.1 GCA_919901555.1 Nitrospiria bacterium | reverse complement strand
GTGCTTTCCGCAAAAGAGATGAAGGACCGCTTCGGGGTGACGGCCCTGGATATTGCGAAGCGGCTCCTTGACTACGGGATCCATCCGCCCACGATCTATTTTCCGATGATCGTGCCGGAAGCGCTCATGATCGAGCCGACGGAAACGGAGTCTAAGGAGTCTTTGGACGCGTTCATCGATGTCATGCGGCGCATCCGTGAGGAGGCGGAAAAACAGCCTGAGCTTCTCAAAGAGGCCCCGTCGAAGACCCCGGTCAGGAGGATCGACGAGGTCCTTGCTGCAAAGCAGCCGATCCTGCGCTTCAAGGTGAGACCTTTGGAAACAATGCTGAATGAAAAGCACAAAGGCCTCGACGCGAAAATGGTCGAGTTCGGCGGATGGGAAATGCCGCTCCAGTATTCCGGCGGCATCCTGCAGGAGCACCTGGCTACACGGAAGGGCGCGGGGCTGTTCGATATATCGCACATGGGACGGTTCATTATCCGCGGGGCCCAGGGGCTTGCGTTCCTCCAGCACGCGCTTACCGGGAACGCGGCGGCGCTGACGTTGAAAAGGGCCCAGTATACGATGATCGCAAATGAGAGCGGCGGGGCGATCGACGACTGCTATCTCTACCGTTTTCACGACAATGAATACCTGCTCGTCGTGAACGCCGCGAACAGCCGGAAGGATTGGGAACATCTGGAACGCCACAGGGCCGCCTTCCCTGAAACGGAAATGATCGATAAAACAAAAGAGCTGGCCATGCTCTCGCTCCAGGGGCCCGGGTCCCGGCGGATCATGGAGCGGCTTGTCCCAAGGGGCGGTCTGCCGGAACCGGGAAGGAACAACCTCTCCGTCGCGACCCTGGACAATAAGCCCCTCTTCATCGCGCGGACCGGGTATACCGGCGAGCCTCTCGGTTTCGAGCTTTTTGCAGACAGCGCGAACGCGGAAAGCCTGTGGAGCAGACTGATCGAACTCGGGGCCGTGCCCGTGGGCCTGGGGGCCCGCGACAGTCTGCGGCTCGAAGCGGGGCTGCCGCTGTATGGGAACGAGCTCGGGCTTGACCCGGAGGGAAAGGAGATCCCCATTTTTGCCCTTTCCCTGGCCCGTTTTGCCGTCAGTTTCCATCGTGACAAGGGGGAATTCATCGGCCGGGCGGCCCTGCAAGAACAGTTTAGCGATCTTCAGAAAATCCTGGACCGCGATTTCAAGGGGGTGGGCAGACTGAAACAAATCATCCAGCCGATCTCCCTCATTGGAAAAGGGGTTGCGCGGCACGGGGACAAGGTCTTCATCAACGACAGACAGGTCGGATGGATCACCAGCGGCACTGTTGCCCCCTACTGGAAAACAGCGGGCGACGGGCTTGAGAGCCGGCAGATCGACGAGATTGGGAAGCGGCCGGTCTGTCTCGGACTGATGGATTCCTCTCTTCTCATCGGCCAGGAGATCGACATTGACGTGCGCGGCAAGAGGATCAAGGCCGTCATCGTGCCGCACCATCTGCGGTCCGAAGCGCCGCCGCAGGCCCGGGCGATCATCCGCGAAGAGGAAGTGAGCGGCGCGAGCGTGGAGGAGAGGCGGAAAAAATTCGTCACAGAGGAGGTCTATATGCGAGTTGACCGGCTTCTCGATAAGGCGATCGAGAACACCCGATGGAGGCAGGAACAATGTTTAAACCTCATTCCTTCGGAGATGACGGCTTCCCCCATGGTTCGGCTCCTGTCCGTCATGGACCCCTCGTTCCGGTACGCGGAGCACAAGAAGGTCAAAGCGCTTCACGATGCCGATATCTTTTACTATCAGGGCACGGGGTTCATCGATGAAGTGGAGCGGCTGCTCGCCGAAGAGATGCGAACGTACCTCGGCTGCCGTAATATCGAAAGCCGGGTCATCAGCGGTCAGATGGCCAACGCGGCGGTGTTCAGCGCTTTGGTGGATTTCGTCAACCGGGGGAACCGGAAGCAGGAGCCGCGGCGGCTGCGCCCGGTGATGAATAACCACATTATCAAGGGCGGCCATCTGAGCGCCCAGCCCATGGGCGCGCTGCATGATTTCATAGCGAGGGACCCAGCAACGGAACGGCCGGCAATCGTCAATTTCCCGGTGCTTGCGGACAACCCCTACAAGATCGATATGGAGGCAACGAGGCGGCTGCTCGGCGAACACCGGCCCGAGCTGATCATCCTGGGAAAGAGCATGGTGATCCATAAGGAACCGGTTGCCGGGATCAGGGCGGTCCTGGATGAGATCGGCCTGCGCGCGGTCCTGATGTACGACATGGCCCATGTCTTGGGCCTGGCAGGGCCCCATTTCCAGCAGCCCTTTGCCGAGGGCGCGGACATCGTGACCGGGTCCACCCACAAAACGTTCTTCGGCACACAGCGCGGGATCATCGCGAACAACTTCGCCGTTGATGATCAGCAATACCCCCTCTGGGAGGCGATCGAAAACAGGACCTTCCCCGGCAGCGTGAGCAACCACCATCTGGGGACCCTGCTGGGACTCCTGATGGCCGCCTACGAGATGAATCACTTCAAGGACGAATACCAGAAAAACGTGGTCGAAAACGCGAAGGGCTTCGCGAAAGCCCTCGTCGACGCCGGCCTGCACGTGGCAGGCGACCCCGCCATCTCCTACACCGAGACACATCAGGTCATCGTGCAGGTGGGCTACGCAAAGGGGATCGAGACGGCGCAAAGGCTTGAGGAGAACAATATCATCGTTAATTTCCAGGCCACGCCCGATGAGGAGGGGTTCACCGCGTCGGGAGGGCTCCGGCTCGGCGTTTCCGAGATGACGCGGTTTGGATTCGGGAACGATGAATTCAGGAAACTCGCGGGCTTGATCCGCGATGTCGTTCTGGACAAGAAGAAGGTGGGGGATGAGGTGATCGCCCTGCGCAGGGACTACCAGGACCTCAAGTTCTGCTTTTCCGAGGACCAGTTTGCCGGCCGGATCGAGGCCCTCCATGGACTGATCTGAGCAAGCGTTGCGGCCTCTTGTATAAGGAATAGCCAATGCTCGACACCGAATCCAAACAAGGTAGAGATCGAAAGAATCGTTTAATATAATCTTTTAACCACGGAATACACGGATCACACGGAAAAAACTAAAGTCTTTGTATGACCTCTTCCGTGTATTCAGTGTGTTCCGTGGTAAAAAAGTGGCAATAAAAAGGAGTTTCATGCTCGGCACTAAACCCGAAGGTGGAGATCGAAAAAAATTGTTTCATAGAATCTTTAAACCACGGAATACGCGGACCACACGGAAAAAAAATTAGGTCTGTTTTATGAACCCTTCCGTGTATTCAGTGTGTTCCGTGGTAATAAAAAAAGGCACGAAGAAGTTCAAGGAGCTCTACATTATTAAAATACAGACTCTACTTAAATAGGATGTCCCTAAAGTTCCTTCCTAAAGTTCCTTCTTGTTCCGATAGAACGTTAATGCTATAATAATGTGGTTATGGATACTCAAAGCAAGAGGCGGAGCAATGAAGAAAAGTTCACGAATTGGATTGAACTGCCGGAAGGCGGCAGAAGGTACTTTTTTGAAGTAAAGGGAAAGCATGGATGGTCCGCAAAATACATCAAGGAAGTTGATTCAAACGAAGAAACGACAAGGTTTTGCCAGGAAATATATAACGCGAAAGGGACCCTCGTGGAAATTCACGAGAAATATCCGGAAGACAAGGGACACCGGGTCATCGGGGAGGAATAGCGATGGTTATTACGAAAAACCAGGTCGTCGAGATGCTTCTGAATTAT
>CAKKPG010000040.1 GCA_919901555.1 Nitrospiria bacterium | reverse complement strand
ACGGTCGCGGCGCGCTTTTTTGCGCCTGTGCTCAGCGGCAGACCTGAGTAGTTACCCAGGAGACAGTGAATGGCGACGAAACTCACGATCATCGGCGCAGGTCCCGGAGGCTACGTGGCGGCGATACGGGCCGCACAAAAGGGCGCGCAGGTGACGGTCATCGAAGATTACGAAGTCGGCGGCACCTGTCTGAACTGGGGATGCATTCCCACGAAAACCCTGGTCGCGTCGGCAGAGGCGCTCGAGCATGCGCGTCATGCCGGTGATTTCGGGGTCGAGCTTACGGGAGAAGTGAAGTACAGCCTCGACAGGATCCGTGAGCGCAAGGACAAGGTCGTCTCGGTCCAGATAAAGGGGATCAGAGGACTGTTCAAAAGCCGGGGAGTCACCCTGATCCAGGGCCGGGGCTCCCTCCTTTCGCCCGATGTGGTGCGGGCAGTGCACAAGGACGGCGCCACGCAGGACATTAAATCGGAAAAAGTCATTCTTGCCACGGGCTCCCGGCCCGCCAGACTCCCGGGGTTCCCCTTCGACGGCGAGCGCGTGCTCACGAGCGATGATGCCGTTCAGATGAAGCGCGTGCCCGCCAGCCTCCTGGTCATCGGCGCCGGTGTCATCGGGTGCGAGTTCGCGTTCATCTACCGCACGCTCGGGTCTGCAGTGACGATGGTGGAGCTGATGCCGCATGCTCTTTCCACCGAGGATGAAGAAATATCAGAACTCATCGAGCGCGAACTGAAGAAGGCGAAAATCAAGCTCATGACGAACGTCACGGTCGAGAAGGTTGAGCGGGCAACGGACGGCATGATGCTCGCCCGGCTCTCGAACGGCCAGGAGGTCGGAACCGACACCATCCTCGTGTCCATCGGCAGGAGCATGAACTCCGAAAACATCGGCCTTGAAGCGGCGGGTGTGCAGAGGGGCAAACGCGGCGAGATCACGGTCAATGAGAAGATGGAGACGAATGTCCCCGGTGTTTATGCCGTCGGTGATGTGACGGGGACGGTCATGCTGGCCCACGTGGCGTCGCACCAGGGGCTGGTGGCCGTGGAAAATGCCCTCGGCGGCAATGAGCGCATGGACTACGCCGTTGTCCCCGCAGGCATATTCACCATGCCCGAGGTGGGCAGCGTGGGGCTCCGGGAAAAGCAGGCCGTGGAAAAAGGGATAAAGGTGAAGGTCGGCAGGTTCCCGTACCGCGGACTGGGGAAGGCGCACGCCATGGGAGAAATTACGGGCATGGTGAAGGTGATCGCCGACGATGCTACGGACAAAATCCTCGGCATGCACATCTGCGGCGCCCACGCGACCGACATGATCCACGAAGGCGCGCTGGCCATCCGCATGGGCGCCACGGCCCGCGACGTCGGACACCTGATCCATGCCCATCCGACCCTTGCAGAAGCCGTGATGGAGGCCGCCGAGGACGTCCATGGCATGGCCATTCACCTTCCCGGGCCGGGGAAATCATAATACAAGCGAAAATCGTGTAATCACAAAGGCCGGGCACATTGCCCGGCCTTTGTGATTTGCTTTTGTTTACCCCGTTAGAGATCGCGTCAAGCGAAACATCTCTAACGGGGTAAAGCCACAATCTATAATCGTTAGAGAACTTGTTCTCTAACGGGGTTTACCTGCCTTTGGGTTGTTCGAGGAGCTCGACTTTCCCCGTGGAAAGGCTGTACTTGGCGGCCACGATCTTCACCTTCTTCTCTTTCACGAGCTGTTTAATGATCTTGCTTTCCCTCGTGAGGCTCGCTATGACATTTTTTACATTCTCGATAACGGCGGCTTCGAGCAGGTCGTCTCCCTTTTTGCCCGAGGCCCTCGCTTTCCTCACTGCCGGAGCGATCTTGGCCACGATTGAGCGTATGTTCCCCTCCGGCTTCCCGCCCTGGATGGTGGCCGCCACCGCACCGCACCTGTCGTGACCCATGACGATGATCAGGGGAACGTTCAGATGCTCCGCGGCATATTCAATACTTCCCAGCGTGACCGGGTCCGCGACGTTTCCGGCCACCCGGACGACGAAGATATCGCCCAGGCCCTGGTCAAGAACGAGCTCAGGCGGGACGCGAGAGTCGGAACAGGAGAGGAGCACGGCGGACGGGGACTGCCCCTTGAGGAGCGCCGTTCTCCTTGCCGCGCCGACATCTTTCTGGGCAGGCAGCCCCGCGGCAAAACGCTGATTGCCGTCCAGGAGTTTTTTCAGCGCTTCGTCGGCTTTGAAGGCGGGCGTTGATTCGGTGGATGACTGTTGCGAAAGTTCCGTGCTCGAGACCGGAAATGCGTAGAGAGCCGCGAAGAAGAGGAACAGGAGAATTCCGAGAAAGACTGCTTTGTTCGTTCTGTTCATAAGCGAGGACCCCTTTCTGCATGAGAAATCACCCCGATTGTATCCAACGGCGGGATCAATGTCAATCGGACGTTCGCGCCGGAAGTAATCCTTCAGTTACGGGGATACATGAGCAGGGGGCAGCAGCTCCCGTAACTGAAGGACTACCGCCGGAAGCATGTCAGCCTTTTTCTTTTGATTTCCGCCACAGCCGCTCCATCTCATCGATCGTCATGTCGTTCAGGGAGCTTCCCGGGGCCGCGGCGCTTTCTTCCATATATCTGAACCGATGGATGAATTTTCCGATCGTCTTTTTCAGGGCCTCTTCGGGATCAATACTCAGGAAGCGTGAGATGTTCACGAGCATGAAGAAGATGTCGCCCAGCTCCTCTTCCGTAGCGGCGGCGTTTTTCAGCCTGAGGGCCTCTTTGAACTCCGCAATTTCCTCATCGAGCTTGGGCAGCGTTTCGTCGATCTTCTTCCAGTCGAAGCCCACGCGGGCGGCCCGCTCCTGGAGGCGGTGGGCGCGAATGAGGGCGGGCAAGCTTTTCGGCACGCCTTCGAGAATGGACCGCCGCTGTTCATAGCCCTTTTCCTTCTTCTTGATCGCTTCCCAGTGGGCCAGGACTTCCCGGTCGGTGGTGAGCTTCTCATCGCCGAAGACATGCGGGTGGCGCCGGGTCATTTTTTCGATGATGGACGAGATGACATCCTCCATGGTGAACTCGCCCTTTTCTTCGGCAATGCGAGCATGGAAGATGATCTGGAAGAGGAGGTCTCCCAGTTCCTCTTTTACTTTCCCGGGGTCCTTTTCCTCCAGCGCGTCAACCACCTCGAAGCATTCTTCGATAAGGAACGGCTTGAGTGATTCGGCGGTCTGCTTGCGGTCCCAGGGACACCCTTCGGGGCCGCGGAGCATCGCCATCAGTTCAACAAGTTTCCCGAACGCGTCAGGTGACCGCTTCTCCCTGTCCATACCGTGTGTACCTTACACAAACCTGTTGCTGTTTGCAAGCTTTTTTCTTGTAAGACAAGGAGCGTTATGGTAATCTATTTTCATCAGTCGGAGGCGGACAAACCTTCAGGGTGAAAGGAGAACCGGCATGCTCAGGAGAGTTGCGTACACTGTCTTCATTCTTTGCTCGGCATTTTTGCTCACCGCCATGGGCGGCAAGGGAGGGGGTTTTGAGCGGGCGCCGCGGGTCGAAAAAAACTATGCGGTCGTGATCACCGACGCATCGGGCAATACGATCAAGGGCGAGAAGTTCAGCTGGGAGGGGCGGATCCACTTCGCAGGATATATGGGCATGGCGCAGGTCGTGGTTCCCTTCGACAAGGTGAAGGAGCTGACCGTGGGCGAGAAAAAGGACCGGAAAGTGAAGACCACGGCGCATCTCGTGGACGGAAGCGAAACGACGCTTGAGATGGATGCGGACTCGCGGTGTTACGGCGAGGCCGGGTTCGGAAGCTTTATGCTCATGATGGATGAGCTGAAATCCATCAACTTCAAGAAGTGAACGGTTTTCCGGTAGTGCATGGCTGGCTTGGATCACAAGACAATCGCTGACCGCGATATCGATATCAGGACGGCGCTCCATGAGGGGGACGCCGTCATTCGGGACGCGCACGTCGCCGGCGCCGACGGGAGCCAGGTGGTCCAGCGTCGAACGGCTCTCGTCGATCGTGTGCTCCGGGAGCTTCATGGACGCCTGACCACAAGCGGCCCCATGCCCGGGCTCATCGCCACCGGCGGCTATGGCAGGGGAGAGTTGAATCCCCAGTCCGACATCGACATCATGTTCCTCTGCCGGGACCAGGCCGACCGGCAGCGTGCTCCCGAGATGCTCTATCAGCTCTGGGACGGGGGACTGGACGTGGGCTACAGCGTACGCACGGTCCGGGAATGCGTAGAGCTTGCGCGGCAGGACATCAAGATACGCACGTCGCTCATCGAATCCAGGCCCATCGCATGCGACGATCCTCTCTACGGCTCCTTCCTGAAAGCAATGCGCAGCGATGTATTCTATTGGAAGGCCTCTTCGTTCATTACCGCAAAGGTCGCCGAGCGCAATGCCACGCGCCAGCAGTACGGCGGCTCCGTCTACCTGCGGGAGCCGAATATCAAAGAAGGCCCCGGGGGGCTCAGGGATATTCACACCGCCTTCTGGGTGGCGTTCACCCATTTCAGGGTCCCCTCCCTTGCCGACCTCATTCCCCGCGGCATCCTCACGGAAGGCCGGTACGCGGTTTTTCTCAGGTCGCGGAACTTTCTCTGGAAGCTCAGGAACGAGCTCCATTACCTTTCGGGCCGCAGGAACGACCACCTCACGTACGAGATGCAGGAGCGCACGGCAAAAAATTTCGGCTACCGGGATTCCACCCATCTGCTCGCCGTCGAACGGTTCATGAAATCCTACTTTCTCCACGCAAAGAATGTCCGGGAATTCTCAAGTCTCGTCGTGGATGCGGCGCTCAGAAAACCGCCGCGCCGGTGGTTCGTTCCCGTTCGGCGCCTCGGACCATTCTCTCTCGTGGACAGGACGCTCGTTCCCGCGTCGGAAGACCTGATCCAAAAAGACCCCGTTCTGATCATGCAGGCCTTCCAGATCGCCCAGTCACGCCACGCCGTCATGTCCGACCGGCTGAAAGCGATGGTCCGCGAAGCGAGGTTCGGCGACGAGGTGCGCGCATCGACGGCGGCGGCCGCCGTGTTCCAGTCGATCCTCGACAACCCCGATATCCTGTGGGAGACGCTCACCCTCATGAAGGACCTGCGGTTCCTGGGAAGGTATATCCCGGAATTCCGTTCTATCCAGTCCCTGGCGAAACACGACTATTACCACCAGTACACGGTGGACGAGCATATTCTTCTGGCGATCCGGAGCCTCCAGGACCTGTGGGGCGGCCTTTTCCCGGCGCTGACGATTTTGCGGGACGCCTTCAAATCATTGAAGAAACGGTGGGTCCTGATGCTTGCCGTGCTGCTCCATGATCTGGGCAAGGCCTACCGGTCGGAACACGAATACCGGGGAGTGGACCTGGCCGGTGGGATTCTTGCGCGGCTGGGCGTCGCCGGAGAAGACCGGGAGCGGGTCCTCTTCCTCGTGAGGAACCACCTGCTTATGTCCAGCCTGTCCCAGCGGAGAGAATTGTCGGAACAAAAGGTTATCGCGGATTTTGCACGGCGCGTACACGACGGCGAGAATCTGAGGCTTCTGTACCTGCTGACCTATGCCGATATTTCCGCGGTGAATCCCCGGGCCTGGACCCAGTGGAAGGCGGCGCTCCTGCAGGACCTCTATCTCAAGACGATGCGGTACTTTGACACCAGCGCCCGGACCGAGGAGGAAGAGCAGACAAAGCGGGAGGCCGCGTACCAGCGGATCAGGAGGGAGGCTGAGGGGCTTTTCTCTCCCCGCGAGATCGACGACTATCTTGCGGTCATGCCGGAGAAGTATCTGCTGTTTACGCCGGTGCAGAAGGTGATCGATCATATGGGCATGATGAAGGCGCTACCTGAGGAAAAACTCGTCATCGGCCATCGGCACAACCGGCAAAAAGGATATACCGAGCTTACCGTCTGCGCCTACGATGCCTACGGCATGTTCTACCGGACCGCGGGGACGATCGCGGCCAAGAACCTGAATATCCTCCGGGCGCAGGTCTTCACCACAAGGAACGGCGTGATGATCGACACCTTCCAGATCACCGACGCCGACGGGAACATCTCAACCTATGAAGATGCGTGGGAGAGCGTAAAGACCGAACTGCGCGCCGCGCTCACGAGCCGGCGCAGGCCCCCGGAGCCCGGCCTCTACACAGCACGGAAGACGGAAACAGCCGCGTCACCGCCGATGGTTGCATTCGACAACGACACCTCCGATTTCTGCACCATCATCGATGTTACCGCGCGCGATCGGGTGGGACTCCTGTACCGGATTGCAAAGACGCTGTTCGACCTGAACCTGGATATCGCCTCGGCGAAGATCGTGACCGAGGGCGCACGGGTCATGGACTCCTTCTATGTGACCGATCTTTTTCGCAGGAAGATCGCCGACAGTGAGCGGTTGAGCAGGATAAAAGAGGCCCTCCTCCGGGTGCTGGAGTGAGGCGCATCCGGAGAGCGCCGGCAAAAGGCCGCGAAGCCGGAGCGCGCCCCCGGCCGCCTATGAAGCCATGAAAAAGATCGTCATCGCGACAGCACTGATATTCTCCATCGCCCTGGTGGGCCTGCAGATCTACGTCCGGAGCGACGCCTTTTCCGCCAGAATCCGTCCTTACGTGACGGAGCCGTTGACGAAAGCCCTGGGACCCGCTGTGCGCATCGGGAAGATCAAGGCAAGCCTGGTTCCCTTGTATGTCGAGGTGCGCGATGCCGCTCTCGTGGATGACCGGGGAAGAGATTTCGTCGTGATCAGAAAACTCCGGGCCTATATCAATCCGTTCGCCCTCCTCGTCAACAAAATCTCCCTGCCGTCCATCGTCATACTGGAACCTCGCCTTCGGATAGAACGGTTGAAGAACGGAGAAGTGAACGTTGCGCGGAGCTCCGCGCGGATCAGGTCCTTGTTCTCGCAGGCCGAAACCGCAGGCCCTTCCCGCTATCATCTCCATCTTCGCGGGATCACCGTCAAGCGGGGACGGATCTTCTTTAGCGACCAGGGGTCGTCGTCGACGGTTTCGGTTTCCGATATCAAAATGAACGCCCGCATAGGGCTGTCGGACATGAGCATGAGGCTGTCCATAAAATCCGCCGATGTTTCCGCTGTTGCCGCCGCGTATCCTGAAATTTCCCTGCGTCTCAGCGCCTCGATTCACTCCGGAAGGAGCGGGATCCGTATTGACGCGCTTTCCCTGGACTCCGATGACGCGGTTTTTTCGGCGAGCGGTTCCATCGGGTCCCTGCCGTCCGGACGGCTTGATCTGAAGCTCCGGTCCCGGGTGGGGCCGCGGGTTCTCGGGACCTTTGCCGATATTCTCCGCAGGGTCCAGGGGCGGGAAAGTCCGGGGCCCTTCCTCGACGTCGCTGCCGATGTGAAAGGGAACATGACCGATCCGGTCGTCAACGGCGGGCTCACGCTCCAGGGCCTCGCGTTCAAGGATATGCGGCTGGAGAACGGGGACCTGACGTTTGCCTATGGAAACCGGACCTTGACGGCCGGCGGAAAGAAATGGACACTGGTGCGGGGGGCAAAACGCGTGGCCATCGATGGTATCGATGCATCATTTACGTACCGTGCCGCGGGAGTCGACATCAACCGGCTTATCATAGCAGCGGGTGACCTTGAGGCGCGCATGCTCGGCAGGGCCGATGCCGCATCGGGGTTTGATGCCGTGCTTTCTCTGGAGTCGTCGGGATCCGAGAAAACCCTTTCCTCTCTCACCGGCGCGGCCCTGGAAGGCCGGGTGGGCATCAAGGGCGTTTTGACCGGGCCCCTTGTCTCACCGCTCTTCGACGGGGTGCTCTCTGCCTGGCCGCTGACGGTGCGGGGAGTTCGCTTCGATGATATCGGCGGCAAACTTCGCTACGGCGGGAGACGGCTTTCCCTTTCAGACGTCGACATCCGCCAGCAGTCCTCGCGCTATATGCTCGAAGGTTTCATCAGTTTCAGCGGCGCAGAGCCTGTCTATGAAGCTCAGCTTACCGTGATGCATTCAGAGGTGATGAGCATCGTGAACATGTTTTACAGGCCGCTCCCGCTCACACTCGCCGCCTCCGGACGGCTTTCGCTGAGCGGCAAGGGACGCGATTTTCATGCCGGGGGGCGTCTTGATCTCGACCGGGGCACGGCATACGGGGAAGCGTTCGATAAGGGGGCGGTGTCAGTTTCGCTCACCCGCGACAAGATATCCTTCCCGAATGTCATCCTGTATAAAGGGAGCGGCATGGTACGGGCCTCCGGCTGGATAGGGTTCAACAAGACCTATTCTGCAAGTCTGGAATCCCGCTTTGTCGACCTTGCGGAGCTGAACTTGCTGTCCGGTCTGCCCTTTGCCGGACAATTTAAACTCGACATAGATTCCTCGGGAAGCTTTTCCGCTCCCGCCGTGCGGGTGTCCCTTGCCGTTCCCGCCTTATCGTATTATCAGAGCCCCCTCGGGGGGCTGACCGCACAGGGGGAGATCAAGAACGCCACGGCCGATTTCACCGCGGCCCTGACGGGCGACCGGGCGAAGGCGGCCGGCCGTATGGAACTCCGGGCGCCCTACGACTGGAGCGTGAGGGCCGAGGTCAGGTCCGACGGGATCGATCCCTTCGTGGTGCTCGGGAAAAAGGATCTTTTCGGACGCGCACGGGTGACCGCAGACGGCGGTGTGAACCTCAACGGCCGGGGGCGTGATCCCTCCCGGCTCTCTGGCAGTGCGACGCTTCGCCGCTTGAGCATCTCCGTCGGTGATTACCGCATCGACAATGAGGCCGAACAGAACCTGGAAATTGCGGCGGGCAGGCTTTCCTTCTCCCCGTTGAGCTTCGCTGGTCCCGGAACCGGGATCACCGTTCAGGGGAGCGCCAGGATAGGAAAAAGCGTCGACCTCGCGTTCACGGGTCGCACGAATCTCTCGCTCTTCAGGGTCCTGTACGCGGAGGTGGAGCACAGCGACGGCGAAGCGGAGGTCAAGCTTGCGGTCACGGACGACTGGAGCAACCCCGAAGTCACCGGCGAGCTCCGCATCAAGAACGGCGAGGTCAAGGTGAAGGATGTTCCCCAGAAATTCACCGCGCTCAACGGTACGATCGCCTTTGACCGGGAACGGGTCGTGGCCGAGGACCTGACCGGGGAAGTGGGCGGCGGCGCCGTGCGCGTGACGGGGAATGCCCAGCTTGCCGGCCTTGCGCTCCGCGAGTTCGCGTCGCGGGTCACCTTCGATAACGTGACCACCCGCTATCCCGAAGGCCTTGCCTCGACCCTTTCGGGAGAGCTCTCCTACGACGGTGATGCCGCCGAGCAGTCGCTTTCCGGGGAGGTCCAGATCAAGCGGGCCCGCTACGATAAACGGGTGGAATGGAAAAGCATGCTTGTGGACATGTCCCGGGGTTTCTACCAGCGGAAAAAAACCGACGTGAAGTGGATCGGCGATACGAAGCTGAATATCCACTTTTTCGGAAAAGACAATATTGTTTTTCAGAACAACCTGGCCAAACTGCCGCTCGAGATGGACCTGTTTATCCGGGGGACGGTGAACCAGCCGCAGCTCCTGGGAAGGATCGAGGCGCGCAGCGGAACGGTATACTTCAGAAAGAACGATTTCAAGATTCTCCATGGGTCGGCCGATTTCTTCGACCCGGGCCGGATGAATCCCGCCCTCGATATCCAGGCCGAGACCCGCGTGCGCGAGTATCAGATACGGCTGTCGGTCTCGGGAACCGCCGACCGCGCAACGGTCACGATGATTTCTGACCCGTCGCTCTCCGACATCAGCATCCTCAGCCTCCTTGCTCTCGGCAAGACGAGCGAAGAGATCACGGGCAAGGAATCCGGCGTCGGCGTGGGAGAAGCGGCCTCGTTCGCCACGGGCCAGTTCCAGGATATTTTCGAGCGCCGGGCCCGGAGCCTCACCGGCCTGGACCGGTTCCAGGTGGACCCCTATGTGAGCAAAAGCGACACGGCCGTGCCCAGGATCACCGTGGGCAAGGAGGTCGTCCGGGACAAGCTCTATGTCACCTACTCCTCAAACGTCGGTGCAACGACGCCGGAGGAGATCTTCAGGATCGAGTATATTCTGAATAAGAATTTTTCACTCGTCGGGGAGCGGAACGAGATCGGGAACATCGGAGCGGACGTGAAGTTCCGGTTTGAGTTTAAGTAAGGAACGAAATTGTAAATTGCAAATTGTAAATATCAAATTATAAAGCTGAGGCCTTTTCTTTCAAATTTTCAATTTGACATTTCCAATGCCCTCCGGTCTTAATGCGCTTCATCCCAGTTCCTGCCCGCGGCCATGTCGACCCTGATGGGGACCGACAGCGTGATCACGTTCTCCATGCCTTCCCTGACCAGATTCTTCATTTGATCGAGCTCTCCGCCGGGAACTTCGAAGACCAGCTCGTCATGGACCTGGAGGATCATCTTCGAGCCGAGGCCCTGTTCCTTGATGCGTTGATGGATATGGATCATGGCGATCTTGATGAGGTCCGCCGCCGTGCCCTGGATGGGCGTATTCACGGCCATCCGCTCCCCGAAGCTTCGCACCGATGCCGTTGAAGAAACAAGTTCGGGGATGAAACGCCGCCGGCCGAAGAGCGTCGTCACGTGGCCATTCGTTTTGGCGTCTTCGATGGTCCTGTCGAGAAACTCGCGCACCTTGGGGTAGCGGGCAAAGTAGTTGTCAATGTACCGCCTGGCCTCGCTGTTCGAAACGCCGATGTCCTGGGCAAGGCCGAAGGCGGAGATGCCGTAGATGATCCCGAAGTTCACCGCCTTTGCCTTGCGCCGCATTTCTGGGGTAACTTCCTCGGCAGGAAGGCCGAATATTTCCGACGCCGTCCGGCTGTGCACGTCCTCGCCGTTGATAAAGGTCCGGATCAGGCCGGGATCTCCGCTCATGTGGGCGAGGATGCGAAGTTCTATCTGCGAATAGTCCGCGGAGAGAAGGTTCGCGCCGGCCTCGGGGATGAAGGCCTTTCTGATTTCTCGGCCCAGCTCGGTGCGGATGGGAATGTTCTGGAGATTGGGCTCGCTGCTCGACAGTCTGCCCGTCGCGGTCACGGTCTGGTTATAGGAGGTGTGCAGCCTCCCGGTCCCCGGGTTGATCATGGCAGGCAGGGCGTCGACATAGGTCGACTTGAGCTTTGCGAGGGTGCGGTAGGCAAGGACCTCCGCAGGCAGCGGATGGACATGGGCGAGCTCTTCGAGTACGTCCACGTCGGTGGAGAACCCGGTCTTGGTCTTCTTCAGGGGCGTGAGGCCGAGCTTCACGAACAGGATATCGGCGAGCTGCTTCGGCGAATTGATGTTGAACTCCGTTCCCGCCAGTTCGTATACGGCAGCGGCGCCGCGGGCCATTTCATGCTCAAGTGTATTCGACATGTTCTGCAGAAACGCGGCGTTTATTTTGACGCCCGTGCGCTCCATGTCTACGAGCACTTCCATAAGAGGCATCTCTATTTCGTGGAACAGCTTTTCCAGGTTATGCTCCGCAAGCTTCGGCGCCAGGACGCGCTTCAGTCTGAGCGTGATGTCCGCGTCTTCTCCGGAATAGCGCGCCGCCGTCTCGAGGCCTACTTCGTTGAACCCGATCCGCTTCTTGCCGGTTCCCGTAACGTCGGCGTAGGTGGTGATCTTGTAATTCAGGTATTCCAACGCAATGGCCTCGAGACCGTGGGACATTTTGGACGGGTTTAAGACATAGGAGGCGATCATGGTGTCGAAGGAAAGGCCCTGCACCGCAATTCCATAATGTCCGAGCACCAGAAGGTCGTACTTCATGTTCTGGCCGATCTTTTTGATCGACGCGTTTGCGAGCACCGGCGCGAGCGCCTGGAGCGCATGGTCTCTATCAAGCTGTTTCGGGACGCCGGCATAGGTGTGGGCCAGGGGAAGGTAGTATGCCTTATACGGCTCTACGGCAAAGGAAATTCCGACGAGCTCGGCCAGCAGGGGATCAACGGACGTGGTCTCGGTGTCGAAGGACAGCTCTGATGAGGCGGAAACGGCCGTGATCATGTCCTGGAGCTCCTTCTCATTGAGCACGGGGACGTATTCCGCCTCATGCGCCGGTTCCAGGGTGACGTACTTGAGCAGCGAAGGGAATTCCAGCTCCCGGAGGACCGCAAGAAGGGCGGGGTTGTCGGGCTCTTTCAATTTCAGGCTGTCGTAGTCGATATCGATGGGCACGTCCTCATGGAGCCGGGCAAGCTCCCGGCTCAACCGCGCCAGGCGCGCAGACTCGATGAGGGTCTGCCTGAGCTTTGGTTTGGTGATCTCGTCCGCGTGGGAAAGCAGGTTCTCGATGGTCCCATACTGCTTGATAAGCGCCTGGGCGGTCTTCTCGCCGATGCCGGGCACGCCCGGAATATTGTCCGCCGCGTCTCCCATGAGCCCCATGATCTCGACCATTTTTTCCGGCGGCACGCCGAAACGCTCTATCACCTCGTCAGGCCCGTACACCTTTTCCTTCAGCGTGTCATAGACCGTTATGCCGGGGCCGATGAGCTGGAAGATGTCCTTGTCACCGGTGACGATGACCACTTCCATACCCTGCGTCACCGCGCGGCGTGCAAGGGTCGCAATGACATCGTCCGCTTCCTGGCCTTCTTCTATGAATACGGGAATTCGAAAGGCCTGGACCAGCCGGTGTATATAAGGAATCTGGGGAATGAGGTCTCTGGGCATGGGCGGCCGGTGGGCTTTGTATTCCTTGAACTCCCCATGCCTTCGTGTGGGGCCTTTGGGGTCGAATGCGATGGCCAGCATGTCCGGTGATTTTTCCTTGATCACCTTCATGAGCATGTTGGCAAACCCGAAAACCGCGTTTGTGGGCAGGCCGGACGACGTGGACAGCCCGCGGATGGCGTAAAAGGCCCGGTAAATGTAGGAATTGCCGTCGATGATATAGAACTGCGGTTTGCCTTCTCTCACCATGATTCGCGGAGTATAGCCCAACTTGTCTGAAAAGACAACCCTGGAATATTGGACCGGGCTGGTTATAACTGGTGGTTTTCGCTCAATGTGCTCGGTATCGCTCAAAACGCCGTCAGGCAAGATATTGACATGATTTGTATAACTTGTTGAAATATAAACATTTACATATCTTTGAAGTCTGGTATTCTTTTTGCTTGTCATTATTTAGAGATTGTGCGTGTAATGCGAGAGGATAGCGGGATGGATTATCAGGTAAAAAATGCGAATTATGAACGGGTTCTCACGGTGATGGAAAAATACCTGAAAGAGCGATATGCACACCTGTGTGACTGCCCGAGATGTACCCAGGATATCGTGGCCATAGCGCTGAATTATCTGCCGCCGCACTATTACGTGGATGAGGAAAAGGACAAGGAACTCGGTTCTCCCTGGGTGATGGTCGAGACCGCTGTTACAGAAGCCATCGACAAGGTCATGGAAAACCCGAACCACTCGCAATACGATCGCCAGAGCGCATAAGGAGCGCCGGTGTTCTCCCTGATTGACAACAGGGCGTGAGAATGGTATAACTCTCGATAATTATTATGAAACCTCTTCGGTTTTTTATACTGTTCTGCCTGCTTGCGCTTACCTCCGCCCTCTCCTTGCCGGGTGTTCAGGCCGCAGAGAAACAGTCCCAAACCCTAAGCGACAAGCCCTGGGTCTGGCCTCTCGCCCCCGAGAAACCGCGCATACAGCACATCAAAACGTTCATCACTCCTCAGGACCTCGGCGTAAAAAAGGGATTTTTTGCGAAGCTCTGGGAGTTCATCGCGGGCGAGGACACGGTAGACCGCATCATCTCCCCCCACGGCGTTGCGGCCGACGGCGACGGCAAGGTATACATTGCCGACTGGGGAGGCTCATGCATTCACTTCTTCGATTTCGAGAAAAAAAAATATGACAAGTTTTCCAAAACCAAGCTGGGGCCGCTCGCCTCTCCCATCGGGGCGGCACTCGATGCCGATGGCCTCCTGTACGTCTCAGATTCGGTCAGGAGACGGGTGTTTGTGTTCGACGGGAGCAAGAACAAGCGGGTGATAGGCGACGACACCCTGCTTCGTCCCACGGGAATTGCAGTCAACAGGACGGAGAAAACCCTTTACGTCGTGGACACCCGTGGGCACCGGGTGGAGATATTCGATCTCGCCGGGAAAAGGCTGTTCTCCTTCGGCAGCAGGGGCGCCGGTGACGGGGAGTTCAATTTCCCCACCCATGTCGCCATCGACGGCCAGGGGGACGTGTACGTGGTGGATACCCTCAACTTCCGCGTGCAGATATTCGACAAGGCGGGGAAGTTTCTGTCGAAATTCGGAGGAAACGGCACGAGCATCCATGATTTCATCAAGCCCAAAGGCATTGCCGTGGACAGTGAGGGCCACCTGTGGGTTTCCGACAGCCTCAGGAACAGCATCCAGGTCTTCGACCGTCAGGGCAGGCTGCTCCTCATCTTCGGCAGAATGGGCATTGAACGGGGACAGTTCAACGTCCCCGCGGGGTTGTTCATGGACGGCAAAGACCGGCTGTATGTTGCGGACAGCTACAATTACCGCATGCAGATGTTTCAGCATTTGAAATAGCCGCAAAACGGCAACGTGTAACGGTAACGAAGCCCGTATCGGAATGCGTGCAACGGTAACGTCACAACACGAACGACGTAGCCGTAAGACGTAACGGGCATCGTAACCGTAACCGTAACTTTAGGACGTTTAACCCTGTGAGGTATTTTATGAGACGCTGCGGAATAATCATACTCCTTTTTCTCATTACGTTCACGGCGACATGGATGGCCGGGGCCGCCCCCACTCCGGTAGCAAACACCAAGCACAACCTCTCGACCTCCGGTACGGGGACCATCAAGTCGACCGGCGCCGGCACCTCGGAAATATGCGTCTTCTGCCATACCCCGCATTCGGCCTTGACCGGATCGGACGCTTCTCTACGACCGCTATGGAACAGAAACATGTCTACCGCTTTATATACGGTTTACACCAGCGATGTCCTGTCCCAGCTCGGCGGCGGCACCTATCCCGCGGCAGAGTCTCCGGCAACGGGCGCCCATGTGAAAACCAGAATCTGCCTTTCCTGCCACGACGGGACCATTGCCCTTGGTTCACTGGTGAACATGCCCTCCGGCGTCTCCACCATCCCGATGCAGGGCACCGGAGCGGACTACAAAATGCCCCAGACCGCGGCCGGCTACGTTGGCATTGACCTTCGCGACGACCATCCCGTGGCGATTAAGTACGTCAGTGGTTCCGGTCCGGGGCAAGATCCTGAGCTCAGGGGGCTGATTACGGGAAACAAGATATGGCTTTATGACAGCACGGCCGTGAAGACGCAAAACACCACAGGCACGGGTTATGTAGAATGCACCTCATGCCATAATGCCCATGATAATCAGTATGGCAATTTCCTCGTAGACTCTAACTCTCAATCAGGTATCTGCGCGAGCTGTCACAACAAAACAGGGTTCACCCTGAGCATTCATGATGTTTCTTCACTTTCCTACGCCCCCCCGAACGGCACGGGTTCCGGTGTTCTCGGAAGTACTGTCGGTGAAGTGAAGTGCATGGACTGCCATTTTCCGCATAAAGCCGGCGTGACCGCCACAGCGCCCACAACGCCAAATCCCGGCATGGGTATGTATCTGCTCTCGTTTCAGGAGGAGGGCAGCTGTTTTAACAATCCGAACGATCGGTGGGGCACTGCCGGTTCCGCGGGCGTTTGTCATGGGAGCACGGCTACGGGAATTAATGCCGGCAAAAGAAATGTCGAGAGCGAAACAGGCAAGACCTATGCACACCATGTAAAGAACTATACAAACATCCATAAGGCCACAGAGGGAAAAGACTATAATCCGAATGGCTGGCTCGGTTCCACGCCGTGGCATGTGGAGTGCCAGGATTGCCACAACCCGCACACCGCAGGCGGCGTTTTGCACAGCATCGGGCTGAATACCATCAGCGCCGTCAGCGCGACGTTGAGCCCTTTGTATGGCGCCGGCGGCGCACGGATGTCATCGTGGCCTTTGGCATGGACAGCGCCGTTATCGACCAATTTTACCTATATTGAACCGCTCGGCGCTGTCAATAATGTATCAACCGTTGCCGATAAAGAATACGAGGTGTGCTTCAAGTGCCACAGCTCCTTTGCGTGGGGGGCAGGGGCCCCGCCGACCTCGCCGTCACTGGGCGCCGCCATGACGGACCAGGCCAAGGAATTCAATCCGGGCAATGCATCGTTCCACCCCGTTGGCGGTACGAATGCCAATACAGCGGGGACCTATACAGGAGGTTGGAACAGCGGCACACAGACCATGTATTGTTCCGACTGCCATACGAGGAACGGAGGGATTTCGCCCCAGGGACCGCACGGTTCCAGCGAAAAATTCATTTTATCCTACGCCTACACTGATTCAATAGGGGCAAAAACCGATCCTGTCCAGCCGAGCACGGATCTCTGCTTTACGTGCCATGATGTAAGTACCTATCTTTCGGGACCGGAAACACCGGCAGGAACGGGGACGGGTTTCAGGAACGACGCCTACAATCTTCACACCCGCCACAAAAGCCTTGCAACGTCAAGCCCTTCATCGCTCTACGCATATCGATGCGTGAACTGCCATACGCGGATACCGCACGGATATAAAAATAAGGCAATGATTGTGCTCGGTACAGACGGAGCAGATGTCACGACCTATGCGGCTGGGGGAAGTGCTAAAATCAGTAGTGCAACACTACCGGCTTCACCACCCTATGGTAATGCTGAAATCGATAACTGCACAACTGGGGGTGGGATATCAGGAACAGGGTGTCATCAGTAGCAATTGTCTTTAGCGTCGCTTTTTTCTCTAACCCCTCTGTAACTTCCGCGGCGAAACAGAAGGCAGGCGAATTTGCCTGCCTGTTTCATTTTGTGGAATAAAATCCCCTTGCTATTGTCCCGCCATTTGGATAAAATTCGATCATACTACGGGAGATATTATGGGATATGCGGTAAAGAAAAAACCGGACGGGAAGTTCACCTATAAAGACCGTCTTACGTGGCCCGGAGATGAGCGTTGGGAGCTGATCGACGGCAAAGCGTACGATATGACGCCTGCGCCTACAACACGGCATCAGCAGATTGTTGTCAATTTCGGGGCTCTTTTACGGGAAAAACTTAAGGGCGGTCCATGCAGGGTTTTCATCGCGCCTACGGATGTCGTGCTCTCGGAGCATGACGTGGTGCAGCCTGATGTGTTTGCGGTATGCGACAAAAATAAAATTACCGCCGCAAACATCCAGGGCGCTCCGGATCTGGTCGTGGAAGTCCTTTCTCCCGCCACTTCGATAAAGGACAAGAGAGAGAAAAAGTCGCTCTATGAGCGCTTGGGAGTGAGGGAATACATCATCGCCTATCCCGAGGACATGTTCATCGAGCGATATCGTCTCATGGATGGAAAATTCAGCGAACCGGACGCCGCCGGAGCGCAGGAGATCCTGACCCTCGCCTTTGTCGAAGGGGTGAAAATTCCGCTTTGGGAGGTGTTCGAAATCCCTCCGCCGACGGAGCAATAAAAGGCAGCTGAAAAACGTTTTTGCATGTCACCGTGAGCGGGGTGTCTTACGTGTTTTGAAAAAGCGTGATTCTCCGCTTCGCTCACCATGACAGGCACAGATCGGTTGCGGCGAGAAAAAAGCGCCGAAAGATTTTCTTGACACTTAAAGCCGGAATGATGTATAAACAACCGTTCGTTTTTTCTTGCATACCTTCTTGTTTGCCGGCGTAGCTCAGCGGTAGAGCAGCTGATTCGTAATCAGCAGGTCGTCGGTTCAATCCCGACCGCCGGCTCCACTCAATCCCTCCGATCAGCCAGAGACCCCTGTCCAGAACGTCAGAGGCGTACTGACACGCCGGGCAGGCCCTGACCGGGCGCAGGTATGCCCAAAAAACAAAAAGAAAAATGTTGACAGCACAAATAAATGTGTTTATTATTATCCATCGCGGTGGAGGTGGGGGTTTCAAACAGTGATGAACCTTCCGAACTATATCACTCTGTTCAGGGTGGTACTGATTCCTTTTTTTATCAATCTTATGGTGTACGGCTATTACCGCGAGGCCTTGGCGGTTTTCGTTGTGGCGGGTGCGACCGATGCGCTCGACGGCATGATCGCCCGGCTCATGAAGACCCAAACGGAGCTCGGGGCCTTTCTTGACCCCATGGCGGACAAGCTGCTTATTATCTCTGCGTTCGTAACGCTTGTGCTTCTCGGTAAACTGCCCGTGTGGCTCGTTATTATCGTGGTGAGCCGCGACGTGATCCTCGCGCTGGGCAGCCTCGTCATCTACCTCATGGGGCACGGCATAACGGTCCAGCCGTCTTTGATCGGGAAGGCGACCACGGTTTTACAGCTCCTCGTCGTTGCGCTTACCCTTGTGCTGATAAGCTACGGTACGGAAATGAGGTTTCTGTCCGTCCTGCAGTGGATCACGGCGGCCATAACCATCGGTTCCGGCGTGCAGTACGTCGGACGGGGAATGAAGATCGTCGGATGAGCCGCGTCCGCCAGGCAGGCCGCAGCATTGATTATGAACGGGAATAATTCCATCCACGGAGGAACGCATGAAAGTTGCAGATATGATTCGCCAGGCGCTGGAAAAGAAGGGCTTTAAGAACCTGAAGGATGCGTCCAAGGTCCTCGGAATCAGCCCGGAACTCTTGCGGGTCACGATCAACAAGGGGCATATCCCCAAGGACAAAACGCTCATCATGATCGCGAACAAGCTGGGCCTGGAGAAGTCCGTCCTTATTCTCTCCGCCCATCAGGAAAAGGTGCCCGCGGAAGTGAAGGGGTTTTTCCTGTCGCCGTCGTCCACCAAATACCGCCGCGGGAAGCGCAGGTATCCCCTGTCGGAAGAACAGATCAATTACCTCGAAAAGATCCTGAGCATAGACGAGATCCAGATGCTGAGGAAGTTCCGTCAGGTGACCGACGAGGCGAGGACGCAGATTACGGGGTACGTTGAATACATGTTCGCATCAAAAAGGAGCGCCTGATTGCTTGAGATTGCGCGTGTTCTGCCGGGCAGCGCGGCTGCGCGCCTTGGTCTGGCGTCCGGCGATGCCCTGATCTCCGTGAACGGTGAGGAGATCAACGATTGTATCGACTATGCCTTTACCATCGCCGACGAACATCCGTCGCTCGTCGTGAAAAAGAAGGGCGGCTCGCTGGTGGAAACGGCCGTGCCCAAGGAGCCTGATGACGATCTCGGGCTCGAATTCGCCCCCCTTCGCGTCAGGCGGTGCCGGAATCGGTGTGTTTTCTGCTTTGTGGACCAGATGCCGAAGGGATGCCGCAGAAGCCTGTACGTAAAGGACGATGATTTCAGGGCGTCCTTTTTGTTCGGCAACTACATCACCCTGGGGGCCCTTACGGAGGACGATTGGGACCGGATCTTCAGCCGGCGGCTGAGCCCGCTGTACGTCTCCGTCCATGCCACCGACCCCTCTCTCCGCTCGTTCATTCTGGGCAATAGAAAAGCGCCGGACATCATGGCCGGCTTGAAGCGCCTCGCCGCAGGCGGCATCAGGATGCACACGCAGATCGTTACGTGCCCCGGGATCAATGACGGGCCGCACCTCGCCAGGACCGTGGAAGACCTGGCAGGACTCTTCCCGGCGGTTGCTTCCATCGCCGTGGTGCCTGTGGGGCTGACGGCGCACCGGAAAGGGTTGTTCCCGCTCAAAGCCTTTACTTCACGGGGGGCAAAGGCCCTGCTCGAGAGCGTCGAAGGACTGGGTGCAAAGTATAAAAAGAAATTCGGCGCCCGCCTCGTCTTCGCGTCCGATGAATTCTACATTAAGGCGGGCGAGCCGACCCCCCCGGCATCGTTCTACGAGGACTTTCCCCAGATAGAGAACGGCGTGGGCATGGTCGCGGAGTTCCTCGGCGATGCCCGCCGCACAAAGCTTCCCGCACGGATCGCCTCACGGACGGTTACCATAGTCACGGGCGTCTCCTTCGGCGCCATACTCAAGGGCGTTTTACAGCGGTTGAACAGGGTCAAAGGGGTCTCCATCAGGCTGGTCACGGTGAAGAACCGGTTCTTCGGCCCGTCGGTGACGGTGGCCGGCCTTCTCACGGGGCAGGATATATTGAAAGCGCTGCGCGGCAGGAATCCCGGCGCCCTTGTCGTGGTCCCCGCGCATGCCGTCAAAGAGGACGAAGATGTGTTCCTCGACAATATGACACTGGCGCATCTGGAACGCGCGCTGGGGGCGCCGGTGCGCACGGCAGGGACCCTGCGGGAGCTCGTTGCAGCGCTGCGCGGCGAGGAGGATCGCGGGAAATGATCTCCGGCAGAACGAACGTGTACGGCATCTTCGGATTTCCGGTGGAGCACACCTTTTCGCCGGGGATGCACAATGCGGGATTCATAAAGCTCGGCATGGACGCATGCTACGTTCCTTTCGCAGTCGACCCGGGCAGTCTGGCTGATGCCGTCAGGGCCATCGTGCCCTTGGGACTTCAAGGCCTGAACGTTACCGTGCCGCATAAGGAGAAGGTCATTCCCTTTCTCCACGAACTCTCTGAAGAGGCGCGGCTGATCGGGGCGGTGAACACCGTCGAAGTGGTCGAGGGCAAGCTTATCGGCCATAATACCGACGGCAGAGGATTTCTCCGCTCACTGACTGACGATGCCGGATTCGATCCCCGGGGCAAGCGGTTTTTCATTATGGGCGCAGGGGGTGCGGCGCGGGCGATCGGCTTCAGCCTTGCGCTTGCCGGTGCGGCAGGGATCGGGCTCAGGGATGTGGACAGGGAGAAGGCAGAAGCTCTCGTTGGGGATATTCGGAATAAGACCGGCGTGTCGGCAACGGCGGTGCGTGATGAAGCCATTGAGACGTTTGCCCGCGCGGCAGATTGTCTCGTCAATGCTACGCCGCTCGGATTAAGGAAGTCCGATCCGCTCCCCATCGGGAAGGAACAGATCCAGCGGGGTCAGCTTGTTTGTGATCTGGTCTATAATCCTCCCGAGACGGCGCTTCTCAAGGCGGCAAGGGCGCGGGGCGCGCAAGGGCTTTCAGGGCTCGGTATGCTCCTGTACCAGGGAGTGATCGCGTTCGAGATATGGACGGGGAAAAAGGCGCCGGTGCGGGTCATGAAAAACGCTCTTGCCGGGCAGATCGCCTCACGCAGGGCGTAACAAGCGCTCGGCCGGACCTGTCCTGCCCTTGACAGGTGAGCGCTCTTAAAGTACAATTACTCTTGTACATTTACCGCGGACCGTCAAGGTTAACCGAGAAGGAGTGAAGTATGGCGATGGCGATGGCTGGGCGGCTGGGGGCCATGCTCGTGTCCTCGGGCCTCATTAACGAGGAACAGCTCAAAAAGGCGCTGGCCGTTCAGCAGAAAGAGGGCGGCAGGCTCGGCTCGATCCTCGTGAAAATGAATTTTGTTCAGGAAGAGAAGCTCATGATGTTCCTGAGCAAGCAGTACGGCGTGCCCTATGTGGACCTCAACCGGTTCGATGTAGATGTCAATGTGGTAAAGCTCATTCCTTCCGAGGTCGCCCAGAAATACCAGATCATGCCGATCAACCGCACCGGCGCGACGATCACCATCGCCATGGTGGACCCTTCCAACGTCTTCGCAATAGATGATGTAAAGTTCATGACCGGCTATAACGTTGAACCGGTAGTGGCCACCGAGGCCGGCATCAAGAGCTCTATCGCCAAGTATTACAGCCTCACCTCCGCCATTGAGAAGGTGATGACCTCCCTTCAAGAGGACGACAAGTCCGTCGGCGTCATCCACGAAGAAGAGGAAAAGATCGACGTGGCCAAGCTCAAGGCCGAGGTGGAAGACGCGCCGGTGGTGAAGCTGGTGAACCTCATTCTTACCGACGCCGTGCAGAAGGGCGCCAGTGATATCCACATCGAGGCGTACGAAAAGTCCTTCCGGGTGCGCTACCGCATCGACGGCTCCCTGTACGAAGTTATGTCGCCGCCCATGAAGCTCCGGGCGGCGCTTACCTCCAGGCTCAAGATCATGGCGGAACTCGACATCGCCGAACGCCGCCTGCCCCAGGACGGAAGGATCAAGCTCAAGATCAAGGACAAGGAAGTCGATCTCCGCGTTTCCACCCTCCCGTGCCTCTTCGGCGAGAAGATCGTGATGCGCATCCTGGACAAGAGCAACCTGATGCTCGACCTAACCAGGCTGGGCTTCGAGCCCAAGGCGCTCAAGGACTTCATGGACGCCATCACCTCTCCCTACGGCATGGCGCTCGTGACCGGCCCCACGGGGAGCGGCAAGACGACGACCCTCTATTCGGCGCTCCAGCAGATCAACACCATCGACGTGAACATCATGACGGCGGAGGACCCCGTTGAATACAACCTCATGGGCGTCAATCAGGTCCATATGAAAGACGAGATCGGGCTGAATTTTGCCGCCGCGCTCCGCTCCTTCCTCCGTCAGGACCCGGACATCGTCATGGTGGGGGAGATCCGCGATTATGAGACGGCCGAGATCGCCGTCAAGGCGGCGCTCACGGGCCACCTCGTGCTTTCGACGCTGCACACCAATGACGCGCCGAGCACCATCAACCGTCTGCTCAACATGGGCGTGGAGCCTTTCCTCGTGTCTTCGTCGGTTATCCTGATCCTGGCACAGAGGCTCGTCCGCAAGAGCTGCCAGAACTGCAAAAAGCCCGAAAAAGTGCCGACGCAGACGTTCATCGACGCCGGATTCACGAAGGAAGACGCGGCCACGGTCGTCAGCTACAAGGGCGAGGGGTGCAACGCGTGCAATAATACCGGCTACAAGGGCAGGATCGCCCTGTACGAGGTCATGCCGGTGAAGGAAGAGATAAAAGAATTGATCCTCCAGGGGGCCTCGGCCCTCGATATCAAAAAATTAGCCGTAAAACTGGGGATGAAGACGCTCCGCATGAGCGGACTGTCGAAGGTCAAGGAGGGGCTGACATCCCTGGAAGAAGTAGTCGGCACGACCTTTGCCGATTAACAATAGTGATTTCCCCTTTTGAGCGGCTGCGGCATCGCACGCGGCTCCCGGGGAAAATAAGCGCTCTCTGAGTGCGAGAAGGAGCTCTGGATGGCCAATTTACATGACCTGCTCAAGTACATGATCGAAAAGGGCGCTTCCGACCTTCATATCACGACGGCAATACCGCCGACCATCCGCGTGGACGGCAAGATGAAGCCGATCCCCGGGCTGGAGGCCCTGTCCGCCACCCAGACCAAGGACCTTTGTTACAGCATTCTCACGGACGCACAGAAGCACAAGTTCGAGGAGAACAACGAGCTTGACCTCTCCTTCGGGGTAAAAGGCCTCTCACGGTTCCGCGCGAACATCTTCGTGCAGCGGGGCGCCGTGGCGGCGGCGATCAGGACCATCCCGTTCAAAATAAAGACGTTCCAGGAACTGGGGCTTCCCGAGATAGTTTCCGATTTATGCAAAAAACCGCGGGGGCTCGTCCTGGTCACCGGGCCGACGGGAAGCGGCAAATCGACGACCCTTGCCTCGATGATCGACAAGATCAACGGCGAGCGGCAGGAGCATATTATCACCATCGAGGACCCCATCGAATATCTGCACCCGCACAAAAAATGCCTGGTGAACCAGCGCGAGGTGAACGCCGACACCAAGTCGTTCAAGGACGCATTGAAATACATCCTCCGCCAGGACCCCGACGTGGTGCTCGTGGGCGAAATGCGCGACCTTGAGACCATCGAGGCCGCGTTGACCATCGCCGAGACGGGCCATCTTACCTTTGCAACGCTCCACACGAACTCGGCCGCGCAGACCATGAACCGCATTATCGACGTGTTCCCTCCCCACCAGCAGTCCCAGGTCAGGGCGCAGCTTTCGTTCGTCCTCGAAGGCGTCGTATCACAGCAGCTTATCACCCGCGCAGGCGGCGGGAGGGTGCTCGCCCTGGAGGTCATGATACCGAACGCCGCGATCCGGAACCTGATCCGTGAAGATAAGATCCATCAGGTCTATTCCATCATGCAGACGGGGCAGGCCAAATTCGGCATGCAGACCTTGAACCAGTCCCTCTACGAGCTCTATGTCAAGAAGCAGATTTCCTACGAAGACTGCGTCGGCAGGTCTTCCAATGCGGACGAACTCATACAGATGCTCGGCCGTTCAGGCCTTGCGGCTGCGCAGACGACCCCGAAGGAATACCGCTGATCGAGGTGATGAATGGCAACGACCGTATTTAAATGGGAAGGGAAGACGCGCCAGGGAGCGATCCAGAAAGGCGAGCTGGCGGCGAACAGCAAGGATGAAGTCATCTCTCTGCTGCGGAAGCAGAATATTCTTCCTATCACCGTCGCAGCCAAGCCGAAGTCGCTTACTCTTCAATTCGGCGCAGCAAGCGTGACCGATAAAGACGTCGTTATATTCACCCGGCAGCTCGCCACCATGATCGATGCCGGGTTGCCGCTCGTGCAGTGCCTTGAGATCCTCGGGACGCAGACGGAAAACAAATCACTCTCAAAGATCGTTACCCAGGTGCGGTCCGATGTGGAAAGCGGCGCCACCTTCGGTGAGGCGCTCAAAAAACATCCCAAGGCTTTTAACGATCTTTACGTAAACATGGTCATGGCAGGCGAGGCGGGCGGTATCCTCGATACGATCCTCCAGCGCCTTGCTTCGTACATGGAGAAGTTCGCCAAGATCAAAAGACAGATCAAGTCGGCAATGATCTACCCTTCGGTGATTCTCAGCGTGGCCGTCGGCGTGGTGGCCCTTCTGATGGTCGTCGTTGTCCCCATGCTGGCCGGCATGTTCGCGGAGATGGGCCAGGCTCTGCCGCTGCCCACGCGCATTGTGATCTTCATCAGCAACTTCCTCAAAGGGTGGGGCGGTCTGATCCTTGCAATTTCAATCGCGGGATTCATCGTAGGCCTTGTGCAGTGGAGAAAGACCGTGACCGGGAAACGGATAACGGACGGCATTGCACTTAAAGTACCTGTTGTGGGCGTGCTCATTCGGAAAGTCGCCGTGGCGAAGTTTACCCGCACCCTCGGAACGCTCATCTCAAGCGGCGTGCCGATCCTGGAAGGACTGTTGATCGTGGCCCGAACGGCAGGCAATAAGGTCGTGGAAGAAGCGGTCCTTGCCACGCGGCAGAGTGTGAGCGAAGGTAAGACCCTTGCCGAACCCTTGAGCAAGGCCAAGGTCTTTCCGCCCATGGTCACCCAGATGATTTCCGTGGGTGAAGCCACCGGCGCCCTGGACAACATGCTCGGCAAGATCGCTGATTTTTATGATGATGAAGTGGATTCGGCCGTTGCGGCCCTTACGTCCATGCTCGAACCCATGCTCATGATCTTTCTCGGCGTTACCGTAGGGTTCGTGATCGTGGCCATGTACATGCCTATATTCCAGATGGGCGCACTGGCGGGCGGTTAAGAAGTCAAGTGAATCCGGGGTATTCAAGAGAGGAGTACACGACACGAATAAAGTGGTTGATCGTGAGCAGGGTCGTGCTCCTGACCTTTCTGCTCGGCACCCTTATTTTTTTCCAGCATCGATACAGGATTTATCCATTTCACGCCGCATACCTCTATTATTTCACTCTTTTCGTCTATATTCTCAGCGGCGCCTACTGGTATCTGCTGCCGAAAACGTCCAACCTTCCGCTTTTCGCGTACCTTCAGATCGCCGTCGATATCATCCTCGTGACCTTTCTCGTACACCTTACCGGTGGGATCGACAGCGGTCTTTCGCTTCTCTATCATCTGATGATCATTTCCGCAAGCATCATCCTGTACCGCAGGGGCGGTTATCTTTCCGCATCCCTGGCAAGCATCCTGTACGGGGGCATGCTGGACATGCAGCATTACAATGTTCTCGTGTTCGTGCGGAGCCGGAATTTTACCGCCGTGCAGGTCCTCTACCAGGTCATCATCAATCTTCTTTCCTTTTATACGGTTGCCTTCCTGAGCGGCTATCTTTCCGAACGTCTGCGAAAAACGCGCCAGGAACTCCAGGAAAAAAGCACGGACTTCGATGACCTCCGTGTGTTCCAGGACCACATACTCCGGAGCGTCGGGAACGGGATCGTCACGCTGGATATGGACGGGACTATCACGTCCTGGAACCCGGCGGCAGAGCAGATCACGGGATACGGCTTTGCTCAGATCAAGGGCCGCTGGCAGGAAGTGTTCGGTGCGACCATAAAGTCCCTGTTCGGCCATACGGAAGACCTGAAAGAGCGCTCTTTTAATTTCGAGGGAGAAATAAGGAAGAGCGACGGGAGCGCAGCCATACTCGGCATGACGGCTTCTTTGCTCAAAGATGATCGGGATAACGTCCGCGGCATCATTCTGATCTTTCAGGACATCACCAGGATGGTTGAAATGGAGGAAAACGTAAGAAGGCAGGAGCGCCTTGCCACGGTCGGGAGCCTTGCAGCGGGCATTGCCCATGAAATACGGAACCCCCTCGCCTCCCTCAGCGGTTCGATCCAGATGCTCCAGGGTGAACTGAGCCTCCAGGGCGACGGCAAGCACCTTATGGATATCGTCCTCCGCGAGACCGACCGGCTGAACACGATTATTACCGAATTTCTGGAATATGCCCGGCCGAGAACGTCGTCGCTGGAAGAGATATCGCCGGCGGCCCTGTTTCATGACGCAATTACTCTGTTTAAAAACAGCAGGGATTTCAAGGAGAGCATTCTGATTACCTGCGCCGTGGACGACCGGGCCGTGATCAAGGGCGACCCCCATCGCTTGCGGCAGGTGTTGTGGAACTTCCTCATCAATTCCTGCCAGGCCATGCCCGAGGGCGGCGAGATCAGGATCAGCGCCGTCCGGCTTTCGCCGGGGCAGGGCGATGATGAGTGGCTGGAAATAATTTTCTCGGATACGGGCGCGGGGATCGGGCCCGAGCACCTGGAAAAGATCTTCGAGCCGTTCTTTACCACCAAGACCGGCGGCACCGGCCTCGGACTGGCGATCGTCTACCGGATCATCGAGGACCATGGAGGCACGATCGCCGTCGAAAGCAAACCGGGAGAGGGGACCACATTCAGAATCAGGCTGCCGATGCCTGAAGTGACGGCGCTCATCCGGTAGAAGGCGCGTCGTGCATTCGGGGCCGTTCTTTTCGTGAGTGAGAATATGACCAGGATACTTGTCGTGGATGATGAAAAAAGCATGCGGGATTTTCTCTCGATCATGCTCAAAAAAGAAGGGTATGAGGTCTCGATTGCCGGGAATGGTGAAGACGCACTGCGGGCCGTGCAGGCCGAGATCTTCGACCTTGTGATCACCGACGTGAAAATGCCCCGCATGGACGGCCTTGAAGTGCTCACGATGGTAAAGGACGTCTCTCCGGAAACCGTCGTGCTCATGATCACCGCCTTTGCCACCACCGAGACGGCCGTCGAAGCCATGAAGCTCGGCGCCTACGATTACATCACGAAACCGTTCAAGGTGGAAGAGATCAAGCTGGTCATCCGGAAGGCCCTCGAAAAGCGCTCTTTGAGAAAGGAAAATATCCTGCTCAGGCGGGAGATGGAGTCCCGCGCGGGGTTTGAGAACTTCATCGGCAAAAGCCCGCCCATGCAGAGCGTTTTTTCCCTCATCCGGCAGGTGGCCGACACCCGGAGCACCGTGCTCATAACGGGGGAGAGCGGCACGGGAAAAGAGCTGGTCGCCCGCGCGGTCCACTTCAACAGCTCGCGCAAAACGGGCCCCTTCGTCACCATAAACTGCGGCGCCCTTCCGGAGACGCTCCTCGAAAGCGAACTGTTCGGCTATATGAAGGGCGCATTCACCGGCGCCGTGTCGAACAAGCAGGGGCTCTTCGAGGCGGCCAACGGCGGGACCATTTTTCTCGATGAGATCAGCGCCACGACGCCCGCCCTCCAGATCAAACTCCTCCGGGTGCTCCAGGAGCGTGAGTTCAAACGCGTCGGCGGAACGGCCGATGTCAAAGTGGACGTGCGGGTGATCGCCGCGAGCAATAAGAACCTCCTCAACGAGGTCAAGAGCGGAGCCTTCAGGGAAGACCTTTACTACCGGTTGAACGTGCTCCCCATCCAACTGCCGCCGCTTCGCGAACGCAAGGAAGATGTCCCTCCGCTGGTGGAATTTTTTCTCAAGAAATTTTCGGGGGGAGGGGAGCCGAAGCGGATGACCCCCGAGGCAATGAAGATCTTGATCAACAATCGGTGGCCGGGAAACGTCCGGGAACTGGAGAACACCGTTGAGCGGCTGGTGATCCTCGCATCAGGGGACCTGATACGCCTTGAGCACGTGCCGGACACGATCAGGAACGAGCAGCCCTGCTCCGAACTGGTCCCCTCGGATATCCCCGACGGCGGCATCGATCTGGGAATGCTCCTGGAAAATGCCGAGAAGACCCTCCTTCGGAAAGCGCTGGAGAAGACCGGCGGCGTGAAAACAGAAGCCGCGAAAATCCTCGGCCTGTCCTTTCGTTCATTCAGGCACCGCCTGCAGAAATACGAGTCGGAATAGGCGGCCCCCGATATTTTTTATTGCAAATCTCCGGGGATTCCGTTACAATCGATGTCCTATGGCATTCGATGATCTGAGGGATTTTATAGCCGCTCTCGAGAAGGCGGGAGAGCTCAAGAGGATCACCGCGGAAGTGGACGCCGCGCTCGAGATCGCCGAGATCACGGATCGCGTATCGAAGCACAAGGGGGCCGAGAACAGGGCGCTCCTCTTTGAGCGGGTGAAGGATTCCGCCTTTCCCGTCCTCACCAATGCCTTCGGCTCGATGAAGCGGATCTGCCTTGCCCTGGACGTGGCGGACCTTGATGAGATCGGCGGGCGGATTCGAGAGCTCCTGGACCCGGTGAATTTCTTCCCGGGCCCCGGGGCCGGGATCATGGACAAGATCCAGATGCTGCCGAAGCTCGCCGAACTTTCGGGTTTTTTCCCGAAGACCGTTAAAAAGGCCCCCTGTCAGGAGGTTGTTCTGACGGGAGAGCAGGTCGATCTCGCAGCAATTCCCATCCTCAAATGCTGGCCCGCGGACGGGGGCAGATTTATCACGCTCCCCATGGTCTGCACCGTGGACCCGGTGACCAGGATCACGAACGTAGGCATGTACCGCATGCAGGTCTACGATCACCAAACCACCGGCATGCACTGGCACAAGCATAAGGACGGGGCCAGACATTATCAGCATTACGAGGCCGCGGGCAAACGCATGGAGGCGGCCGTCGCCATCGGCGGCGATCCCTCGATCATCTATTCGTCCACGGCGCCCCTCCCTCCCGCCATCGGCGAATATGTCTTCGCGGGATTCTTACGGAAAAAGCCCCTCGAAATCGTCCAGTGCAAGACCGTTGATGTGCGTGTTCCCGCCGAGGCGGAATTCGTCCTGGAGGGGTTCATCGATCCCGCCGAGCGCAGGGTGGAAGGCCCCTTCGGGGACCATACGGGGTATTACTCCGAAGCCGATGAATACCCCGTGTTCCATATCACGGCCGTTACACACCGAAAGAACGCCATCTATCCGGCAACCCTTGTGGGCAGGCCGCCGCAGGAAGACGCCTACCTGGGCAAAGCCACGGAACGGATATTTCTGCCGCTCCTGCAAACGGTGGCCCCCGATATCCTGGACATGGACATGCCTGTTGAGGGTGTGTTTCACAACAACGTGATCGTCAAGATCCGAAAGCGCTATCCGGGCCACGGCAAGAAGGTCATCCATACCATCTGGGGCACCGGGATGCTCATGCTCTCAAAATTCGTCATCGTCTGCGACGAAGACGTGGACATTCACGACTATTCCGAAGTCACCTGGAAGGTGATGAACCATGTGGACCCGCAGCGGGACGTGGTGATAACCGACGGGCCGCTCGATATCCTCGACCACTCCTGCCCGCAGATCGGCTTCGGCGGCAAGATGGGAATTGACGCCACGCGAAAAGGCCCGGGCGAGGGGTTCACCCGGCCGTGGCCCGACGAGGTCAAGATGGACCCCGTTGTCCGGAAACGAGTAGAGGACCGCTGGAAGGAATACGGATTTTAACGACCGAATTGTAAATTTCAAGTTGTAAATATCAAATTGCAAAAGGAAGGTGTAAATTTCAAATTTACAATTTCCAATTTGCAATTTACAATCTTCTGACCTTATGTTAATCATCGAACTCTTCTTGATTTTCTTCCTCATCCTCATGAACGGCTTTTTCTCTGCGTCCGAGATCGCCCTCATCTCCCTCCGCAAAAGCCGCGTGAGACACCTGGTCAAGACCGGAAGCGCCGCGGCCAGACGGGTGCAGAAGCTCCAGGAGGAGCCCGAGCGTTTCCTCGCCACCGTGCAGATCGGCGTAACGCTCATCGGCACCCTCGCCTCGGCCCTGGGCGGGGTGATCGCCATCGAGCGGATCAAGCCGGTCCTCGCCGGCGTTCCCGTGGAATTCATCCGGAAGGCGGCCGAACCCATCGCCCTGGTCATCGTCGTCATGGTTATTACGTACATTACGCTTGTGGCCGGCGAGCTGGTTCCGAAGTCCCTGGCGATCCGCTATTCCGAGCAGGTCGCTTTTTTCACGGCGGCCGTTATTGACGCTCTTTCACGGTTGTTCAGCGTGGTCCTGCGCGTGCTCACGGCGTCGAACAATTTTGTGCTCGCCTTTTTCAGGCTCCGGCCGCCGGAGGAGTCGGCGTTCATTTCCGAGGACGAGGTCAAATATCTCATCCGCGAGGGCCGCAAGAGGGGGGTCTTCGAGCCGTCGGAAGAGGACCTCATCCACAGCGTGTTCAAATTCACGGACACCGTGGTGCGGGAGGTCATGGTCCCGCGCACGGACATCGCGGCGGTTGACGCGGACAGCGATATCGATGCCATCCTCCGCACCATGAACGAGAAGGGTTTCTCGCGCCTGCCCGTCTACGCCGGGACCATCGATAACGTCGTAGGCGTCGTCTATGTGAAAGACATCCTTCCGCTCCACGTTATGGACCAGCCCTTCAGCCTGGAAAGCGTCCTGCGCAAACCCTACATCGTGCCGCCGAACAAAAAGGTGAGCGTACTGCTCAAAGAGATGCGCGAACGCCGCATCCACCTCGTGCTTGTCGGCGATGAATACGGCGGCATCGACGGTCTCGTGACCATGGAAGACCTGATCGAGGAGATCGTCGGCGACATCAGGGACGAGAAAGAAAAGGAGCTCAAGGAAATCGAGGAGATCGCCGGGAACCGCTACATCGTCGACGGCAAGACCGATATCGGCACGGTGAACGAAAAACTGGGGCTGAACCTTCCCGAGGAGGAGTTCGAGACCGTGGGCGGTTTCGTCCTTGGACTTTTCGGCAGGCTGCCCGCCGAGGGCGACGAGATCCGCCATGACGGCGTTCTGTTCACCGTGCTTCGTCTGCGGAAAAACCGGCTCAACCGCATCCGCATATTAAAATTAAATCACGAAAACCATGAGAGGACGGGAGATGAAGACGCCGATGGTGCTTGAAACCAACCTTGCGGGATTGAAGCCGCCGAAGCGCGGAAAGGTGCGCGATATTTACGACCTTGGAGAGGCCCTCCTGATCGTGGCCACGGACCGGATCTCGGCCTTTGACGTCGTGCTCCCGAACGCCATCCCGGAAAAGGGCAGAGTGCTCACCCGAATTTCACAGTACTGGTTCGCGAAGACCGCGGATATCGTCAAGAACCACCTCATCTCGACCGAGGTCGGCGATTTTCCCGCTGAATGCAGGGCCCATGCCGCGGTGCTCGAAGGCAGGAGCATGCTCGTGAAAAAGGCCTGGCCCCTTCCCGTGGAGTGCATTGTCCGGGGCTACCTCTCCGGCTCGGGGCTCAAGGAATATCGTTCGACCGGAGCTGTTTCCGGCATCAAGCTTCCGCCGGGTCTTACCGAGGCCTCGCGCCTGCCCGGGCCGATCTTTACTCCCTCGACGAAGGCCGAGGCCGGCGAGCACGATGTGAACATCGATTTCGATACGGTCAGCAAGCTGGTGGGAAAAGACGCGGCTGAAAAGATCAGGAAGTACACGCTCGACGTCTATACAAGGGCCTGCGAAATTGCGGAGCCCAAAGGGATCATCATCGCCGACACCAAACTCGAATTCGGGACCTACGAGGGCGAGGTCATTCTTATTGATGAAGCGCTCACCCCGGATTCGTCAAGGTTCTGGCCCCGGGACGGGTATCAGGCCGGCGTATCCCAGAAGAGCTTTGACAAGCAGTTTGTCCGGGACTACCTGCTCTCCCTGTCATGGAACCAGAGACCGCCCGCGCCGATGCTCCCCGATGATGTGGTGAAGAAGACGAGCGAAAAGTATCTTGAAGTGCTCGCCATGCTCACGGGAGAGGCCGTTTATTCTTGACATAGTCAGCGACTAATCAGTATAATCCGTTCTGTCTCATGCAACAAGAGCTGATTCAAGATTCTTGAAAGGAAGCTTCATGGAAGATTACAACGAGCTGATCCGGCAGCGGTTCAAGAAGCTCGACGAGCTCAGAGAAATGGGCGCCAAGCCCTATGCCGGCCGGTACGAGGTCACCGCCGCGGCGCAGGGGCTTCTGGAGAAGTACGGTTCCATCGGCAGGGAAGAGCTTGAGAAGGGCCGGATCACCGTGTCCGTTGCCGGCAGGATCGTGGCCCTGCGGAGCTTCGGCAAGGCCTGTTTCGGCCACATCCAGGACGGGACGGGCAGGATCCAGCTCTATTTTCAGAAGAACGCGCTCGGCGAGGGGAAGTTCAGCCTCTTCAAGAAGCTCGATATCGGGGATTTCATCGGCGTCAAAGGGGCCCTGTTCCGCACTAAAACCGATGAGCTCACCATCGACGCGGAAGACTTCACCCTGCTGTCGAAGTCGCTCCGGCCCCTGCCGGAAAAGTGGCACGGCCTTACGGACGTGGAGCTACGCTACCGCCAGCGGTATGTCGACCTCATCGTGAACCCCGAGGTTAAAAAGGTCTTTCTCCACCGCACCAGGATCATCGAGGCCATACGCTCATTTCTCGTTTCCCGCGGGTTCCTCGAAGTGGAAACGCCGATGATGCAGACCATCCCCGGCGGCGCCACGGCGCGGCCCTTCAAGACGCACCACAACGCCCTTGACATGGACCTTTACCTCCGGATCGCGCCCGAGCTGTACCTCAAGCGCCTGCTCGTCGGCGGGTTCGAGCGCGTGTACGAGATCAACCGCAACTTCCGGAACGAGGGCATCTCGACCAGGCACAATCCCGAGTTCACCATGCTCGAGTTCTACATGGCCTATGCGGACTATCGCGACCTTATCGAGATGACGGAGCAGATGATCAGCACTGTTGCAAAGGAAGTGCTCGGTACGACGGTGGTGGAATACGAAGGACATACCATAAACCTTGCGCCGCCGTGGAAGCGGATCAGCTTCCTCGACTCTCTGCGTGAAGCCGGGGTCACTTCTGATGTCCTCACGGACGCGGGCAAGGCCGGGGACCACGCCAAAAAGCTCGGCGCAAACCTGAAGGGCGGCGAGCCCCTCGGGAAGCTCCTGAACGAGATATTCGAGGCCGTGGTGGAGCCGAAGCTCATCCAGCCGACCTTTATCACCGATTATCCCACGGACATATCGCCCCTCTCGAAGCGCTGCGAAGACGATCCGAATTTCGTCGAGCGCTTCGAGCTCTTCGTCGCAGGCCGGGAACTGGCGAACGCCTTCTCGGAACTGAACGACCCCATTGACCAGAAGGAGCGGTTCCTGAAGCAGGTGACGGAGCGTGAGGCGGGGGATGAAGAGGCCCACCAGATGGACGACGACTTCATCCGCGCCCTGGAATACGGCATGCCGCCCGCAGCGGGCGAAGGCATCGGGATCGACCGCCTCGTCATGCTGCTCACCGGCGCCGTGTCCATCCGGGACGTGATCCTCTTCCCGCAGATGAAGAAGGAGAAGTAATGATCAGCAGTCAGTAGACAGCATGCAGTAGTCGGGGGGAAAAGGGAAATAATTTTGCGCATTTTCCGTTTTGCCCTCCTGTCTGCCGCCTCCTGTCTACCGTTTACTATCTTTATGAAGACCCCCTACGAAATATTCGTCAGCCTTCGGTATCTGAAAACCAAGAAGCGCTATGGCACCATATCGCTTAATACCTTTATCTCCATTGCCGGCGTGGTGATCGGCGTTGCCACGTCCATCATCACCCTCGCCGTCATGACGGGCTTCCAGGGATACTTCCGCGACAAGATCCTCTCGGCCATCTCCCACGTCGTGGTCATGGAATACTCCGGCGAGGGGGTAGGGGACCTGAAGGCGCTCCAGGAGAAGGTGGGCAGGGTGCCGCACGTGAAGGCCACCACGCCGTTCATCATCAACCAGGTGATGCTCACCACGAAGGACCGCGTCCAGGGCGTGGTCGTCCGCGGGATCGACCCGAAGACCGAAGGACAGGTGACGGACCTGGAAAAGAACATCACCGAGGGCTCGCTCAGCGACCTCGAAGGCCTCGGAAGGAAACTGCCCGGGATCGTTATCGGCGAAGACCTTGCGCGCAAGTTCGGCGCGAATATCGGCGATACGCTCACCATGGTGAACCCCATCGGGGAGGAATCGCCCATGGGAGTGGTGCCCAAGATGCGGAAATTCGAGCTCGTGGGGGTGTTCGACGCGGGCATGTACGATTACAACACCACCTTCGTGTACATCTCCCTCGGCGAGGCCCAGAAGTTCTTCAACATGCCGGGCCGCGTGAGCGGCCTCCAGGCGCGGGTCGACGATATTTACCGCGCAGGCGCCATTGCTGAATCCATCCAGTCCGTCATCGGCTTTCCGTACTACACGCGGAACTGGATCGAGATGAACAAAAATTTCTTCTCGGCCCTCAAGCTCGAAAAGATCGGCATGTCCCTCATCCTCGTGGTGATCATCATCGTGGCCTCGTTCAACATCATCGGCACGCTCACCATGATCGTCATGGAGAAGAGCAGGGAGATCGCCATCCTCAAGTCCATGGGGGCCACGAGGAACAGCATCATGAAGATCTTCATGTTCAGCGGGGTCTTCATCGGCGTCGTGGGTACGGTGCTGGGTTCCACGATCGGATACGGGGCCGTGGCCCTCATAGCCAGGAGCGGGCTGATAACGCTCCCGAAGGACGTGTACCAGGTGAGCCATCTGCCGCTCTCGATCACCGGCTTTGACATACTCTTTATCTCGCTCACGGCGCTCGGCATAAGCTTCGCCGCGACCATCTACCCTGCGTGGCAGGCCGCGCGTCAGGACCCGGTGGAAGTGCTGCGGTATGAGTAGGGGACAGGCAGTCGGCACGATGCTTCGTCGGGAAAGATCATCATACGGTTACGGCCACGAGGCCCGTTTCGGTTACGTAGTTCGTCGTTCGTGTTTTTAAGACGTTACCGTTGCCGAGCCACGAAACGGGCTTCGTTACCGATGGTCCTTTACCGTTACCACGAACACCCGTATCTACGGGGCAAAGAAAGGATAATTTGAATTTATGGTTAACGAGGTGAACCTCAGACCATAAAAGAAACTTTACCACGGAG
>CAKKPG010000039.1 GCA_919901555.1 Nitrospiria bacterium | reverse complement strand
GCCGTAGCCGAGGGGGCTGTCGTACCCGGACCGGCTGTTGTACCGGCGCTGGACGGTAATGGGATAGAGGCTTCCGAGTGTGAGGTCTGTACGGGAGAAGCTTTCCGCGCCGGAAACGAGGCTGATGGGCTTGCCTGCAAAGGCGAGGCTTATGCCGCTCTCTTCCCCGGGGTCGCAGGAGAAATCAGGGGCGGTGTCTCCGTACTCCGCGTACGAAGGGGATGCGAACAGGAGCAAGAGTAGTGTGACTGCCAGTTTCTGTGCGCTGTAACGCATGAAAGCCTCCTCAACGGATAAAAAGATCTAAGAGCGAGATGCAAATGCTACGACTAAATCACACTTCATACGAAATAATGCTCACGTACTTTAACTGTCTCCAGCGTATGCATCGCCATTATTACCGGTGCCATTGCCGCCGCCTCCCCCACCGCCTGCACCGCCGCTGCCGGCGCCGCCACCGCAGCACTGATTGCCGCAGCATTTGTCACGGCAGCAGGGGTCTTTACTGTCTTCACAGGGATCTATGATGATGGTGCAGAGGAGCTTGTCGTACTGGCTGCAATCAAAGGTCTGATCAGTTCTAAGGCAAACAGGATTGTCCCCATGAGACTGTCTCCAAAATCCCTGCGGATCATTGGCCGTGTTATCATACGTAATTGTCTCTGTCTTCCCATCGCAATAAGTCGTGGTCGTCACAATATAATGGTATCCCCAATACGCTACTCCCATGCCGCCATTCAAGCAGCCGGGGACGCAAGGATCGTAGCCCAAATTAGGATAATAACCACAGGAGGATGTGCCTAGAAGCGGCTCTTTCGTATATGACTTGACGTGAGCAACAACATGGCCACAGCGTTGATAGACGGTATAGACTGTTTGCCCGTCACCATTCGTGGATGTCCGTGTATAGTTATAGCATCCTTCAGGTGCGGGATTCTCATTCAGACAATTTTCGACATCCTGATAAGTCCCGCCGTATCCGGAAGCAGGGAAGTTTAACGCTGACGCCAACAGTGCAATACCGATGAGTACAAATTTGCCTGGAATGAAGCCTTTTACTCTGGCCCGCATAAGATCGTCCTCCATACACCCCTCACCCTCCCCCCGATGGACAGAGGATAAAGGTGAGGGGCAATATTTATTAATATGTTATTTTCAGATTCGCCCTTGCAGTGGAGCTCGTCCCGCTGACGGGGTTGGTCGCCTGTATCACGACCGTGTAGTCGCCTTCCTCGGAAATAATGGTTTTCTTACCGGTTGTATCCGAGGCGTCCAGACCGGTCCATTCGATCTCGTGCGAACCGGCGGTCTGGGCCTGGCTGCCTATGATCGTGATCGTGGAGCCTGAAGGGGACTTAACCTGTACGGTGACGGTGGCGTCGCGCGATAAGCTGTATTTTATTTTGATGAACACTCCATACGAAAGGTCCGCCTGATAGGGATCGGTCTTTACCTGGCTTATTTTCGGGGTGTTCCCGGTCGCGATGATGTGGTTTTCACTGAGGAGCGATGCCGTGTAACAGTATGCCTTGCCCCCTCCGCCGAGGATATTTCCCGCCGTGTCTCTGCCGTCCCAGTCGAAGGTGTAGCTGCCCGGTATGTGCGGCGTGGAGGTCATAATGTTGAACGGGTCGGGCGGCCAGGCTATGCTGATGTCGATGCGCGCGGGCTGCGATAGGGAATAGGTTATGCTGAGCGGGTCGTTGGTATAGGGGTTGTAGCTTGATTCCTGTGTGCAGCTCACCGCGGATCCGGTCGGCGCGGACGGGCTGTAGCTCACTGTTTTTACGCTGTCCGCGGCTTCGAGGATGTAGAGATATGCCTCGTCGGACACGGTCTTGCCTGTGCTGTCCTTGCCGTCCCAGGTGAAGGATGCCGCACCGGCTGCGGTGACATTCCTTGATGTCTGGTAGATCGGCGTGCCCGTGGGACCCAGTGATTCGGGAACGATCTTGAGCGTGGCCGTGGCCGGGCCGTTCAGGGTGAAGAAGATCGTGGCTGAGCCGGATGCGGAGGTGTCGATGGTGTTCGTACTGACCATCACGCTGGAAATAGCCAGGACGTAATAGGTTATTGAAGTCTGAGCAACTGAGGTCTGATTGTCCGGCGCTGTTGCCGTGACTGTGATGTCATTTGTTCCTTCTGCGAAACTGCTGATGCTGCAACTCCATGTAGAAGCGGTGGGATAAGAGACAATGCCTGCGGCAGCAGTAGTGTTTACCACCACCGTGACGGTGGAGTCGAGAGATCTGCTTCCGCTGATGGTCTGGCTCGAAACATTGGTCGGCGTGGTGACGGGATTGATCGTTACCATGGGCAGGTCCTGGACGGTATAGGTCACTTCGGCGTAACCGCTGAGGCCTGCGTCGTTTACGGACTCTACCCTGATCGTGTGCAGCCCGTCCGAGAAGGGCCCAAGGCTGCCTCCGGAGACTTTATTCACGACAACCCCGTCTACCTTGACGGTGACCGTGCCGTGGCTGACGGCATAGGTGAGCACCGGGGTCCTATTATTGGACACGCCGGACTGTGGCGAAATTATCGTGACGGTAGGCGTCGTGAGATGATTGTAGTATGAAAGGATTTCGCCGGCAGAGAGGGCGCGGTTATATATTGCCGCCTCGTCGAGGGCGCCGTGGAACTTGTATGCGTCCGTCGCATACCAGCCCTTTCCGATGATCGCGTTGTTGGCGGTATTCGCAAACGCCAGCGTGGTTCCGAGTCCTTGGGCTTTCAGTTCCCCGTTGATGTAGATAGAAAGACTCGTCCCGTCAAAAACCTGAACAACATGATACCAAACGTTCGTCAACAGGGTCGTGGTGTAATCCAGGTAAAAAATCGTGCTCCCGAGATTGCGGTGCGCTCGAACCGTCTTGTTGGCGTTGCTGTAAAACAGTCCGTAGCGATACGCCTGCATCGCCGTAATCGGCGTCCATTCCGTAGGAAAGGAGTCGAATTTGACCCACGACTCAACCGTATGCGGCCCGGTGAACATCAGGCTTGCATTGTTGCCTAAGTCAGCATAATCATCCACGCCGTCGAAGCTCCCGGCGTGGCTGCCGACCCGCGCGCTTGCGCTGAACGTCACACCGTTATACGGGGTGCCATTGTTGCCATTCCCCGACGAGTCCGTCCAGTCCCCGTCCATGCGCCAGAGACCGACTCTACTAAGACCGTCATTGTAAGTTTTGTTTATTTCACCAGTTGTAAGAGTACGATTATAGATTGCGGCTTCATCGATGAGACCGTTGAAGTATCCCACACCCCCTAAAAACGCTCCGATCGTAAAGCCGCCGCTTACCGTACCCGGCGCTGGAATCGTACCGCTGTTCTCCAGAACTCCGTCAACGTATATCCTGGCTACATTCGTGTCAGAACCTTCGTACACACCGACCACATAATGCCATCGACCATCGGATAGGGATGAGGTACCGGTGATAGTCCCGTTACTGCTGCCGACCGTTGCCTTGCTTGATCCATCTACCATTAACTGAAAACTCGAAGCCGAGGTCGCGCCATACTGTAGTATTGCCCTGCTTTGGTTCCCGCTTCCCACCTTCACCCAGGCTGATAACGTCCGCGGGGCGTTTCCTGAGGGCAAATTAGCCGTGCTTCCCGATACATAATCATCCGTTCCGTCCAAGCTCCCGGCCTGAGTCCCCACCCGCGCATCCGTGCTGAACGCGGCGCCGTTGTACGCGGTCCCGTTGTTCCCGTTCCCCGTCGCGTCCGTCCAGTCATTGTCCATCCGCCACAGCGCAACCCGGCCGAGGCCGTCATTGTACGACTTGTTGATTTCAGCGGCCGTCAGAGCACGCTTGTAGATTGCGGCCTCGTCGATGAGGCCGCTAAATTTATAAACGTCTGCGGAATTCCAGCCCCTCCCGATCAGTGCACTGTCACTGGTGTTCGCAAGGGATATCGTGCTACCGGAGCCCTGTACCTTGAGTTCTCCGTTTATGTAAATGTATAGATTTGTCCCATCAAAGACCTGAACGAGATGATACCAGACCCCTGGTGTGAACGTGATGCTATGATCCAAGCAGTAGATCGTGCTGCCGAGATTTCGGTGGGCACGGATGAACTTGGCGGCACTGTTGTAATAAAGGCCATACCTGAACTTTTGAGCGACGGCTAAAGGGATCCACTCGGTAGGAAAGGAATTGAACTTCACCCATGATTCTACCGTATGGGGTCCGGTGAGCATAAGACTTGCGCTGTTTCCAAAATCGACATAATCGTCCACGCCGTCGAAACTGGCGGCGCCGCTCCCCACCCGCGCATCGGTGCTGAACATAGCCCCGTTGTTCGCGGTCCCGTTGTTGCCATTCCCCGATGCGTCCGCCCAGTCGCCATCCATGTGCCAAAGACCGACAAGGTCCGGATCGGTTGCTGCAAAGGACGGCGCAGCGGAGGAGAACAGGGCGAGGAAGATAAATGCGAATGTTTTGAATCTGTGCCTGGGCATCATGGGGCCCCCCCGATAAAAGAATTTAAAGTTCACGAAACAGGATTCAAACAGGAGAAACCATACCACAACCCGATTGCCGGCGGATTGCTGGATGCAGCGAAAAACTGTTTGGCCAGGAAAACAAAGTGCAACTTTTTGCCACGAACGGACACGAAGGTTCACGAATTGGTTACGAAGTAAAACAGAATGCCCCCCTCACCCTGCCCTCTCCCACCGAGGGGAGAGGATAAAGATGTGGGCCGCAAACAGGCACGAATTAACGTCACCCTCCCCTCGCCCCTCCCATCGAGGGAGGGGAAACGTTTCAGGTCAACGCGGTGGAAACCGGCCAAGAACTCGTAACGGTTCAAAAAATACAGCGTTCTAATCAAAAGCAGCCCCCAACCCGCATAAAGCGGAATTGAAAATTGGAAATTGTAAATTGAAAAGTGCAAATTTATTAAAAACGACACTTCAAAAATCGTTATATTGACCTTTAAAGCCTCTATAGAGCGCTGCTCTTACTACTTTTGGCAGCTTCGGAATTTTTAAAAGGCGGAAGATGGGTACTTACGTGGTGTGAGGGTCTGCGGAAGAGACTATAGCAAACTACAAAACACTTTGCAAGAGGAAAATTTGCCTGTGTCAAGAAAAATTTCGTCTGTCAAGAGCCTGTTGCACGAATGCCAAATCAGTCCACTATGTCATTCTGAACGTAGTGAAGAATCTCGCATTTCCAGCCAGTTGCGAGACCCTTCGCTTCGCTCAGGGTGACAAAAAGCGGGCTTGTGCAACAGGCTCTCAATCAGAATTCATAGGAACTTTTTTTGGGTTTTGCCCGGGAGGGTTCTATGCTATAATAAAAATAAGCTTCAATCGTTTTCCCCATTTCCAACCGCAACAACCACTATCTTATTGACCCTGAGGAGGTCCCTATGCTCGTCATCGCCGAGAATCTGAATGTGAGGAATGCCGCTTTCATGGAAGCAGTGAAGAAAAAGGACAAAAAAGCCATCGAGGCCATGGCCAAGGACCTGGCTTCGAGCGGGGCCGATATGATCAATGTCCAATGCTCGCTCGACGGCAGCGGGGACGAGGAAGCGCTGCCCCTGGCGACCGAGGCCGTGCAGCAGGCGGGAGGCGTGCCGCTCTGTCTGGATTCGAGGAACGCGAAGGCGCTCAGGAAGGCCGTCCCCCTCTGCACGGAGCCGCCCCTCATCAACTATCTCTCGGCAGACGAGAAGAATGCCGACGAAATCCTCGGGCTGGTAAAGGAGGCCAAGTGCAGCCTGATCCTCAGGGCGCTCAAGGGGACCGTGCCCGCGACGCTCGAAGCGAAGCTCATGATCCTCGAAGACCTCATCGAGAAGGCGAATGCCGCCGACATCCCCAACGAACGGATCTTCGCCGACCCCTCGCTGGTCCACATCGCCAGGGGCATGGGACAGGAAAGCCTGCTGAATGCCCATGAGGCCATCATTGTGCTGAACGAGATGGTCGATCCCCCGCTCAACACGGTGGTATGGATTTCCAACGCCACGACGGGGCTGCCGAAAAAGCTGAAGTCCCGCGTTGCTTCCGCCCTTCTGTGCTACCTTGCGGGGGCGGGGCTCACCGCGGCGCTCGTGGACGTGAAGGACGATGACATCATGAAGGCCGTGTACCTGATCAACTCCTTCCAGGACACCGTGATCTTTTCTCCCGCTGATATTGCTTGATGGAAACAAAATTCAGCCACGAAGGCTCTAAGGCACAAAGAACACACGAAGAATTAAAGAATTACCGAACTTCAAACCTCCTTATGAATTTCTTCGTGCCTTCGCGTCTTCGTGGCATATTTGGTTCCGGCTTGTCCGGGTCAGGTTAAAAGAAAAAGCCGGGACAGGTGTCCCGGCTCAGTGAGTGTTTACCGTTTTTCTACATCTCGGTGACGGTAATGGCCTGCTGCGGACAGTTTTCCGCGCAGGTCTGGCAGAAGATGCAATCGGACATGTTCGCTGCCTCGGCCTTGCCGCCGTTCATCGTGAATACGGCCTGGGGGCAGACGTTGGCGCAGGAGCCGTCGCCGTCGCACTTGGCGTGGTCGATTGTTACCATGTACATGGTGCCTGGTTCCTCCTTCTGAAAAAGTAAAATCCGGAATGGAGCATAGTAGCCGGTCACCTGAAAAAAAGCAACGCAAAATTGATGGTCTCGTAAAAAGTCATTTTTTTAACCGCAGAGACGCGGAGGCACGGAGAAAAGCTCCTAAATTTCAATACGTTCTTCTCAGCGTCTCAGCGCCTCAGCGGTGGATTTTTAGTTTTTACGACTTCATCAAAATTGGTCCTCCCGTAAAAAGTCCTAAACTGTCACCCTGAACGAAGTGAAGGGTCTCTCAACATATTGTATTGTAAAACCGAGATTCTTCGCTGCGCTCAGAATGACAATTAGTGCTCGAGCTCTATTCCGGCCGTCTCTTCCCTCACCGATATGGCGACCTTGTAGAGCACGGAGAGGACCAGGAACCCGATGGACCACACGCCGATGGTGATCATCGTCTCAGGGAGCGTGGGCCAGTATTCGTGCACTTCCTCGAAGGGGTTCGGCACGAAGCCTCCGATGATCAGGCCGAAGCCCTTGTCGATCCAGAGCGAGACGAACAGCATGATGCACGCGAGCGCCAGCGTTCCCTCATTCTTCCGGATACGGGGGAAGAAAAGCATGGTGAGCGAGACGACCGCAAGGACCGTAGACAGCCACATCATCGGCACCAGCGGCGTCTCGCTGTGCGCGTACAGGTGGCCGAAGGGGTGCATATGCCCCGGGATCTGGCTGTAGAACGCCGTGAAAAACTCCAGCCCCAGCAGGAAGATATTCGCAAACATGGCGTAGGCCACGATCTTCCCGACCGCCTGGATGGCCTCCTTGCCCGGGTCGAACTTGCTGACCTTGCGCACGATCAGGGCAAGGATGATGAGGAGCGCCGGGCCGGCGGCAAAGGCCGAGGCCAGGAACCGCGCCGCCATGACGGCGGTGAGCCAGAAATGCCTGCCCGGAAGACCTGCGTACAGGAACGCCGTGACCGTATGGATGCTGATGGCCCAGGGGATCGAGAGATAGATGAACGGCTTGATCCACGCGGGCGGCGCAATGCCCTTCCGGTCGGAGCCGAGCGTCACCCAGCCGATCACTATGTTCAGAAAAAGGTAGCCGTTCAGCACGACGGTGTCCCAGAACACCATAGCCGTCGGCGTGGGGTGCAGGAATATGTTCAAGACCCTCGTGGGCTGGCCCATGTCCGAGAAGATGAACAGAACGCACATAACCACGGCGGAAACGGCAAGGAACTCCCCGAGGATCACGATCTTGCCGAATTTTTTGAAATCGTGCAAATAGTACGGGATCACCAGCATCACGGCCGAGGCCGCAACGCCGACCAGGAACGTGAACTGGCCGATGTACAGGCCCCAGGACACGTCTCGATGCATACCGGTAAGACCCAGGCCGTAGGAGTACTGCCGGAGGTAGTTGTAGATCCCGACAAGGGCCAGGGCGCTCAGAAAGAACATCCATGCCCAGTATTTTTTACTTCCTGTCAATGCTTTTTCAAGCATGGTCGCTTCCTCCTATGAGATAGTAAATGGCCGGCCCGGTGCCCAGATCGGGCTTCCGTCTGATGGTGTACTTGTTGGTAACGATCTTACGGACCTCGGAGCTGGGGTCTTCCAGATCTCCGAACATGAGTCCGCCCTTGGGTGACGCCTCCACGCATGCCGGCATCTTCCCGATCTGGAGCTGCTCGGTGCAGAAGGTGCACTTCTCCACCACGCCCTTGGTCCTGGTCGGGTATTCCTTGTTCTCGAACTCCGGTTTGATGGCGACCCGCGGGTCTCTCCAGTTGAAGCTGCGGGCGCCGTAGGGACACCCTGCCATGCAGAACCGGCAGCCGATGCAGCGGTGCTCATCCTGCATGGTGATGCCGTTCGGAAGCTTGAACGTTGCCTTGGTGGGGCAGACCCGGACGCAGGGCGGATTATCACAGTGATTGCAGAGCACCAGGAAGGGCATATCCTTCATGTGCTCGCTCATATATTTGTTGTCCTGGCCCGGGAACGAGCGCTCGTATGCCGCCTTCCAGATCCACTTGATCTCGTTCTTCCGGTCGACGGTCCCGTCGGGGTTCCTGAAATCGGGAACGTTATGCGCATGGTGGCACGCGTCGATGACCTTTTTGAAGTGGTCGTCGGTCTTGAACTTGCTCATATCGACGACCATGGCCCACCGCTTGGCCGCCAGGGCTTCCTTGTTCTCTTTCACCTGCGAGGGCTCCAGGCCCTTGATCCACGTCGGATGCGTAGCGTTCGCAACTGAGGCGCCGAACCCCAGGATGGAGGAGATGCCGGCGATCTTCAGAAACTGCCTCCTGTCAATGCTCATGATTTCGTCTCCTCCTTCTCCTTCGGCTGGATGTGGCAGTCCCAGCAAAAGGGCTTGACCGCCAGGTAATTGTGGCATTCGTCGCAGAACTTCTTCTTGTTCGAATGGCAGCGCATGCATTCGTTCTGGAGGCTCATATTAAACCGCTTTCCGTTCGTGGTGCTGACGTACTGTCGGTTCATGTCGCGAACGACGGAGTCGCGCCAGAGGTTGATGAGCTGCATGTGCTCCGTCCGCATGTAGGCCTTGGACTCCACGCACTCCTTCTTGCCCTGTTCCTTTTCCCATTTCAGGATCTCGGGGGTGTCTGTTTTCGGGTCCGGCTTGGCGTTCACTTTTCCGATGTTGTAGTAAAAAGGAAAGGTGACTGCGCCGGCGAAGATCAGAAGCCCGATGAGTATTTTACCGCCGTCATAGATTTTCATGAGGCCTTCTCCTCCTTCTGTTCAAGTCCCGGAAGGGGTTCGCCGCGCAGGTCGGTCGTCCTTTCCTTTTCGCCCTTCATCACGAGGGCGTTCGCAACCAGCTCATGGAGGCCGGCGACCTTCACGCCCGGCACCCAGTAGTCCATGAGCGGCGGGAGCGTCGCCCGGTCGATGGCGCAGATGTTGGCCAGCATGTTCACGCCGTGGCGGTCGTGCACGAATTTCACGGCGTTCGCGCGCGGAAGGCCGCCCTTCATCCTGAGGTCCGTGTCCTCCGACGCGTTCAGGCCGGAACCGCTGCCGCAGCAGAAGGTCTTCTCGCGGATAGTGTCCTCGGGCATCTCGAAGAAGTTGTTCACCACGTTCCGCAGTATATAGCGCGGCTCTTCCAGAATGCCCATCCCCCGCGCCGTGTTACAGGAATCGTGCCACGTCACCTTGAGGTGGTCGTTCCTTTTGGCGTCGAGCTTGAGCTTGTTGTTCTTGATAAGGTCGGCCGTGAACTCGGCAATGTGGATCATCTTGGTGGACCTGGCGTTCTCGAAGACCGTGCCGGTGATGGGCGATTTCGGGACCTCAAGGAAGTCCGCCGGCCCCTGCCAGGTGTCCATGTACTGGTGGATGACCCGCCACATGTGGCCGCATTCGCCGCCGATGATGTACTTCACGCCCAGCCGTTTGGCTTCGGCGTAGAGCTTTGCGTTGAGGCGCTTCGCCATCTCGTTGGAGGTGAAGAAGCCGAAGTTTCCGCCTTCAGAGGCGTAGGTGCTCCAGGTGTAGTCGAGCCCGAGCTCTTCGAACAGCATCATATATCCCATGGCGGTATAGGTGCCCGGATCGGCAAAAAGGTCGCCCGACGGCGTTACAAAAAGGATCTCGGCGCCCTTCCGGTTGAACGTGGGTTTGATCCTTTTACCGGTGATGGTCTCGATGTCGTCGAGCATGTACTCGAGGTTCCCCACGATGGTGTGGGGCTCGAGGCCCAGGTGGTTGCCCTTCATGTAGCAGTTTGCCACCGGACCGGCGATCCATTCGATGTTCAGCCCCAGGAGATTGAGCAGCTCCCGGCCGATGATGGTGATCTCGGCCTGGTCGATGCCGTAGGGGCAGAAGACGGAGCAGCGGCGGCACTCCGTGCACTGGTAGAAGTAGTACCACCACTCCTTGAGCACGTCGAGGGTGAGCTCGCGCGCGCCGGCCATCTTCCCGAGGATCTTTCCGGCGGTGGTGAATTCCTTGCGATAGACCGAGCGGATGAGCTCGGCCCGGAGCACGGGCATGTTCTTGGGGTCGCCGGTGCCGATAAAGAAGTGGCACTTATCGGCGCAGGCGCCGCAGCGCACGCAGATGTCCATGAACAGCCGGAAGGAGCGGTACTTCCGGAGCCGCTCGGCGATCCCCTCGATGATGATCTCCTTCCAGTTCTCGGGAAGCTTCCAGTCCGCATCGGCGGGCTTCCAGTCCCGGGGATTGGGGAAACCGACCGCTTCGAGGCTCTTCGGCTTTGATCCATGGCAGAACATGCCCGGCTTGAACTCCACGGGCAAGTCCATCCACCCCTTCCGGGGCGGTGCAAAGTCGATGTTCGAAAGTTCTTCTGGTTTCGGAAATTTGGCCATGATTACTCCTTTTCTACCGGGATGCCGGCGCCCTTCATTTTCTCCCTGAAATCGTCCTCATACTCCTGGTAGGTGTGGACGTGGACCGGGTAGTTCCAGGGATTGACGTGCCGCTTCATCCGGTTGTTGTTCGCCAGGTTTCTCGTGGGGCTCAGGAACACGCCGCCCAGGTGTACGAGCTTGCTCATGGGGAAGTAGGCAAGGAGCGCGCTCAGGAGGAACAGGTGAATATAGAAGAGAACGCCGATCCCCTCGGGGATGGCCGGCTTGAAGCTCACGAGCCCCATGGCCAGCACTTTCACGCTCACAATGTCCGTCTTGGTGAAGTAGCGCATGAGGACGCCCGTCAGGGCAATGCCGAAAATGAGGAAGAGCGGAAAGTAGTCGTTGATGAGCGAAAGGTAGCGCATCTGCGGGATGCCGATCCTTCGGAGGAACAGGTAGAAGACGGCGGCGAGCAGGACCAGGTCCGTCAGGTACAGGAGCGGAGCGCCGACCTGGAGGAAGCTGTCCAGGCCCTCGATCATCTGAATGGGGACGAGCACCTTCTCGGTGAAGAACCGCAGGTGACGGATGAGGACGATGAGGAACGACCAGTGGAATGCCATGCCCGCGAGCCACAGCCACTTGGCCTCTCCATAGGCCAGGCGCGGCCCGTCGCTGAGCTGGGTCTTCAGGTTCCTGAAGAGGGAGCGGAAGAAGAGGACTTCCAGCGCCATCCTGCCGATGACGCCCAGGAGGCCCGAGGGGTTTTCCAGCTTGTCCTGCTTGATCCAGGGCAGAGATTTTTCCTGCCCGCAGGTGGTGGGGATCCTGAAGGGAACGGGAGAGCTGCCCCATTTCAGGACGCGGACGATCATCCCGCCGACAAATATGATGAAGGCGGCATAGGGAATGATCACTCCGAAAAGGAAACGCAGGTTCGCCGCTTCCACCCCGGCGTAGGCGATCACCACGAGCAGGAGAACCGCGATAAAGGACACTAGGACTCTCATATGGGTACCTCGTTTCGTTTAAGTTAACAACGGCGCGCGCTGTCGGCCCTGCTCTTAACCCTTGTTCCCGGCGATCAGGTTCGCCTGCTGGAGCAGCCTGAAGGTCATGTTCCGGGCCTCCTGCGCCTTGATATCGTAAATTTTTTCGCGGCACTTCATGTAGATGTCGAAGGCAAAGAGGGCCAGGTCGTCGATGATCGCGTCGAGGGACGAAAGCTGGGCCGCCATGCCCCGGTCCGAGACGACGGCGTCTCCCAGCTCTTCCCGGACGAGCGTCTTCACGCGAAAGATGAACGCCACTGCCTGGGAAGGCGTGAAATCCTGGACCGCCCTGATCCTGATCATGCCGTCGAGGAATGCGGAGACGGTGTCGGGGATCATCCCCTTGAGAAGCGCGTCGAAGAGGCCCTCGATCCCTTCGGCGAGGGTAAAGCCCACGGGGTTCGCGAACTGCGCTTCCCGCCTCCGGAACGGCCCCCGTGCGTCTTCGGGGTATGATTCCAGCACCGCCTCGAACCATCTCTTGACGATGGACGATTTCTTTTCTTGTAGGATGTCGTTGAGCTTCATCGGTATCACTTTCACGGCCGGGAGCTGCCCGGCCGTTGATGCGGGACCGCTAAAAGAACAGGAGGTGCTGGACCGCTTCCATTTCCTTCTGGATCTCCGCGAAGGAAACGAACTTGGTCCTGAGCTCGGCGCCCCGGTCCTCGGCCTCCGTGATCATCTGGTCCTCTTTCAGGCCAAGGCGCTGCATATCTTCCTTGCAGACCCAGACCGGCATGTCGATCAGCAGGCTGTTTTTGATGTGGTCCTCGGTGCTCGTCACCCCGTAGATTTTCATGGCCTGCTGGTCCTTCACCGCGTTCAGCACGCCGTCTCCCACGAACGCGATGATGGGTACGACGGAATCGCCGTCGTCCATGTAGATCTCGGCGGTCTGGCTCGCTATCGCATGGGTGAGCGCCAGACGGGGGTTCTCGCTTTTGTACGGCGGTCGTTGGACGACAAAGAGTAATTTTACGGCGCCCATTATTCGCCTCCTATGTGAAACAGTCTGTCGGTCTTGACGGTCTTCGCCAGGTACCAGTCCATGCTCGCCCGCTTCATTCCCTCGGGTGTATCTTCCTTGTGGTATCCCCTGGCCTCGGCGCAGGCCTCGCACACGGTGATCTCCATGCCCTTGCCGATGAGTTCCTTCATCTTCTTTTCATTGTGCGAATAGTCTTTGAATGCCTTCTGTCCCTTTTTGGCCATCATCACGGCGTTGCCGGAGAGCCACATGTTCACCTTGTGCCCCTTGGCGACCGCGGCCTCGGCGATTTTGAACGAAAAATCGAGAGACATCGAGCCGACCAAAGAAGGAAATACTCCTAATGTTAATTCTCCCATTCTATCCTCCTTTACTGAATTCATGAGGGACGATGGACGATCACTTCGTTAGGACGACGGACGCTTTTGAGTCCCTCTTCCCTCGTCCTTTTCCCCCGGCATGTACTACAGCCACGCCGTCTTCTCATAGTCGTTCATAATAAGATCGACGATATCCCCGTACCCGATGACCTTCACCTTGGAATTGACCTGTGCCGCCGTATACCCTCTGGTCTCGAGGTCGTCCGACAGAACATAGAAGCTTGCGCCGGCCTTTGAAAGGACGGGGGAGTCTTTCCCGTTTTCTTTTACGACGGCGTGATAGATTCCATTGCCGACGAGGACCACTCCCATCTTGTCGGCCTTGATTCTTTCAAAGGAGTCCTCGGTCCTTCTCCAATCACTTAAAAATACGGCCAGTTTCATTAGTCTCACCTCCCGGGATAAGGGTCTGCTCATAAAAAAACAGGGGATAAGTTGTTCAACTATCCCCTCTGGTATGGAACATTTATGGCTGCATTACAGTTCAGAGACCGTAATCGCCTGCTGCGGGCAGCTCTCCACGCAGGTGAGGCAATTGATGCATTCGGACATATTGACCGGATCGGCCTTGCCGCCTTCCAGTGCGAACACGGTCTGCGGACAGACATCCACGCAATTGCCGTCTCCGTCACACTTGCCTTTATCTATCGTTACCATGTACATGGGTGCCGCTACCTCCTGAGAATTATTGAGCCGCATCACGCCGGGCCTTCCGCGGACCGCATCCGGCGAGTCCACAATCCGTCGCAAGGACAGCCGGAGCGATCGACCATGCGCGCGGCGCGGAAACAGTCCCGCCGTCATGGTACGGCGCCCCTGAGCCGGGCGCCTATCACCGTGTACCCGCTGACCATATCCGCCGGGCCCCCGCGGGATGCACGCGGAAAACGGGGAGAACGACTTGCCGTCCCGGGTCGACTATACGCAGCCCGTCGGCTTGGGAAGACCGGCGATTTTGCAGGCCTGCTTCGCGGGTCCGCCCGGATAGAGCTCGTAGAGGTACTTGGTATTCCCCTTCTCGGCGCCAAGCTTCTTCCCGATCTCTTTCACGAGGATCTTGATCATGGGCGCGATCTGGTACTGCTTGTAGTACTCGCGGAGGAAGTTCACGACCTCCCAATGCTGGTCGGTCATCTGGAGCCCTTCCACTTCCGCAAAATAGTTGGCCACGTCCGTGCTCCAATCGTCCAGGTTGGCCAAGAATCCGTCTTCATCTACCTCGATCGTTTTTCCTTTTACATCTACTGTTGCCATTGTCTGGTTCCCCTTTCGTTTCTGTAAGAATATCAGGGCCACCGGTTCCGGCGGCCCTGTTTTTTGCCGCTCTATCTGTCCTGCGCCGGCATTCCCGCACGGGCCTCGCAGGGGTCAGCGGGGCTTTCGCTTTACCTTGATGATATAGAGCCTGCCGTATCGGTCCAGGCGCCCGGTGCTCAATCCGGACGAGCGGTGCGTCCGCCAATCATAGCTGAGCACCGCATCTTCATAGTCCTCATCCGCCGTAAGATCGGAGATGTCTTTCGACAGCTTCTCCGCCGCGAGCGTGAGGCCCAGGGACATCAGTTCCCCCACGTTCTTGCCGGTGGGGTCGACAAGATAGACGGCGCCGCATGTACAGGAGCCGCCCTGCGCCTTCTCCCCGGGACCCACCGATAGTTCGCCCGGTCGCTTGAGCTCAGCCCCGCAGAAAGGACACTGAGGCGCCGAGCCCCTTCCTGATTCTCTTGTCCTCACCGTACAGCCTGCCTTGCCTTCTTCCGGTATTCCCGGGCGGCTTTTACCAGGCCTCGCGCCCACTCCGGCGCTCCGAGCGCGTGGAGGTGGGTGTAGGTTGCCAGTACATTGTTGTATATGAGCCCGTCCGCTTTGCCGTCGATGCCGGCTCCGCGGCGCATGGTGAACGCCGCTCCCGGCAGTTCGGCGATATTCACGATCCGGGAGTAGTGGAACTCATGTCCCCGGAGGGCGGTCCCTTTGTCAAAAAAGGGGTTCGGCCCGTCAACGTCCAGCACCGTGTACCCGTGTGCCTGAGGCCTTTTTTCAAGGACGAAGTCCGCCGGGAGCACTGATGTCATGACGTGCGTTGTATCTCCCACCCGCAGACTCCTGCCCAGGTAAATCAACCCGCCGCATTCCGCGTAGATGGGGAGGCCGTTTTCAGCGGCGCCCCGGATGGACCTGCTGAAGCTTTCATTTGCGGCCAGCTCGGCCGCCTGGGTCTCGGGAAACCCTCCCCCGATATACAGAGCGTCTATTTCCGGCAACGCCCGGTCGGTGAGCGCATTGATCTCCCGAAGGGTCGCTCCCTCCTCTTCAAGGGCCTCCAGATTATCGGGATAGTAAAACTGAAACGCCCTGTCCCGAATGACCCCTATCGTCGGCAGCTCCCCGCGCTCCCTCGTCTTTCCCTGCGCCCCCGATTGCCCGAACACGTTTTCGAGTCCTTCTTCGAGTCCTTCCAGGGGTGGAGCATCATATGCTATATTCCACAGGGCGTCGATGTCAAGAAATTTTTCGGCCGCCGCGGCTGAAGCGGCTATCGCCCCGTCCACGTCCGAATGTTCTTGATAGGGCGTGAGCCCCATGTGCCGCTCAGGGAATTCGCCAGGCCTGAGGCGGGGCACCGCTCCGACAACGGGAAGCCCGCTGCTCTGTTCAATGGCCTTCCTGATGACCGTTTCGTGCCGCGCCGACGACACATTGTTCAGAATAACACATCTCAGGTCCACAGCGGGATCGTATATCTTGCATCCGAGCACCACGGCGCCGACCGTTGCCGATGACTTCGTGCAGTCGACGATGAGCGCCACGGGCGTCTTGAGCAATTGGGCAAGGCGCGCCGTACTATAGGTACCGGAGCTGTCCATGCCGTCATAGAGACCCCGATTGCCTTCGATAACGGCAGCGTCGGCATGTCCGGTATGTTCCTGAAATGATTGGAGGACACGCTCTCTTTCCATCAGGAACAGGTCGAGGTTATAGCAAAGTCCCCCGCCTGCCGCGCCGAGCCACCCTGCGTCAATGAAATCAGGGCCCTTCTTGAAAACCGCCACCCGTCTGCCGCGCTTGCGCCAGGCAGCGATGATGCCGATCGCGAGGGTTGTTTTCCCCAGGCCTCCCCGGGTGGCTGAAAGTACCAGCCTCGGTATGCTCAGCATTATGATTGCGGATTGGCCGAGCCTTCCGTATGCGGGATCTCGACGGCCGTGCCGCCGAAGTACGAATACACCAGCTTGCCGCCGTCTATCAGTACGCGGAGCGCTGCCTTGGTCTCAGCCTGGGTCGCGCCTTCGGCCTCCATGGCATTGCTGATGTCTTTTGGCTTCAGCTTCTTTTTCCCCTGACTTTTCTCTACCAGAGCATATACTTTATTTTGCAGTTCTTCAGCATCCATCTTGTTCCCCTCCATTAGGTCGTTCACGTCATCATAAAAGACCGGCCCCGGTCTTTCACCGGGGCCGGCATGACATTATACCACTATTCCCACTTGAACGTCGGGGTCATTCTGAACGTCTCGCGTGCAAAGGTGAAGTCGTCGATGTGCTGATAGGTAAACGGTATACCGGTCATCTTGAAGAACCGCTCCCAGCCGATACGCTCGATCCACTCGCCAACGCGCTCATGCTTCATCGCATTCTTGGCATAGACCTCAACCAGGTGCTTTACCGCCTGCACAACCTCGGGCCAGCGCGGTGGATTGTTCGGAAGGAACGGAATGGCGAGCCTTGACATGCGTGCCGGACCGCGGGCGTTGGACACCTTGCCGCCAACATAGATGGAGATACCGTCGCCGTGTGCGTCTGCAAGCGGAAGTGAAGGACACATCGTATAACAGTTGCCGCAGTACATGCAGCGCTCATCCTTGATCTTCACGGACTTCGCGGCCGGATTCGGGCTGATGGCGCCCGTGGGGCACGAAGCAATGGTCGTGGGGATTTCGCACTGGTTCGCGATAGTCGCCTCGTTGACCTTCGGCGGCTTGCGATGGATACCCAGGATGGCGATGTCGGAGCAGTGCACCGCACCGCACATGTTCAGGCAGCAGGCAAGTGCGATGCGCACGCGCGCCGGCAGGGTCTTGGTCGTGAAATATTCGTGCAGCTCATCCATGACCGCCTTCACGACACCGGAGGCGTCCGTGGCCGGGGTGTGGCAGTGGATCCAGCCCTGGGTATGCACCACGTTGCTGATACCGTAGCCGATGCCGCCGATCAGGTGGCCGCGCTTCTTGAGTTCGGCCTGGAGAGGCTCCACCTGCGCCTTATCAGGAAAGAACTCGATGTTATTACGCGTCGTGAAGCGCAGATGGCCGCCGCAGAACTTCTCGGCAAGGTCGCATATCTCGCGGATAAAATCGGTGCTCACCAGACGGGGGGATGCGATACGCACGGTATAGAGCTCGTCGCCGGTCTCGGAAACGTGCTTCATCAAACCCTTGGTGATTTGTTCATGGTACTTCCACTTCCCGTAGTTCTTCTTGATCACGGGAGGCAGGAATTTGCTAAAGTGAGGAGCTCCAATATCGGTTATTCTCTTCGGTTTGTCAGCCATTCTAAGTTATCCTCCTTAAGTTATTTCACGTCTTCCGCGGACCAGAATACGTACGGGTTCGACCTGGGGGCTTTGACCATCTGCGGCACGGGCGGCAGACCCGTTGATTCGAGCATGGACCTCATGCCAAGACGGTCGACAAGTTCGCCGATACGCTCGCGGTTTTTGCCGTGATCATCCCACCACTCCCAGAGCTTGCGGATGAGGTCTTCCAGATTGTCGTAAGGCTTTTCCAGCTTCATGAAGGGGACGATGACCCAGCTCATGAGAGCGCCGGTCACGATCGGGGCCTTGCCGCCGAGCATGATGGTTGCGCCCTTCTCCTTGCCGGGACGGAGGGCCTTCGGCATCAGGTTGATGCAGTGCATGCAGCGATTGCAGTCCTTGTCGCCGATCTTGAGCGTGCTGCCGTCCCAGTTCATACAGTGGGTCGGGCACATATCGGTTACCTCGGTCTTGATATCCATGCTCTTGGAGTAATTCTTCACTTCGGCCTGGTCGATCCGGATGGTGTCACGCCAGGTACCGATGATGGACATGTCGGCGCGGGCAATGGCAGCGACGCAGTCGTTGGCGCAGCCGGCAACCTTGATCTTGAACTTGTAAGGGAACGCGGGGCGATGAAGCTCATCCTGGAACTTATGGGTGAGCGTATCGCAGATCTCCATCGTGTCGATGTTCGCGAATTCGCAGCGGGACATACCCGCACAGCAGCTCGGGGTGCGGAGGCAGGAACCTGATCCGCCGAGGTCCCAGCCCTTTGCCGTTGTTTCGGCAAAAATGGCCTCGAGCTTGTCGGTCTGCGTGCCGAGGAGGACCAGGTCGCCCGTGGAGCCGTGGAAGTTGGTCAGACCGCTGCCGTATTTGTCCCAGATGTCCATGAGTTCGCGGAGCGCCGTTGAAGTGTAGTAAAAACCGGCGGGCTGGTTGATACGGATGGTGTGGAAGTGAGCAACACCCGGGTATTCTTCCGGGAGGTCGCAGTAGCGGCCGATAACGCCGCCGCCGTAACCGAGGACGCCCACGATACCGCCGTGCTTCCAGTGGGTCACTTTATCCCTATATGATCTCTCAAGGATGTTGAGCAGATCTTGCGCCGCGTTGCTCTTCTTTGCGGACTTCTTAATCTCTTTTACGAAACTCGGCCATGCGCCTTTTTCCAGTTCGTCAAGCATCGGTGTCTTTCCATCTTTGCTCATTTAGGAAACCCTCCTTAGTAAAGTATTTCAGTATACGTAACGTAATTGTTTGTTTCGGCGAGTTGTACCGGAACACACGAATCCGGAACGATTCCATCGTCGGTCAGAGGACGTGCGCACCTTGAGCGGACTTATATGATAGACTCCCTCCCCCTTTCTATCGTTGTGGAAAAACGCTGTAATTTCAAAAAGAAGCCCGAAGCGCGAGGTTCTCATTATTATTACTGCTTCAGGAATAATTTACGGGACACTCAGTATCGAGCATACCACCTGTTTTGTCAAATAAAAAAAACTAATTAGACCATAATGTGACGTGATTTCTATCTGCCTTGCGGGCCCGGGGAACAACGTCATGCATGAGCACACATGCTATTCAGGGTTCATTTATAAAACAATCGTATTATAAGTGTGCAAGTTGATTGCCAGCATTTCCCTGATTCGTAAGGAGTAGGTAACCCATTATTTAATTAAATAAAGCGATCATCAGATGCAATAATGACCAGGGCTAAATGATGGTGTTTTTACCATACTAAACAAGCAAAGTATTTTTAATACGACATAATTTAAGAACGTTTACTATGATTTTTTTATAAAAGACAAAATTTGGCAAAAATACCAAAATAACGATGGTTTTATTACTTTCATACATAAGCATTATGATTTTAGGCGCGCTCGCGGCGCCCGCCGACCTTTTTCTCAGTCCGAAGCCCCAGTCCTTGACGGGTCTGCGACAAAATTGTAGGTACGTTTGTTCGGCGCGTTTGGGAAACGCGCCCTACAAAGGCGTAGGGTCCGTTCCCCGAACGGACCGCACCATGGAAAATAATAACAATATGCATTTTACCGACAAATTTGTCGCACACCCTTCCTTGACACATCCATGGACTTTTGATAGCATGAGGCCCACATTCCGGCAAGAGCTGCGGGCGTCCGAAAACAGCCGGAACAGGCATGGCAGAACGCCCTCTCCGCTACAGCGGGGCCGGGAAAAATCAGAACCTGGAGATAAAAAATGGTTGAAGCTAAGGTCAGGCTCATACAGGACATGCAGTTCGCCGGCACAGCGACATCGGGTCATTCACTCACCCTGGACGCAGACCAGGAAGCAGGAGGCCATAACACCGGTTTCCGGCCCATGGAACTCCTGCTTGTTGCGTTCGGCGGGTGCACGGGCATGGACGTGATCTCCATCCTCCGGAAGAAGCGGCAGCAGGTCACCGGACTGGAGATGAACGTCAAGGGAGAAAAGACCTCGGACTACCCCAAAATTTACAAGGAAGTTCACGTCGAATACGTGGTCAAAGGGAAAGGTGTCCAGAAAGAGGCAGTGGAGCGCGCCATCGGGCTGTCCCTGGACAAGTACTGCTCCGTCGGCGCCACGCTGGCCAAGGCGGGGACGATTACTCACAGCTACAAAATTATTGAAGAATGAGATAGCCAGGGGCCGGATACATGATGCAGGATGCAGGGCGAAGGAGAAAAAAGCATACGAACGAGCCATCGTGCGAAGCGCATAGCATCACTTTTTCCCTTTATGAACTAATTCCTTCTTGAGCGCATCGATCTGCACTTGAAGTTCTATAAGCCGGTCCGCAATCGGGTCGGGGATGTGGACGTGATCCATCAGGGCGTCCTCGGCCACGCGCTCGTCCTTGATCCGGACGATCCTGCCGGGGATGCCGACGACCGTGGAATGGTCGGGCACGTCCTGGAGCACCACCGAGTTCGCTCCGATCTTGACATAATCGCCGACATTGATGGGGCCCAGGACCTTGGCGCCTGCGCCCACGACCACGTGGCTCCCGATCGTAGGATGGCGCTTGCCGCGCTGCTTGCCCGTGCCGCCGAGGGTCACGCCCTGAAAGAGCGTCACGTTATCGCCGATCTCAGCGGTCTCGCCGATGACCACACCCATGCCGTGGTCAATGAACAGGCCCGAACCGATGGTTGCGCCGGGATGGATCTCGATACCGGTAAGGAACCGGGCAAGTTGAGACAGGGCGCGCGGGACAAAGGGAATGCCTTTCTTCCAGAGCCAATGGGCAAACCGGTAGAACAGGAGCGCGTGAACTCCCGAGTACGTGAGGGCGACCTCGATCCTGCTCGTTGCGGCGGGATCCATGGAAAGGGCCGCCTGGAAGTCTTTTTTGATCTTTTGGAATGTCTCGGTCATCTGTTCTGTTTCCGATCGCGGAAGGGAAGCATGGTTTGGTTCTTGTGTTCTAATCCGCAATCTGCAATCCGAATTCCGCAATCGGGCGACGCATGCGTCGCCCCTACTCCCGGAGCCAACCCGGCGGTACGCCCGCTTTCCGCGCCTCTTCGGGGATCACCACGTTGATCATCTTCCGGGCCTCGTCAATCTGTTCCCGAACTGCCTTCATTTCCTCTTCGATCTTCCCGGCCCTTACCCTGGTATCAGGCGGGGCCAACGAGAGCAGGTTCCATGTTCGTATCAGCGCATTCCGCTCGTCGTCAAGCTCCTTGTGGCGTTTTTCGGCCTCTGCCAGCCTGCTTTTCCAATCCCCGATTTTCCGGCGCCACGCTGCTTTTCGTTCCTCGTCATCAACGGACGCGCCCTGATCCTGCGGCGTAGTGGTCAGCGCCGGCAGAGCGCCTGGTTGCTCTTTTTTCTTCGGCATCTCCACCCTGCGCGCCCGTGAACGGTACTTCTCAGGAACATTCCCCAGCGTGTCCGTAATATGCGCCGCGCCCTTCTCATCGGTCCACTCGTAGAGGTAGGATTTCTTGCGCTCATCCTCTTCCTTTGTTCCGTCCGTCTGCGCCCAAAGGGACGTCGCAAGAAGGAGAATTCCTATAAAGGAGATGAGGTATCGCATTTCAGTTCCTTGCCGCTATCGATAGCGGATCAAATCGAACTCGTTCATACACCGCCACGACCCATTGGTCCAGCGGGAACTTCGCACCGCAACAACATCCCATCTGTTTCACCCGGCACTCACCGTTACGCTTGAGTAATCGTACAGACCGCGTACGCCGCGATCCCTTCGCCTGTTCCGGTGAATCCGAGCCCCTCCGTCGTCGTGGCCTTTACGTTGACTGCCGACCGGTCGACCTTGACGGTCCCGGCAATATTGGCGATCATGGCCGGGATGTGGGGAGCCATCTTCGGTTGCTCTGCAACGATCGTGGCATCGATGTTGTTCACGCGGAAACCGTTGTCAGCCAGCAAACGGCCGACCTCGGCAAGCAGCGTGAGGCTCGATATTCCCTTGTACCGCTGGTCCGCATCGGGAAAATGTCTGCCGATGTCCCCGAGCCCCGCCGCGCCGAGAAGGGCGTCGCACACGGCGTGGAGGAGCACGTCGGCGTCGGAGTGCCCGAGCAGTCCCTTGTCATGGGGAATGTCCACCCCGCCCATGATGAGCTTTCTGCCCGGGACGAGGCGGTGAACGTCATAGCCGCTGCCTGCTCTCATTTTTACCTTCTCTTGAGAATTTCCTCCGCGAGGATGAGGTCCTCCGGCGTGGTGATCTTGATGTTCTCGTAGCTCCCCATGATCACCCGGACCTTTATCCCTGCCCGTTCCACGAGCATGGCATCGTCCGTGCCGTACACCTGGTGTTTATAGGATTCCGCATAGGCCCGCTTCAGGACCTTTGCCGGAAAGGCCTGCGGCGTCTGGATGGCCCAGAGCCTGCTCCGCTCCAGGGTGTGGCGCACCACGCCCTTTGCGTCCACCTCCTTGACGGTGTCCTTGAGCGGGACGCCCACCGCGACACAAGCACCCTTTCTCGCCGCTTCCACGACCACCCGGATCAGCTCCAGCGTGACAAAAGGGCGGACCCCGTCATGGACGATGACGACCGCCGTGTCCTTCCCGACCTTTTCGAGCCCGTTGAACACCGAGTCCTGCCGTTCCTTGCCGCCCACGACAAGGGTCTTTACTTTCGTAATGTGGAAGGGCTCGATGATATACCGGAGGCAGTTTTCCATGTCCTCTTCCGAGAGGATCGGGATGATCTCATCAATCTCCGCGGCGCGTTGGAACGCCAGGAGCGTATGGGCCAGCATGGGGCGGTCACCGAGGGGCAGGAACTGCTTTGCTACCGCTTTTCCCATCCGTCTGCCCATGCCGGCCGCCGGTATGAGTGCCGTTACCCGGGACATAAAAACCTCAATATACGATGCGCCATGGCAACTCCTCAGGTCAAACCGCTAAAAAGCAAACTTCATGAAACCACAGGTCCCGACTTCGTCGTGGCACACAGATGAACGCGGTTTTGAATCCTGAATTCGACTTTGTTTTTGACCGTGTGCGGCGAGGCCGCCTGTGGTTCCTGACCGTCCTGAGCAGTTGTATTCTATTCCTTCATGAGGTTTTTTACAACCACTTTGAACCGCTTCGACATCGGGGCGCCCGTCGCAATGGAAACGCGGAGCTGGTACTGCTCATCCCCGTCCTTTGTCCTCAGTACGAAGGGAAGGACGATCTGGCCGTACTCCATCAGAGGCGCGCCGAGGCTCACCGACATTCCTTTATCTACGGCCTTCTCCAGGGCCGCCATTTCCGGCTTGGCCTCGGCCATGGGCGCGCCCGGCATGGACGGTTCCGGAGGCGGAGACGGCTTCCGGGCTTCTTTCGGGGCCTGCTCTCCTCCCTTGGCCATGATGTCGCCGAGGGCGAGGTTGTGGCGCTCGGGGTTCTTTTGCATGTCCTGCAGCACGAGCTTCGACACTGCGGTAAAGGTCCTGAGCACGCCGTCCCCGCTCATGGCAACCGCTTCGTAGAAGGGGATGACCCCCTGCGGGTCCAGCGCTTCGTTCATTTCCTCGATGGTAAAGATATCGGGCAGGTCCCTCTTGTTGTACTGGATCACGAGCGGGAAATTATCAAGGTCGATCCCCATCTCGTTCAGGTTGTCGCGAAGGTTCGCGAAACTCTCCAGGTTGGCGTCAACCATGGCGCGCTGAGAGTCCGCCACGAAGATGACGCCGTCCGTTCCCTTGAGCACCAGTTTCCGCGTCGCGTTATAGAACACCTGGCCGGGGACCGTGTAGAGGTGGAACCGCACTTTGTAGTTTTTGATGGTCCCCAGTTCCACGGGAAGGAAGTCGAAGAAGAGCGTGCGGTCCGTCTCGGTGGCGAGGGAAATGAGCTTGCCGCGCTGCGTCGGCGCGATGCGGTGGTAGATGAAGTGGATGTTCGTCGTCTTGCCCGACAGGCCGGGTCCGTAGTACACGATCTTTGCGTTGATCTCACGGGTGGTATGATTTACGAGCGCCATGCAATCATAATTACATAAAAAGAAAGTGATGTCAATACTGCAGGCCGAATTTGTGAAAAAACGGCGGGAATCAGTAGCTGTAGGTGAGGCCGGCGGTGTAGATGTTGTCCGTGTACGTCGCAGCGGGGCTGCTCACGTCAGAGAACTGCCGGTCGTAGCCGGCACTCACGTAAACCCGCCGGGAGAGCTTGTATTCGACAGCGGCTGAAATGGTGTGCGATTGCGACGTGTTGTGCGACGCGTCGTCATATCTCCGGTAGAGGTAACTGTAGCCAAGCCCGAAAAAGGTCCGCGGCGCGGCCGTGATTCCGGCCCAGATGCCGGCGCTGTGCGCACCGTAGGTGAAGAGACTGGAACGGGCGTCGTTCCACTCATATTCATAGGCTTCCTTAAGCCAGAAAGCATCGGTGAGCCGCTGCTTGAACTCGACGACCGCCCCCAGGGAGCGGCTGTCCCGATTATTGTCCTCGAAGTCCTTGCTCTTGGCCTTGACGGTAATATAGGATGTCAGGACCTCTCCGGAAATATGGTACAAGCCCGCGCTCACCGTGCCGATCACGGCATTCAGTTCATTATATTTGTTGTAGGAGTAACGCTCAATGCCTCCCCTCAGAACAGCGTAGGTTTTTTCTTCTGTGACCACCCGGTAGCCGCCGGCGGCGACGAAGAGGGTAGTGTAAAAGTCTCCAACCCTGCCGGCATCGGCAGGGGAGCCATTGATATTGTCCTCGTAAGCGGCCTTTATGCCCGCATCAAAAAGAAAAGCCGCCCACGAGGTGTTCGCGGCAGCGAGGACACACAACAGGAACGCGCCCGGAAACAATACCGATGTCTTCAATCTGTCGTTATCTCCTCTTGTTATAAAGAATACGTGGGGCAGAGATCCTGCCCCACGTCGTAGAATGGAACGCTATCTATTTCCCGCCCATGCCGCCGCCCGTGCCCGGAGTGGCCGGCATGCTTGAGCCGTGGCCCATGCCCGAGCCGTGGCCCATGCCGGAACCGCTGCCGAAACCAGAGCCTGTATCCTGCTTTACCCGGTCCCTATCCTGGGTCCTGTCGTGGGTCCTGTCCTGGGTCATGTCCTTGTCCATGGTCTTTGCCTGTTCTCTGTCCCTGGCCCTGATACGGTCCATGGATTGGATGGCCTTATCAGCGGCCTTCTGAGAAGCCATGCCGCCCTTCGTGTTCTTCTCCATGGTACGGGCTATCTCCGCAAGCTCCTGTCCCTTGATCCCCTGGTTGATGGATGCCTCGACCACGCGATAGGCGTGCTCCACGGGAACGCCGTTCTGCACAAGCTTCTGAAGGGTCTCCATGGCCTGTGACCGTTCCTGAGCGGTCCAACCTTTGTCCGCGGCCTGTTTCTCGACCCGTGTCCTGGCCTCTTCCTGGGTCATCGCATAGGCCGCGCCGCCGAATACCAGAGTAACTGCAAGCACTGTCATGAAAACGATTGTCTTGAACATGTTCTTCTCCTCCTTCTGTGATAGTATCGTGTTGAAATATATGATGAGGGAATTGCATCCCCCTTGTCATACCCTCCGGGTGTCGCTCACTTGCCCTGCATACGCTGACCGTTGCCGGAGCCGCCCCCCATGCCCGATCCTGATCCGGCCCCCCCCATGCCTCCCCGGCAGCGCTCCATACCGGCGCCCATCTCTCTGAAAGAATCTTCCCAGCTCATGCCGCTTTTCCGCATAGTCAGCAGATCCCGCTCCATCCGTGCCATGCCCCGTTCGGAGTAGTTCAGGATCACCGCTTTTCTCGCCGCCTTGAGCGCAAGGTCTCGCGGCATGCCCATCTCCTTCAGGTTCGCCAGGGTCTCGACGGCCCTGCTGAACTGTGAAAGAGAACTCTTGACTTCTGCGGCCTTTTGTCCGAGTTCAACGATATCGCCGGCAGGCACCCCCCGCTCGAGTGCTCCTGCAAGGGCCTCGACGGCCCCCTTCTTCTCTTCAGGCGCATTCTTCGCGAGCCCCTGTGCCACGACCCCGTCCACCATATCCCTGGCCGTGACCAGGTTTACTCTCACCCGGCCGACCACCTCGATGATCCTCTCAGGAGGGACCCCCTTGGCCGATCCCTGCTCGATCTTATTCAAGACCGGACGTACCGGGAGACCCTGTGCCTGAACATCACGGGCAACTGCGAGGAACCGGGTGAGGGCGTGAACATCGGCGCCCTGCGATAAACCGCCGGTGACAATGACTGCCACGTCCTCGTGAGGTACGCCGGCCTCCACTGCTTCGCGCGCAGCCTGCGTGAGCGCGGCCTTTTGTTCCCCCGAAAGGGAGGATGCCTCGACCGATTGCCGGATGTCGCGAAGGCCGCCCTGTCCCGCAGGGACCGCCTGCGCCTGTCCGGCCGCCACGGCCATGAGGGCAAGCGTCATGAAGATAAGTACTTTTCGCATCATCGTCCTCCTCACAGCGTGCTCACTCTGAGAACGGAATTTTTGTACCCGAAACCGTCGTCCCGGTAACTATCCGCATCCGGATCGGGCACCCACTCCTTGCCGTTCACCACGAACATGTAGGTGTATGTTCCGGGTTCCAGGGAGAGCTCCGCCACCCAGGCGCCGTCCTCCTGCCGGATGAGCGCCGTTTCGTCCACTTTCCATTTATTGAATTCGCCGGCAAGGGCCACGGTGCGCGCATGAGGCGCATAGAGGCGGAAACGGACCGTAACAGCCTGTTGGCCGGAAACAGTTGTGCCGTTCATCGTGATCCCCCCCTTCCCCGGCTGGTACAGGAACAGTGCGGCGCCGAGAACAAGGAGCATGAGGGCCGCGGCCGTCGCTGCAGCCATGTTCCACCGGAGCATTCGCCGGGCGAAGAAGAATTCCTTGAACCGTTCCGGCAGCGGTTGCCGGCCTTCGGGAAGCCTGTCCAGCACCCCGGCAGCGAACGACGCAGGGGGCGCAAGCCGCGGCGATTTCTCGATCACCCGGACCGTTTCCCGGAGGGTGATGAACTCCCGGAGCAGCGAGGGGTCGGACTCCAGGCGATCGAGGATATCCTTCTTCTCGCCCGGGGAGAACTCACCATCCAGCAGCCGCTGTACCAGCTTTTCGTCCCGTTCCATTGCTTAGATCTCCTTCTCTCAGTATATTCCTGAGCATCTCCCGCCCCCGGTGCACCCGCACCTTCAGCGCCCCTTCGCTCACGCCGCAGAGCTCGGACATTTCGTGATAATCCAGTCCCTGGACGTGTTTCAGCACCACGGCCTCGCGGTAATCATTGGGCAGCATATTGAGCGCCTCCTGGAGCATGTCTCTCGTCTGCTTCGTCTCCAACTGCTCCAGGGGGTCCTCGTCGCCGCTCCGCAGGGTATCCGCCATGTCAGGGAGCGGAACGACCTCCTTCCGGCGCCGGAGCATGTCCCTGCACTTGTTCAGCGTAATGCTCACGAGCCACGAGGAAAACTTGGAATTCCCCCTGAAATGCCCGAGCGAGAGATAGGCGGAAATAAAACTCTCCTGCGCAGCGTCCTTTGCCGCGCTCTCGTCCCCGAGCACCCGGTAGGCAACGGTAAAGACCATTTCCTGATATTTCTCGATCAGGAGGGAATACATTTCCCGCTGGCCTTTCACACATCGCTCAATGATCTCTTTTTCTGTCAATTGCGGACTTTGCATGGCCATGTTTTTATGCCCATAAGACGGCGGAAAGGAAAAAAGGTTACAACCGGGATCAACGTTCGAGATAGAAGACGGAGTTCCTGCTGCCGAAGCCGTCGTCGGCATAGGCGACAGCAAGGGGGTCGAGGACCCAGTCCCTGTTGTCCACGACGAACAGATACTCGTGCCTCCCTTCACTGAGTCGAAGGGTTATGCTCCACCAGCCGGCCTTGTCCGGGCCGCTGAGCCTGTCCCGGGCAGGGTCCCAGCGGTTGAAGCTCCCGGCAATGGCCACTTCGTGAGCAGCAGGCGCATGAAACCTGAAGGCAACGCCATCGGCGTCTGCGAAGGGGGCCGTATACCTGGCCGTGCAGCCTAGCGCGGCGGCAAGAAGGGAGATCGTAAAAAGACCTGTGAACGCACGATGAATAATCATAGAGCCGTAGAAAAGTTCGGGAAGGTCAGCCGGGCTGCTTTGTTTCCGAAAGCACGTTCAGCGCCCACACGTGCAATTTCTCATTCGCGCTCGCGAGCAGCGGCACGGTCCTGTCGAGCCCCACGACGATGTAGTCGAGAGAATCGCCCGCGAGATCGGTGATCACGCCGTCCGCCTCCTCGAGGATCAGCATCCCCGCCGCGTAATCAAAGGCCCGAGATGCCGTTCCGGTTGCGAAAACGCTGATGGCGCCGGAGGCGAGGTACGCCAGGTCGAGCGCCGTGGAGCCGAAGCACCGTGTGCGCTTCGCCGCCTGGAGCAGAGGCAGGATGCGCGGAATGTCGGTCCGGGGAGACGATGCCTCGTAGGCAACGATGGTGATGCCCTCCGTTGCCGAGGTGCGTATCCGTGCCCCGTTCTTGTACGCCCCTCCCCCTCTGATCGCCCAGAACTCATCGGCAACGGCGAGGTTGAGAACATATCCCACGCTCAGGTCCGATAGTTTGTCTCCGTTGAGGAGCGCGATGGACGTGGAAAAAAAGGGGATGCCGCTCTTGGCGTTATTGCTTCCGTCAATAGGGTCCACGAGGACGATCTTTCCGCCGCTCCCGAACTTTCTGGCTCCCAGCTCTTCCGATATGAGCGTGAAGGACTCCCCCTCCTTGTGCGCCTTTTCGAGCGCGGCAATGACGATGTCCTCGGCCCACTTATCAACGGGAAAGGTCCTGTCCCCGCCCGCACCCTTGCCCAGCGGCACCCTGCCGCCTTCTCTGCTCAGGATTTCCGACAGCCCTTCACGCATTTTCCTGCCCACTTCTCTGAAGACCGCGAGCCACTGATGATTGTCCATGCTTACTCCTTGTTTGAAGCCGCGAACGGACACGAGTCAATGCAGGAAGCCGTCGTCCATGCCGTCCATGCCGGGACGCCGGCCCGAGTGAAACCGATAAAAAGCATCTACCCAGCTATACTGTTTCTTCCTCCAGTAAAAAAGCTCCCACTCAACTCTTGCAATGCCCTTCTCCGAATACCGGAACACGATGAGCTGCCGCGCGGTCCTCACAACAAGGTCGGACGGCATACCGCCGCCTTTCAGGTTCACCATGGCCTCCATGGTCCTCGCGAACGACGAAAGGGGGATTTTCTTCTCCATCGCATCACGGGTGAGTTTTACGATTTCCTCTTCGGGAAAACCGATCTCAAACACAACGGCGACGGCTTTAACCGCCCGGGTCCGGTCTGCAGGAACAGCGCCGGTAACGCCCGCCGCGATCGCCCCATCAACAAGAGCAGCTGCAGCCTCCGGGTATTTCTTCATCTGATCGCCTGTCGCCTGTTCGGCGCTCGGAGCCCCGGCCATGAAGGTAACGCCCTGTTCGTCCGGAAACGGCCCTGCATACTTCGCGCTGCAGCCGGAGAAGGATACGAACAGTATGAAGAGGCATATGATCGAATGCCATGTTCTCATCGATAGCCACCAGTGATTTCATGCCCAGATGTCCACGCACAAGCGTCCATTATCTTTGATGGTCTCGTAAAAAGTCATTTTTTAAACCGCAGAGACGCGGAGGCACGGAGAAAAGCTCCTTAATTTCAATACGTTCTTCTCAGCGTCTCAGCGCCTCAGCGGTGGATTTTTAGTTTTTACGGCATCATCATCTTTTGTTCTCCTCCGCGAGCTCTGCGTTCTCTGCGGTAAAAATCTTAACCCTGTCCAACCAACTTCTTTTTATAAAACGCCGCGATCTCCTCCGCCGCCTTGTTCGTCATCCCCGGCGCCGCTGCAAGCTCTTCCACGGCCGCCTGCCTGATATTCTCGACGCTGCCGAAATGGCGAAGGAGCGCCTTCTTCCTCGCTTCGCCGATGCCGGGGATGTCATCGAGCTCGGAATGAACGGCGCGCTTCTCACGGAGTTTGCGATGATAGGTGATGGCGAACCGGTGCGCTTCGTCCCGTACGCGGGCGACGAGGTGCGTTGTCGCACTCGTGGGTTCGAGGATGACGGGCTCGTCCACCCCGGGAAGGAACACCCGCTCGAACTCCCGTTCCGTCCCCTCCTCCCCGCTTCGGGCCTTCGCAAGTCCGATCACGTCGGGTCCTTCGATACCGAGTTCCCTGAGCACGTCGAGCGCCGCGTTGAGCTGTCCCTTGCCGCCGTCGATGAGAACAAGGTCAGGCAGTATACCCTCTTCTTTCGCCTTTGTATAGCGCCGCCTGATCACCTCCGCCATGCTCGCGAAATCGTCCTGACCTTCGACGGTCTTGATCTTGAACTTCTTGTAGTTTCTCTTGTCGGGCATGTTGTTTTCGAAGGAGACCATGCTCGCTGCGGACTCTGCTCCCTGGATGGTGGAGATGTCGAAGGCCTCGATCCTTCGCGGGAGGTTCCTGAGCCCCAGTTCTTCCTGGAGGCGCATGAGAATCCGCTCCTTGCTCCTGCGCGAAAGCAGGTGTTCCCGGAGCGACTGCGCGGCGTTGTCCGAGGCCATTTGCACGAGCTCACGCTTCCTGCCGCGCTGCGGCACCAGTACTTCGACTTTTCCCCCGCGCTTTTCCGTGAGCCAGCCTTCGAACATCTCACGGTCGAGGATCTCAAGCGGCAAGAGAACTTCCTCAGGCACGATCATCTCCTTCGAGTAGAACTGGCGCAGAAAGTCGTTCAACACTTCCTCTTCCGTCATGCCGCGCACGTCGTCGAGAAAGAAGTCCTTGCGTCCGAGCAGCATGCCGTTCCTGATGAAGAGCGCCTGGATGTCCGCGCGGCCTCCTTCGAAGGCCATGCCGATGACGTCCTGGTTTTCGAAGCCCGAGGAAATGATCTTCTGCTTCTCGAGGGCGCCCTCGATCTTCGCGATCCTGTCCCGGAGCTCGGCCGCCCGCTCGTACTCCATGTTCGCCGAGGCCTCTTCCATGCGCGCTTTGAGCATATCAAGGAGGTCGCGGTTCTTGCCTTCCAGGAACAGCCGCACCTGGTTCACCATGTCATGGTACTGTATTTTATCGGCCTCGCCCGAGCAGGGCGCCACGCACCGGCCGATCTGGAACTGAATGCAGGGCCGCCCCGGCCGCTCTGCCTTGAATTCTATCTTGCAGGGCGCGATCGGGAAAGTACGGCGAATGAGCGCAAGCGTCTCCCACATGCCGCCGGCGGGAACGTAGGGGCCGTAGTAGAGCGCGCCGTCCTTCTTGAGCCTGCGGACGACTTCGAGACGGGGATATTCGGACCTGGTATCGAAGCGGAGGTAAGGATAGTTCTTGTCGTCCCGGAGGATGATATTATACTTGGGCCGGTGCTTCTTGATAAGATTGGCTTCCAGGGCCAGCGCCTCAAGCTCCGTATGGGTGACGATGGTCTCGAGATCAACGATCCGGCGCACCATGAGCTCCGTTTTCTCGCCCTTGGCGCCCTTCTGGAAATAGGAACGCGCCCGGTTCTTGAGCGACAGGGCCTTGCCGATGTAGATGACATGGCCCTTCGCGTCCTTCATGATATAGACGCCCGGCGCGTCCGGGAGGTTCTGGAGTTTCTCTTCGAGGGTCATTGCATGCTTATTTTACCACGGATTGAATAGGGGAAACAGAGGAAAGAATCGTTGCCACGGATGAACACGGATAGAAGCAGGTGGCTATCCTGCGTCTCTTATTTGTCCAGAACGTCAAGAACTGTTCGCTGCCGGTGGGGACCACGAGAGGCTCGAACGAAGTAAATCAGGTCACGGATGGTTTTTACTTCTCTATCGGGTGTAATTGGTTCATGAATGGTAACTTTCAAGCAGAATACTTGATGTCCTCCGTTACTCGATGAACAGCGTCGCAAACCCTTCCGTGAGGGCGACATCATGCTGTTTCTTGTCGGACGTAATAAAGAGAATGTCAATGTCCGTGCGATCTTTGAATAACCGTGCGGACGCGAGGTGAATGGCATCCAGCGCCCGCGCTGCCGAGCGCAGCGTCATCGCCTCGGCCCCGGCGAGCACCTCATCGGAAACACGAATAATCTCCACGGACCGCACACCTGTCCGAACGAGTCCCCGGAGCTTCAGCAACTCGATTTCCGAGAGGTCGCCGCTTTGCCTGCGTCGGGAGAGCGCCGAAAAGCATTCGAGAGGGAGAATAGCGGAGGAAAGGACGGTGTGCGTTTTGAACGCCTTGCGCGCTTTTTCCGACCCGCTTTCCTTCACATAGACTTTGAGATACGCGCTTGTATCGAAGTACGCCCACGATCTCTCCATGGGTCACCGCTCATCCCGCTCTTCGCTGACGGTGCGCGACATCGGCTTCCCCTTGACCGAGATCGGTCGGGGGAGAGCCCCCGCCTTTCCGCGGGCACGCATCAGGATGCCCTGCTCCTCCAGCGCCTTCACACGCTCACCGGCGGTTGCCGTGCCGGCCAAAGGCTTGATGACCGCGATAGGAGCGCCGCGGTCCGTGACAACCACTTCATTCCCCTGCCGGGCCAGCTTGATGTATTTTGAAAAATGCATGTTCGCTTCCCGCAAACCGACCTTGATCATACGCCCTCCCTATAACAATGTAGTATTGTAGTTACATTATACCGGCATGGAGAGAACCTGTCAAGAGCGCAAACGACCCATTTCAGTGACCCCTTATAGACCCTGAAAAGCTTGTCTCTAAAACTCCGTACACGCTGAGTCACAACTAAAGTTCTATTCGGCCCTCGCTCGGTCTATGTCCACAGGTGGCCTCTCACTTCGATCAGCCGATGGAAATTACGCTGGTCTTCTTTGCACCATTTCTCTTCCAACCGGCAGAGTTTCTTGAGCGCGCGGTAATAGTCGGCATATTTATTCTTGTCCGGCTCCACGGCTTGCGTCAGGTCTGTGCCGGGCACCTTCTTGAATCTCATGGCCGGTACCGCGAGTTTCTTATCGTCAAGAGGGCTGCGCCGTGCCGGCCTGATTTCCTTCCACCAATTGTAAAGGCTTTTTATCTCTTTCCAGGCATACCTGTGCATCTCGTCGGCGCTCCAGTCAATGATTCTGTCGGGGTGTTCGCGCTCCACAAAATCCACCAGCACCTGGAAGGCGGCGTGCAGCAAGACCTCGTCCCTGTCGGACCATCCTCTGTCCAGCGTGGTTATCTTGAGCAGTTTCATCCGTCCCTCAGCCATTGACCGATTTTCAGGCAATTAGTGTTGCAATCGACCGCATCTATAACGAAACGGGGAGCACGGTCATGGTCCGCGCTCCCCGAGTGTGGTTTTGACCCGCTGTCCTAATCCAGCTTCGGCCTGGGTGTGTTGTCCGTGGTCGCGGGCAGGATGGGATACAGGACCGAAGGCTGCTCGCCGGAGAACAATATCTATCTGATAAAGGACGGTAAGATCGCTGAGACATGGACAGAGACGAGCCTCCACGACCTCATGGCACAGAGCACGTCGAAGCAGGCCATGGCGGCGTAGAAGGGCTTGGCAAGAAGGCCGTATGGACCAAAAGAAGCGGACGGAGCTGACTTGGAACATGCAAGCCGCCTCCAACAACGGAATCGCCTGCGGCACTACAAAGGGTGTAGCTCAGACTCTAATAGTCTTATCGTTTTTCCTCTGGGCCTTCAGGGTTTTTTCGAACGACGCGGCCTCCTCCCGCGACCAGAGGCCGGCAAGGTGGTCGAGGTCGTGGTAGAGGACCCTCTTCTTTTCCTGAACCTTCGGCCCCCCGGCCCGCTCAAGGAGAGATGATCGCCTTGTTCAAACTCACGCCTTTGCGTTCGGCCTCTTTCTGCACCGTCTTCTTTACTTCGTCGGGAATGCCCCGTATGGTGATCTGCTTCATGATTTCCGCCTCCGCGTGACTCACTCGTGCTTCACAATGCCTCTATTATTGCAGCATGCAGGGGGAAAATCAAGATGAATTCAGGCGGCGGACTTCAGGGATTCCGGGTGCGGTGTATAAGAACTGCCGGAGGAGGAAAGAGAGGAAGGCGGCTGCCTGATGCGGATTGATATTTTACAGGAAGAAGTCGCGGGAGCGAATTCATTGAAACATAAAACTGATATTTCAAGTCCTGGCCCCAAAATCTCCCCAAGTGCCGGTCCTCCCGTGACCGCTGCATATCCAGCCCCCGCCGCCCGGCGGGGGCTGTTTTTTCTCTGCCCGCCCTGGCTGAATATCCTTGACAACAGAATCCGGCTTACCTATAATGAAATGCAATTAGGAATCATTCCTATTATGAAACATTCTGCGACGCCAGAAGAAATCGAGCGACGGCTGATAACGAGTCTCAGGGCAAAGGGGTATAAGCTGACCCCGCAGAGGCGTGAGATCATCAGCCTGCTATCGAAGGACATGACCCACCCCGGGGCCATGGATATTTTAAAAAAGGTCGGGAAAAAATCTCCGAAGCTCAGCATGTCAACGGTGTATTACACGCTGGACATGCTGAAAAAAGAGGGGTTGATACGCGAGCTTGAATTCTATGACCGGGACAACCGGTATGACATCAACGTGTCGAACCATATCAATCTTATCTGCGAGAAGTGCGGGAAGATCGAGGATTTCCCGGGCGATATGCCCTTTTCTTCTGAAATGGTGGAAGGTAAAACGGGTTTCCAGCCTGTAGGAACGCGGTTTGAATACTATGGCTACTGCAAGGCATGCAGGGCCAGGCGGAAGCGGTAAAAAATTTTACGTACTACTTAGGAACTACTCCTATTTAGACGAAAGCGCGGGCACCGGTTTTTGTCCGCAGTGCAGTTCACTTCAGTTCACCCAAACACGGGGTGAAGCCAAAAAAGGAGGCCATGACATGAGATGGGGATTCAATACGTATCGAGGGATGATGACGGCAATGCTGGTAACAGCGTTCACGGTTTTTAGCGTCGCATCTGCGCAGGAAACCGCAAAGAAGGCGTCAAGTTACGCTCCCGTGGTCATCACGGAAGATATTTCAGCGGTCGTGAAGCGGATGAAGGCTGCAAAACCCGCGGTGGAGAAAAGGCATATGGACCTGCTCGATCTGCGTTACGATTTGAGCAACCGGCCGGCCAAGGGTGTTGCCATGTCCCGCGGAAAAGCCGTTCAGGAAGGTGTCAGGATCAGGCTTTCCAAGGGCATGACCTGGGAAAAGCTGGCGGCCATGAGCCCGGATGAAATTCGGGACAAGGACCTGTTCCCGGCGGGCTTCTTCCCCCTCCCGTTTCCGAACCACGCGGAGGGCGGCATGCTCTTCCCGAAATTTTTAATTAACGAGATCAAGAAGCAGGAGGACAGGGACCTTACCCGTTTCGACCTGGACTTCGACCTGCCCGACCACGTGCTGCCCGAGTTTCCGGCGCCAATCTACCTGACGACACGGCCTGATCTCGGTGACGTCTCGAAGGGCAAGCTCGTGACGATCATGAACTACTATGAGCTGTTCAACGGGATACTGAATCCCAAGCAGCTCGAGGGCCTGCGCTTGCTGGTGACGCCGTTCCCGCAGCAGCAGTTCAACCAGACCGAGGACCGTCGCTCTGAAAAGCCGAGCCGCGGTGTGGCCTGCCTCGACTGCCACGCGAACGGCCATACGATCGCGTCCACGCACCTTGTGGGCGACATCCGTCCCCAGGAGTTCCGGCACCGCATAGAAACCCCGACGCTACGGGGGGTGAATATCCAGCGGCTGTTCGGCTCCCAGCGGGCCTTGAAGAGCGTCGAGGATTTTACCGAGTTCGAGCAGCGCGCCGCGTACTTTGACGGCGACCCGGTGACCGCGACCAAGAAGGGCATAAATATTCTCGACCGCGGGCATCAGGTGCATGCCATGGCGGAGTTCCAGGCGCTCCTGGATTTTCCGCCCGCTTCCAAGCTCGGCATCGACGGCAAGCTTGATCCGAAGAAGGCCGGCGAGTCCGAGCTGCGCGGACAGGACGTGTTCTTTAACAAGGGGAAGTGCGCAAGCTGCCACCCGGCGCCCTACTACACCGATAACTCCATGCACAACCTGCGGGCCGAGCGGTTCTACAAGCCCCGCATGATCAACGGCATGATGGCTTCGGCGGACGGCCCGATCAAGACCTTCCCTTTGCGCGGCATCAAGGACTCCCCGCCATACCTGCATGATGACCGGCTGCTCACGCTGGAGGACACGGTGGAGTTCTTCAACCTGATCCTTGAAACCAGGCTCACCGAGCAGGAAAAAAAGGATCTCACGGCGTTCATGAGAGCCTTGTAAGATCATCAGCGCACAACAACAACGACGAAATGGCGACGAATTCCGGCGCCGGCCCTCCCGGCCGGCGCCATCCTCTTCATAATCTCCGATTGCGGACTCGCGGGAAAAGCGCCTTTAACTTTTTACCTCCTGAATTTATGCGAAGTGTGGAACAAGAGAGGATATGACTATGACACAGGAAAAGAAAAAGCTCACGAACAATTTCGGCGCACCAATCGATGACGACCAGAACTCCGTCACGGCAGGTGATGCCGGGCCGGTCCTGATGCAGGACGTCCACCTGCTCGAGAAACTGTCCCATTTCGACCGCGAGCGCATCCCCGAGCGCGTGGTGCACGCCAAGGGCGCGGGCGCCTACGGCGTCTTCGAGGTCGCCGCGGACGTGACCAAATACACGAAGGCAAAGTTCCTTTCTGCCGTGGGCAAACGCACCGAGGTTTTCGTGCGCTTCTCTACGGTCGGCGGCGAAAAAGGGTCTGCCGATGCAGAGCGCGATCCTCGCGGGTTTGCCGTGAAGTTCTATACCGAAGAGGGCAACTACGACATGGTGGGGAACAATACGCCCGTCTTCTTCATCCGCGATCCGCTCAAGTTTCCCGATTTCATTCACACTCAGAAAAGAAATCCGGCAACGAATCTGAAGGACCCCGACATGTTCTGGGACTTCCTCTCGCTCACGCCGGAGTCCATCCATCAGGTCTCGATCCTTTTTTCCGACCGCGGCACGCCGAAAACGTACCGGAACATGAACGGCTACAGCAGCCATACCTTCAAATGGTACAACGCGAAGGGCGAATATTTCTGGGTCAAGTACCACTTCAAGACGGAGCAGGGCATCCAGAACTTTGCCGCGGCAGAGGCGGACGCCATGAAAAGCAAGGACCCCGATCACGCCACGCGCGACCTCTCTGACGCGATCAAGCGCGGCGAGCACCCGGCATGGCGCGTTGAAGTGCAGATCATGACCCCCGAACAGGCCGCGAAGTACCGCTTCAATCCCTTCGACGTGACCAAGGTCTGGCCCCATGCCGATGTTCCGCCGATTACGATCGGCCGCATGGTCCTGAACCGCAATCCGGAGAACTATTTTGCCGAGGTGGAGCAGTCCGCCTTCTCCCCGGCCAATTTCGTCCCGGGCATTGCTGCGTCGCCGGACAAGATGCTCCAGGGCCGCCTCTTCAGTTATCACGACACCCATCGCCACCGGCTGGGACCCAACTACCACCTGATCCCGGTGAACGCGCCCAAGGCCGCTGTCATGAACAATTACCAGCGCGACGGGTTCATGCGCGTTGACAACAACGGCGGCGGCGCCCCGAATTACTATCCCAACAGCTTCGGCGGCCCCGCACCCGATCCGGCCGCGAGCGAGCCGCCGTTCGACGTCACGGGAAAGGCGGCACGCCGGAAGTACACCCACCTCAATGACGATTTCGTCCAGGCCGGGGACCTGTACCGCAAGGCCATGACGGATAAGGACCGTGACCACCTGGTAAATAACGTTGTTGGTCATCTGGGAGGCGCGCAGAAGCGCATCCAACTTCGCCAGACGGCGATATTTTATAAAGCGGACAAGGAGTACGGCCGGGGGGTCGCCAGGGGGCTCAAGCTTGACGAGAAGGAAGTAGAACGCCTGGCAGCCATGACCCAGGAAGAGCGGGCGAGAGCCACTGCGTAGGGAATCTGTTCAGCGAAGAAAGAGCATACGACGATGCGGCGCCGGCGGCAGTTGCTGCCGGCGCCGCATCATATTATCCTTGTGGGGGAATCTGCCGAGCCTCTAAAAAACTCATGAGGACACTTCCCCCATTGAACAGACGGCCGATATTCCTCAACTATAAGGGGGTCATATTGGGGGGCAAATCTCATTTGATGAATAGCAGTTCAATGGCAGCTCCTTGACCCCAATAGCAGTTCCGGAGCGAGTTCCTTTTTGGCCGCATATATGACCGCGACCTCTTCCGTAGCTTCACGAGCGGAATTCCGGCGCTTCTCCATAATAAAAAATGTGCCTTTGAGCGCACTCACCGAACTTTTTTTACTCGCTTCTCCTGTTTGACTGCGCCGTTACCACAACCTTCCCCCAGGCATTTTCTTGGGCCCAGGAACAAGGCGGTTTCTGCAATCTTGCGCATCGCTGCCAAACCCACTTCTTCCGGGACACGTCCCCCGCTACTTATATCTTTTGTCACGGCCGACATCTCAACGCGTCCCTCCGTCAGCGTCACTCGCCCGAGCAGAAAGAAACTGCCCCGGAAAAGCGCATTTTCCTCGTACTGCCATTCCAAAGTGCGGCCTCCGGCGAGGGCTACTTTATTGGAATAAGCATCGCGTTTACCAAGCAGGCCGTAGCGCCACACACTCATAGTGGCTCCAGAAGCTTTGTGTTCCAACGTCGCCGCGCCATCCCGGTCAGCGAAGCGCTTTACCGACCAACCTTCAGGCAGTCCATAGGAAATGTTTTCCTGCGTTTCAACTCTGCTCGCCGCCAAAACTGCGTCGTTCATTCCGGCATTGCCAAGAACGATTGCTGCGATAAAAATGAAAATGCGATACATGGCTTTACTCCTTTATAGACATCGCGAGCATTAGGCGCTTACGCCTATTACATCGACAAAAGATTGTCGATCTTTGAATCGAATTCAAAACAAAAAGACGAGTAATTTTCTCGCAAAGACGCCAAGCTCGCAAAGAAATTCAAATCCTTTTTTTGGGTTTAAACCTTTGCGACCTTTGCGTCTTGGCGAGAGACGCCTTTTGCTTCGTTATTTTGATTCCGGCTTGTCCGGGTTAGGTGTCTCGGTGTCAAATCTCACTTGTCAGCAAATCGATTTATACGACAGAGAACCTTTTGGGCACGTTGGTCTCCATGCTGCTTTCCCTTTCCATCTCCGATCACTTCTCTTTCAATTCCGTCTTTCCACGTGCCCCGATTCACCGCACCAAAACACCTCAGCAAACAAATACGTCGCTCATTTGAATGCAGCGGCCGGGTGGAGCTGTGCTGTTTCGAACGTAATCAGTCCCTCCTCCACGAGCGGGTCCTGGTCCACCACCCTATCGGCTTCTTCCCTGGTTCCTGCCTTGATGACGATCATGCCGCCGTGATCGCCCCACTTGCCGGCCTGCACAAGGACACCCGCTGCGAGCTGTTGTTTCACCCATTCCCGGTGCGCGGGGATCGCCTGGAAAATCTTGGGGACGCAGTGACCCAGATTGACTTTCCATCTACGAACATCTCCGAGACATTGTTTCTTATTTTACGTTGCCTCGCCAGTCCTTTTATCTCCCAACGTCCTACTAAACCGCTATCGCCTCGACCAGCTTCCAGTCGTTCGACTTGTGCGCGGTTTCCCAAAGATCGTAATTGCGCTGGAGAATGAGCCGCAGTTCCGGGGTCGTGTTAAACGCCTTGGAGAGACGAAGCGCCATGGGGGGTTCGCCGGGGTCGCTTCTTTGGCATTGTTATCCTGTCCTCAGCCATTGCGTTCAATCAGCTATCATTGCTTCATCACTCTGAGTGCAGTGCATTGTGCGATATGGTCGAAATCGGAATCATTGTGAAATAAGGTAAGATCGTTTTCTATTGCGACAGCTGCGATCAGGCAATCAATCGTCTTTCTGATCGTTTTCCCTTTTCTCATGCATCGCCTGTAAATATTTGCAGCTTCGATATACGTTGTGACGCCGGAAGGATTATAGATAGGAAATTCCAAAAGGTATTCCCTCGTTTCATGGTTCGCCTTATCGTCCTTTATTCCTTGAAGTATCTCGGTGAGGATGATGCCGGTAACACAGAGGTCTTCGTCGCCGGCGATGAGCTCATGGAGCATACTGCGATATGGTGTGTTCCTGCCCCGGAAAAAATCTATCCATACGCTGGTATCAACAAGGATCATACCCTGCTCGCCCGCATTTGGCGCAAGTCTCCTTCCCACAGGACTTTGCCTTCAAGTTTCAGGATGCGCTTTCTCCTCGCCTTCTTGATTAATTCCTCCAAGGCGTAATTAACCAGTTCTTTTTTTGTGCGCAGATGAGTGGCCTTAAGCCCTTCTTTTATCAATTTGTCGTCAATATCAATATTTGTTCTTGACATAATTCCCTCCTAAAAACCATACACCTAATATAACAGAATCGTGTGTATTGCGCAATCGTTTAATTTAGTACGTACACTCCGGGGACGCAGCGGCCCGGATTGACGTTCCCTCTACGAGCATCTCCGAGACATTGTTTTTTACTTTACGTTGCCTCGCCGGTCGTTTTATCTCCCAACGCCCGACTAAACCGCGGGGAACGCGCCGACCTTCTCTTTTTCCTGATGCGCCGGGATAAAAAAAAGTTCCCGGAGAACATGTCTCCGGGAACCCAAGGTTTCTCATGTGCTACTCATGTTAAGCGTTTTAAGAGCTGAAGCTCAGTTTACCCCGTTAGAGAAAGCCGTCACGCTCCTGGCGTGATTGATATCTACCAAACGAATTGTGGTATAAAACCAAAATCTGTTATCGTCAGAGAACTTGTTCTCTAACGGGGTGTACAGCCGCTGGCCGGTCTACTTGCTTCCGGTGATTGTGGCGCCAGTGATCGTCACCGCGGCTTTCGCCAGGTCTCGCCCGATCAAGCTTCCACCGGTGAAGGTGGTGGCCGCACCCGCGAGAATGGTCCC
>CAKKPG010000038.1:30311-45042 GCA_919901555.1 Nitrospiria bacterium | reverse complement strand
ACTCCGTGGCATTTTCCGTGGTAAAAACTTGACTCAAAATTCAAGATGTTAGTCTATAAAGTACTTTAACCGACTAAAAACTGGCGCTTTTTGATATACTTACTTTATGCGTCCGCAGATGCATAGCTGCAATGCCGTGAATTATGGTCCGGATCCTGCTGGAGGGGTGAATGGCAGATAAGAAGAAGCTGACGAAAAAGGGCGGCGCTGCAGCAACGGGCGCCGCGAACAAGACCGCAGCCCCGGCCCGGACCGAGAAGGCAGGCCGGCGAAGGTCCGGCGCTGCGAAGGTGAGCAGCCCGTCCCGAAAGTCGGCATCCGGTTCCCGGGACATCACCGGGCGCAAGCGCACGGAGGAGGAGCCGGGAGCGAGCCGGAAACTCCTCGAGACGATCATTGATGCGGCGCCCAGCTGTATCAAGCTTATTACTGCAGACGGGTCTCTGCAGAGGATGAACCGCGCGGGACTGGAAATGATCGAAGCGGAATCGCCCGATCAGGTACAGGGCAAATGCGTGTATCCGCTGGTGTCCGAAGAACATCGTGAAGCGTTCAAGGCCATGACACGGGAGGTCTTCAAGGGAAAATCCCAAACGCTCGAATTCAAGATGATCGGCCTCAAAGGGCGCCCTCTCTGGCTGTATACTCACGCCGTCCCGATCCGGAATGAAAAAGGAGCGGTTGTCTTGGCGCTCGCGATAACCATCGATATCACCGAGCGCAAGCTGGCGGAAGAGGCGCTCCATGAGAGTGAACGGTCACTCAAGACCTTGATGAGCAATCTTCCGGGCATGGCTTACCGCTGCTGCAATGACCGGAACTGGACCATGGAATACGTGAGCGAGGGCGCCGTCGGCCTGACGGGTTACCAGCCCGCGGACTTGATCGGTAACGCGAAGATCGCCTATAACGACCTGATCCGTCCCGACGATCAGGGGCCGGTGTGGGAAGCCGTGCAGAAGGCCGTTGGATCGAGGGACAAATACACGCTGAACTACCGGATCCGCAGGGCCGACGGGCAGGAGCGATGGGTCTGGGAGCAGGGGCAGGGGGTTTTCTCACTGGCGGGCGACCTGCTTGCCCTGGAGGGGTTCATTATCGATGTTTCGGAGCGCTGCCTCCTCGAAGAGGAGCGCCTGAAGACGCAGAAGCTCGAATCCATCGGGACTCTGGCGGGCGGCATCGCACACGACTTCAACAACCTGCTGCAGGGCATCTTCGGTTACATTTCAATGGCCAAGATGACCCTCGACCAGAAGGAAAAGTCGCTCGCCATGCTCGAACAATCCGAGAAAGCTCTTCATCAGTCGGTCAATCTTACGACCCAGCTCCTGACCTTTTCCAAGGGGGGCAAACCGGTGAAGAGGAGTTTGTCTCTCTTGCCCGTGATCGAAAACGCGGCCAGGTTCGCGCTGAGCGGTTCGCGCTCCGAATACCGGAGCACAAGCGCCCCGGACCTCAGGCGTGTCGAGGCGGACGAGGGACAACTGGGCCAGGTGATCCAGAACATCGTCCTGAACGCCGACCAGGCCATGCCGCTCGGCGGATGCGTCGAGATAGCCGCGCAGAACGTCTCCGCATCGGACGCGTCGCTGCCGCGGAGCATTGCCGGGAAAGATCACGTACTGATCACGATCCGGGACAGCGGCGTCGGCATCCCTGAGCAGTATCTCGGCAAGATATTCGACCCCTATTTCACGACCAAGGAGAAAGGCAGCGGTTTGGGCCTCGCGACGTCCTACTCCATCATCAGGAACCACGGAGGGCTTATCGACGTGAGATCACGGGTCGGCAAGGGGACCACCTTTTTTCTGTATCTCCCGGCGTCGGAGGCTGTTGCGGAGGAGTCCCCGGGCGCCGCTGCTCCCGGAAAGGCCCGGAGCGGCAGGGTACTCGTTCTGGATGACGAAAAGGTCGTCCGGGAGGTCGCCGGAGAGCTCCTGCGGGCTCTCGGCCATGAGGCTGAGTTCGCCGAGAGCGGCGAGGCGGCGCTCACGATGTATCGGGAGGCGATGGCAGCGGCCAAGCCCTTCGATGTCGTCATTCTGGACCTTACCATCCGGGGCGGCATGGGCGGGCTGGAGACCCTCGGCAAACTGCTGGAGATCGATCCCGGGGCGAAGGCGGTCGTGTCGAGCGGGTACTCGGACGAAGCAGCGCTGTCGAACTATCGTGAGCATGGGTTCAGGGCCTTCCTCAAGAAACCGTATAACATGGATGAGCTTCAGAATACGTTGAGCAACATGTTGGGATAAGCGGTATGGACCGTCGCTGCGAAGGACGGACATCTTCATGGCGGATTGGGAAGAGCAGCCAAAATAAACGATCGCCTCATACGTCCCTTCTGTTGCTTGGGTAAGCAGTGATGGAACAACCTGTCCCAACGTGCCTTTATCATAGACGTCCACACCTGAATAGGTTACAATAAAACCCGAATAAAAACAGCGGCTCTCTTATGGAAACAGCTCGATTAAGCGGTATTTACGAAAAATTGCGGAAGTTCTTGATTGACCCGCGAGAGCTTTTTCTCGTGGTGTCCATCGAGAAGCAAACGCTCTTCGTCTGCGCGAACGACGCCATTGTCGAGCGATACGGCGCCTCCACCTCCCGTTTCGGCATCGGCAATCGGGAGAACTCGCTCAAAACGCCGCTCGGTCTTCATCGGATCAGGGAGAAGTTCGGGGCCGGCGCGCCTGCAGGCCGCGTTTTCAGAGACCGCGAGGACACTGGCGAAGACTGGGACCACGGCCGGAACGGAGATAATCTGATCCTGACCCGTATCCTGCGGCTCGAAGGCCTTGAAGAAGGGATCAATAAGGGCGCGGGCGTGGATTCCTATGAGCGCTATATCTATATCCACGGCACCGGGCGGGAGGACCTCATAGGCACGCCCCTGTCCCACGGGTGCGTCGTCCTTCGCAACCAGGACGTCATCCGCCTCTTCGACGCGGTCGGGGAAGGCACGCTCGTCTACATCGATCCTCCGCCCATGGCCATCAACGAACACCGATGCCGCAGCGTCCATTTTACCGGCATCTTCGGCAGCGGCATGAGCGCCCTCGCGCAATACCTGCGCTTTCAGGGTATCTTGGTCTCGGGTTCCGATCGTCTCCATGGAAGTGAGGACACCGCCTCTATCCGGCAATCGCTTGAAGGGCTCGGGTGCGCCATCGTTCATCAGGACGGCTCGGGTGTGGGTGCGGATACCGACGTTGTCTGCGTCTCAACGGCAATAGAAGAATCAAATCCCGACATCGCTGCCGCGCGTGGCCGTGGTCTTCCCATCGTCCATCGCTCCGACCTGCTGAGCGCTCTCATCGCGAAGAAAAAGACCATTGCAGTCGCCGGCACGAGCGGCAAGTCCACGGTGACCGCGATGATATTCGAGTTCCTGACAGCCTGCGAAAAGTCGCCCTCCCTCATAAGCGGCGCTGGCCTGCGCAGGCTCGAAAAGCAGGGGCTTATCGGCAATGCCTATAGCGGCGGCTCCGATCTCCTGGTGGTGGAGGCGGACGAAAGCGACGGAACGCTCGTCAAATATTGTCCCGAGGCCGCGGTCTTCCTGAATATTTCCAAGGACCACAAAAGCACTGACGAGGTAAAAGCGCTATTCGATACGCTGGTTTCACAAACTCCCTGGACAGCTTCCAATGCCGACGATCCGATCCTTGCTTCCCTTCCCGCAACCGTGCGCTTCGGCCGAAACGGTTCGGCCTCGTGGCAACCGGACAAGGAAGAGCTCCTGCCGACTTCGGTCAAGCTTTTTCGGAACGGCGTTGAATATCATCTGCCGCTTCCAGGCGAGCATAATCTCGAAAATTTACGCGCGGCGCTGTGCGTGTGCGAACAGTTCGGATGCGAGCAAACAGCGCTTGTCGATGCGGTAAAGAATTATGAGGGCGTGGCCCGGCGTTTTTCTGTAACCCGGACAAAGCAGAACGTCCATGTGGTCGACGACTTTGCGCACAATCCGGCAAAGATAGCGGCTGTTGTTCGCGCTGCGCGGGGCCTTTCCAAGCGCATTATTGCCGTCTACCAGCCGCACGGGTTCGGTCCGACACGATTCTTAAAGGATGAATACATCTCAACCTTTCGGACCGCCTTCCGGCAGAATGACTCGCTCTATCTCCTGCCGATCTATTATGCCGGAGGCACGGCGCAAAAGGATATTTCCTCGGAAGATATCATACAGGGCCTTGGTCCCGTTGCATTCCATGCACAAGCGCTCAGCGATCGCGATGAGCTATTGACCAGATTAAAAGCCGATGCGAGACCGGAAGACTGCGTTCTTCTCATGGGAGCACGGGACCCGTCGCTGCCTGCTTTCGTAAGGAAAATTGTGGAAATGTTCGGCGGGGAAATGAGAACGTCATAAATCTCAACTGCGGAAAGCATCAAATGCATCAACGTCATATATGGGTAGAGCATGAGGTCCCCAAGGTGATCCCCTGGCGATCAATCCGTGGCCTTGTTTCAGGGGACCGTATACCGGAAGAAGGAGACTGTCGGGGAAACCATCAGGTAGGCTGATACCGTATTCACTAAGAGCTGGGATCTGCCTTCAGGAAAGAACTCTCATCAGGGTCCAAAACAATTGACCTGCATCTTCTCCAAGTTGCCCGGCACCTCGTCTCAAGGTGCCGGGCGTTTTTGTGTGCGTCCTGCGGCTTTCTTGTCATGTTTCCGAACAACGGTAGTTTTTCACGTCATTTCTTCCTGGGAAACAGCGGACGGCCGTCGTGTTCACCGATATCCTCGGTTCCCTGGCCGGTCTCATCATGGCGGTGATCCCTGCCCGGCTCTTTCCGATCCTCTGAATGTAACAGGTACCAGGTCTGCTCCATCAGGCTCAGCAGGATGTCGAGTTTGAGCCGGATCGCCGTGATGTCTACACTGATTTTTCTGACATGTTTCACGGCGTCGAGAATCTTGTCGATGGCCTTCTCCGCTTGCTGCTCCGTCTGTGGCGCAAGGTTAACCAAGCTGAGTGCTTTTAGTGCTTCTGCTCTGAGGTGGGCGTCCTTTGCCGCTGTCAGGGTGAGGCTGCGGAGGTCGGCCGCGATCTCCGGCAAAAGGTCGGCAGGGCTGACCATGGCCTGCACGGTAAGGGGATAATTGCCGTAAAGCCGGTATTCTCCGTTGTTGAGGTATGAAACCGCCGTGACCGGCGTATACGCTCTTGTTGTGTCGAGCGACAGGAGCGCATATTCCAGAACGGCGGTCTCATGAGCAGCCAGGGATAGTTCCCATGTGATCGTTTGTCCAACCGGGGTCGCAGGCGGCCGAATAGCAGCAGCCGTCGCGTCCGCGGGAAGGGTTTCCTGGACGCGGATGTCAACCGGTTCATCCATAGCGGTCACGCGGATTCCGATCGGTATACCGGAGAGAATCCCCGAAGTACGATCCTGCGGATGTACGAAGGAGATCGACTTGACCACGAGTTCCGCGACTTGCGCCTTCTCCGGGCTGGCGAGGAGGTCGAAGCCGTACAGCAAGGCCTTCCCGTTGCCGTATTGATTGAAGAGGATGGCGGGCAGAACGGCCTTCCGATCCTGGACATAGCCGATGATCTGGGTCGTTGAAGAGGTCTGTTCCACTCGCACGATCTTGCTGTCTGCATCAGTCGCAAGAGTGCCGCCGTCGCTGATCGGACTTAGGACCAGTGTTACGGGGAGTCCCTTTTCGATACTCTCTCCCGTGAATTTTACACCGAGTATGTCGTCGATCTCGTGCCCGTTATCGGGCCTCGTCTTGATGACGATGAGCCCGGCGCCGGCATGGACAGCCTCGCGGAGCTCGTCTTTAACGGATGCCCGATCGTAATCCACGAGGAAAAAGGCAGTGAACCGTCCGGAGCGGAGCGATTCCCTGAACGCCTCTTTCTTTCCGACAACGGCGTAGGAAATGCCATGGTCAGCGAGGATCTTTTCAAGCGCGGCCAAGGTTCTGTGCTGCTCATCACGGCAGTCGTCATGGTGATCATCGTCACACTCATAGTGGTGGCCTTTGCTGTGAACGTCATGACGATTGTCATCACGGTTATCGTCGCAGTCGCGGTGGTGATGATCTGCGTGCTTCGCGGCGAGCAGGACCAGGGGCTCGGACGAAATCTCCTTGATGACGTCGAGCACGATGAGTCGCACCGTAAGGACCTTCTCTGCCTCTTCGTTCATGACGTTGTCCGTGGCCTTGTAGGCGATGGTATGCGTTCCGGCGGCCCTTCCCGTGAGGCGGATGCCGCCGCTTACGAACTGCCACGGTTCGCTGTCGATCCGGTAGACGGTGCTCTTGACACCGGCCAGGGCATCGGTCGCGCTTATGGTGAACTCGGTGTTCGGGGACACGATGTTCACGATGCCTTCCCCGAGCGGGTCAGTGGCGGTCATAGCGCTCACCGGTGCGGCTGTGTCGAGCACCACGGTGATCTGCTGCGCCGCTTCCGTATTCCCCGCGTTGTCGGTCGAGCGATAACCGACGCTGTGCGGGCCGTCAGCCTGCCCGGCCAGGGTAAAGCCTGCAGCGTACGTCATCCAAGGGCCACTGTCGATGCGGTACTCGGTCCCGGCAACACCGCTGAGGTCATCGGCGGCAAGAAGGGTGAAGACGGTTCCGGCTGCAATGAACCGGGTGCCGTCGGCCTCATGCGTGGGCGTTCCCATGAGGAGCGTGGTGACCGGAGGCTGGGTATCCAGGTTCTGCCGGACGAAGAAGCTCACGGACACGGGGGCACTCGTGTTGCCTGCCTTGTCCGTGGCCCGGAAGCTGACGCTGTGCGGTCCTCCGTCGGCAGGAGTCGGTTCCCAGACCGTTCCATACGTGCCGTCCGCCGGACTGACCACGGGCAGGAGCTTCCACAGCCCGCCGTCGAGCTGGTATTCCACACGGTCCACACCCGACGCATCGTCGGAGACGGCGACTTTCAGGGGCACCGTCGTCGTATAGTTCATGCCGGAGGCCGGTTCAAGAATCGTCACCACGGGCGCACGCAGGTCTTTGACCGTGAAGGCTGCGCTGGCCAGGGTCCTCGTCGTACCCGCGTAATTGCCCGAGAGAACGACGACGTAAGGCTTCAGACCATATCCGGTGGTGGCAAAGGAGGCTTGGCCGGTCCGGGAGCTGTTCCGGCTGAGATCGACCGTCTCCTGCTGCGCGTGCAAAATCGCCTGTGTTTCAGGATCAATCACGGCAATCGTCAGCTCCACCGCGGCAGCATCCGCATTGCCGCTGTTCTGCACCGTGTAATCCGCCAGGACCGTTCCGCCCAAGAACACCACGGAAGGGTCGGCAATGACGGTGCCGGAGATGGCCGCAGCCGAATCAATCGTGAACGCCGTTGTCTGGTGCGCCGCCTCCTGGCCCTCGCGGAACACCGTGAGAACCACGGCGTAGCCGCCCGCAGGGTTCAGGCCCGTGTTCCAGGCTGCCGGCAGTGCAATGGATCCGCCGGGCAGAAGCGCGGTCACCGGCCGCTCCTCCGAGAACAGCACGCTGCCGGCGCTGTCGGTCACGACGATCCGTTCCGTGAGCGCCGGGATGATCTCGTTCGTGCCGCCGTTCGCGAGCGTTGCCGTGATCCCGACGCGCTCGTTCGGACCGTAGCTGCGCTTGTCCGTGACCAAGGCCGTGCTGATCACGGCATCGGACGCGATGGTGACGGGGACAACGTTCTCCGCCAGCACGGCTCCGGCGGCGTCGCGCAGGACTGCATGCACCCGATAGGGTCCGGCAAAGGCGCTCCCGGTATTCCCGAGGAACTGCTGACGGAGCGTGGAGGCATAGGCAAGCGTGACGGCCCGCGAATCGAAAACGGTCACCGGATACCCGCTCCCCTCTTCGAGCTGCACGTGCAGAACGCCATCCGCTGCCGCTCCGCTGTTCCGGAGCGTTACGCTGATGTTCATTGCCTGATTGCTGTTGTACTGCGGAGCATCGGTGCTCGTGGCCATCGACACCCCCACGGAATCCGCCACGAAGAAGTCCCGGATGGTCACGTTGTTCGATTCCACGAGCTCGCTGATCTTATCCTCGGGATCGACGACCACCACGATCCGGTTCTCGCCGGCCTTGCCCGTGCTGTCCCAGAGAGCCGTCACGAGCGTTGCGGACTGGGGCTCCATCATGGGTATCCGCTCGGACTTCAGCAGCTCCAGCCTGCCGAGGGCATTCCAGACGTAGACGGTCACCTCCACGCTGCCCACGCTCACCTGGCTCCTGTTCCAGACCGAAATATTTATCGCCGCCTGCTCGCCAAGAATCGGGAAAGGCGGATACAGGAACACATCGGTATCGCTGACCGCAAGGTCCGGAATGTGAACCGTGTCGAACGTCACGGAGACGGCGTCGGACGACTCGCTCATGTTATCGGCGCCGTCGCGGACCGTCGCAGTGAAGAGGTTCTCGCCGGGGCTCAGGCTGACCTGCGGAAACGCGAAATATCCGGCCGAACGGAGAATATGCAGGGTAAACGTATTCCGAACGCTCCCCTCGACAAAGGCAATGGCGCCGGATTGCGCTCGAACGAGGGCGTAGAGATATTTGAACTCGGGCATGAGCTGTCTGGCCTGGCCGATGTTCCGGACATCAGTGACCCAGAGGGTGTCGCGGTCGTTCACGCCGTCATAGACATCGTAGAAGATGTGCGTTCCGTCGGCCGACCAGAGCGGATAGTAAGGATCGCTGCTCAGGCTCGTGATCTGCTGCTGGCCTCCGCTCTGCAGATCCAGGACCATGATATTGCCCGTGCCGCCGCGGTACGAGACAAAGACCAGTTTCGCGCCGTCTCCTGACCAGTCGAGAGAATACCAGTCCGTGTTGTCGTCGACCGTGATATCGGCGCCGCTCGCGAGGTCCCGCACCAGGAGTATCTCGTTCTCGAAATAGGCCAGCTTCGTGCCGTCGGGCGAGAGCTTGTGATTGTACACATCGGTGAGGCCCATCACCTCGACGAGATCGCCGGTACGCACATCGGCAACCCAAACACTGCTCTGTGATCCGTTCCCGATGGTAAAAGCGAGCTTGCTGCCGTCGGCGGACCACGACGACGGGCCGTACTCGTAGGCCTGGGTATTGTTGGTCAAGGGAGCGCTGGTTCCCGTGGCACCATCGTAGATGCCGATCTTCTGCCAGCCCCCGTCCTCGTAGACGTAGGCGATCCTGCTCCCGTCAGGAGACCATAACGGGGAATATCCCTGGTTGATGATCTTCGTCGCGCTCCCTGTGGAAAAAGTTCGCAACCAGATCGAACCGTTGTAGTCGTACGCTAAGACGTTCCCGTCGGGCGAGAGGGACGGCCAGGAACCTTCATAGTTCGTGAGCACTGCGCTGGTGACTGCCTCGTGATCGGACGCGGTCGTCGACCCGATGAAGCTGCCGCTTCTGAACAGGTCCACGGACAAGCCGGGCTCTCCGCTGCCCGCAACATCGGTCGTTCCGACGGAAAGCGTCACCGGGACGCCCGCCACGGTCGGGAAGAAAAGCATGGGCTTTGCCGGCGGGACGCTGTCCCGGGCCGTGCCCGAAGCCTCGTTGGAATACGGGCCCTCGTTGTCCGCTCCGTCGACGGCGGCAACGACGTAATAGTACGTGACGCCGGACACGACGCCGGTGTCGAGATAGGCGAAGGCGGTGAGAAGGGCCGGGTTCACTCTGTTGTATGGTCCTCCTGCAGTGGTACTCCGGTACAGGTTATAGGCTGTTGCCGGGACGCCCTCATACAGCCACTCGGCATTCAGCCCGCCTTCCGGCAGGGGGGTGACGGTGAGGATCCCCGGTGTGGCAGGAGGAGCGACCGCGACCGTGGCCATTGCCGCATTCGACGGCTCGCTTTCATTCCCCACAGCGTCCACAGCGGTAATACGGTACGTGTATGTGCCGTTCGGAAGCAGGACGTCCGCGTACAGGGTCCCTGCAACGAGGGCTGTATTGACCTTGACCCAGCCCTGGGCTGTCGCGCGATAGACGTTGTAGCCTGCCGCATCCGGCTCGGCATTTGCCGTCCAGGTCAGGACCACGTCGGAGTTGACTGCCACGGCAGCAAGTCCCTGCGGGGCCGACGGCGGGACGATGTCGCCCACCAATGCGCTTGCCGGATCGGAGCGGCTGCTCTCGAAACCGTACTGGTCAACGGCCGTGACCGTATACGTGTACTGCTTGTCGGGCAGGTTGAGGTCAACGAAGGCCGGCGCAACGACCGGGTTGTCCTTCGTCATGGCGACCTCCGCGAGCCGCACCTGGTTCGCGCCGCTCGGGTCCGTCGATGTGGTGATCACGATCCTGATCCGATCAGTCCGGTATGCCGGAGTGAAGGCAAAGGCGTTCTGCTGCGTGCCATTCCCCGTCGCCTTCACCTGGGTCACCCACGCATATCCGGACCAGACTTGTACTTGGAAGTCTTTCCCTGCATACAGAACTTCATTCCCGGCGCCGTCGGTGTCGCTGCTCCAGCGGATATCCAGGCGGCTGATGAGTTCCGGCGATGCCAGATCCACCTCCCACCAGACCGGCGCCTCCGGCAGGGGGCCCGATTCGGGCGTCCAGTATGAGGACGGATCGGCATCCATGGCCATATCAGGGGAGTTGTAATACTCAGGATATTTCGTGGAGGACGCTGATGTCGTTCCGGAAGCCACGGCATCGGGGCTGTTTACCCGCAGCCCGTTCCGGTACAGGTTGTACCCCAGGATGTCCGGCTCGGGGTTGGGGTTCCAGAGGAGGCTGACGTCATGGCCCTGAACCGCTGTCGCCAGGCCGGCAGGCGCTCCGGGGGTGTCATTGTAGACGACAATGACCGCATCAGCATTTCTGCTCACGTTCCCGGCGCTGTCCGATGCCCGGGCGGATAGCCGGTTTTCGCCCAGGAAAAGCGTTGCGGGGATGGTGAAGGCGCCGGAGCCATCGGCCGTTCCCGTGCCCCGCAACTCGAATCCCGCACCGGTCTCGACAACGATATCCACCACAGCATGCGCTTCTGCGTTGCTCCCCTCCACCTGGACCGCGCCCTGGCCCGCGGGCGTGTAGGGCTGGGTGAGAACCGGGACGTATACCCGCGCCGGTGCGCTGTTCGACGGTTTGCTTTCGTTGGCGTGAGTGTCCACGGCAGTTACTTCATAGGTATAGGTTCCGTCAGCGAGACCGGTGTCCTGATACTGCGTCGTCTTCACGATTGCCGCGTTCACCTTCGTTCGCGTCCCGCTGAAGGTACGGTAGACGTTGTAGCCGTCGAGATCGGTTTCCGTGTTCGCTGTCCACGTCAGCGTCACGTCGGCTCCCGTGGTCTTCGCCGTCAGACCGGCAGGCGCCGCAGGCGCTGTCAGGTCGGTATAGGTGACCGTGATCATCGACGGCGCCGGGTCTGTCTTGTTCCCCTTGTCCGTGGCCACGGCGCGAAGCTGGTAGTTGCCGTACGCCAGCGCGAGACCTGCCGGATCAAGATACATCACGAAAAGCCGGGACGTGACCGGAGCGCCGAGGGCCGTCCAAACGCTGTCCTGGGCCTTCTTGTACTCGAACTGCACCTTCGCGATGTCGAGGTCAGGCGACTCGGCCTTGACGAGAATCGTATTCTCGAAGACCGCTCCCGGAGCAGGGTCAACGATGGTCGCATGAGGCGGATGCGTATCAATGGTCGCCTCGCGCACATCCGAGGGCTCGCTCTGGTTGCCTGCCTGGTCCACGGCAACGAGGTAGTAGCGGAACGTGCCGTCGGGCAGCGTTTTGTCGAGATACGACGCGCCGGTGATCAGGTACGGCTTGAGGTCGCCGACCACGACGCCGGTGACGTTCGCGAGCTGGTCGTTACGGTACAGGAGATACCCGGCAAGATCGGACTCGGTGTTCGCATTCCAGGTCACGCCGGCGTCGGCATTGCTCGCTGTTGCAGAAACAATCTGCGGCTTCGCCGGCGGGGTGTTGTCGATCGTCACCGAAATGCGGTGGGTATTTACATTGCCCGAGGTGTCCTCGGCCTCGAGCTTGAGAGAATAGACCTGTCCCTCTGCAAGGCCGAGGGTGTCCCACTGGACCAGCACGCCGTAGGGGATCGGGACGGGCGAAGTCCTGGCAAGGCTCCAGGCTGAAGGCCCGGCGCCCTGGCCGATGGAGAGGCGGTACTGTTTGAAGTCGTCAACGCTGTAGGCCGTGCCCTTGACTTCGATCAGGCCGCTGACGCGTGAACCGTCCTGGGGCACGCGGATCCGGGCGTCGGGTCCGGTCAAGTCGATCCTGAGCTTCACCTCGTTCGAAGGCCGGCTCTCCCATCCGGCCAGGTCAACGGCCTTCAGGGTATAGGCATACAGGCCCTCGCCCAGGCTTTGATCCAGATAGGTGAGGTCTTTTATGAGCTCCGTATTGATCTTCTGTCCGGCCCGGTACAGGTTGTACCCGGCCATATCAGGTTCCGTGTTGCTCGGCCAATCAAGGCGAGCGTCGACGCGGTTGTCGACCGTGCCGGAAAGCGACGGCGCCGCGGGCGGATGAGTATCCACCTTCACGTTCACCTTCGCCTCTGCCGTGCTCCCGAGCTTGTCAATCGCCGTGAGCCTGAGGCAATACTCGCCGTCAGACGGGAGCGTCTGCCACTGACCGAGGACGCCGTCCTGGACCGGCGTGGCGCTGGTCTTGAGGGGGGCCCATTTGAAGGCGCCGTCACACCGGCCTTCGGCGAGCTCGAGAGTATACTTGTCGAGGTTCTGGTCCGTGGCGGTTCCCGTGATGTCAACCGCAGTCCTAACGTAATCGCCGTCTTTCGGTGCAACCAGGGACACCTCCGGCGGCGTGTTGTCGACCGTGATCTTGACCTTCGCCTCCCCCATAAGCCCTGCCTTGTCCTTTGCAAGGAGCGAGAGCGTGTACACGCCGTCAGGAATGCCGTCGTTCTTCCCGACCTTCCAGGCGAGGAGCTGGGGGTTCGTCGGGACGGTCGTGCCGCTGAGCAGATCAATCCACTGCGCCGGACTGTCGCCGGGGCCGTAGCGCAGACGGAACGTGTCGAGGTTCTTTTCAACGATGCTTCCGGTGATCGTGATGCTATTTTTCTCGGCTCCGAAGAGTTCCCCGTCCTTCGGCGTTTCGAGCTTCACCACGGGCGGCGTGCGGTCGATGGTGAACGCGATTGTTTTGGTCGTCTCATTTTCGGCCAGGTCCTTGGCCCGTGCGCTCAGAGAATAGGCCTCTTCGGGAAGATCGTTCAGGACCCCGAAGATGTAGCTGATTCTTGACTGATTGCCCTGGTCGATTGAAACGGGCCCGGCGCTGTTGGTGTAGCCGAGAGCATACTCCTGCAGATTGAGGTCATTGATCGTGCCGTTAACCGTAATGTCGGTCTTGATATAAGAACCGTCCGCGGGAGTCCTGATGTCGACAGCCGGCGGCGTGGCATCGACGGCGACCGTAATCGTTTCCGTCTGGGTGACCGCCGAATTGGACGCAAGCGCGGCCGTCAGCCTCACGGAATACACACCGTCGGGGAGGACGGTCCCGGCCGTATTCCTGCCGTCGAACGCAGTGGTATACACTCCGGCTGACGGCCTGGATGCCGTGTACGTGCGTACGGTTGCTCCACTCGCATCCAGAATATCCAGGGTGGCGTCAGCGGCGTCGGTGAGCTCGTAGGTGATCACGGCGGAGTCACGCTTGCCGTCATTATTCGGCGAAAAGAGCTTCGGCGCCGCATCAAGCTCCTTGATGAGCGTTTTCCGCGAGCCGAAATCAATCGTCACTTGCGACGAGCGGCTATTTCCGACCGTATCTATTGCGGTAAGCTTCACCGTCCATCTATCATTTAATCCGAAGGTGTTCCATTTTCCGAGGATGCGATCTTTTACGGGCGTTGTGCCCGCAGCGACCTGCAGCCACGAAGCAGGAAGATCGCCGGAACCCACCTCAAGCGTATAGGCGCTGAAATGGAGGTCGTCCGCAGTGCCTCTGATTTCGACGATGGTATTTCCGAGAAGATCCGTCGGCGTGGGGTAGACGATAGCGGCAGTAGGCCGCGTGTTGTCGACCTCTACCAGGACCCATTTCATTGTTGTATGGCCGCAGGAGTCCATGGCGAAGACACTGATGCCATAATGGCCGTCGGCAACGATTGCAAGGGCGTCATTCCGTCCGTCCCAGCCGGCATTTGCCGCGCCGGGTACATGATGATTTCCCGCGAGAATTGTTCTTACGGGGATTGTGCCGAGAGCATAGGTATGGTCCGGCTGCTCCTCTGCGGTGAACACCTTCACATCTACGAGCGCATAGTCGTCGATTTGATACGCGACTGTCGCCTCATCCAGCACGCTGTCGCCGTTTGGTGAAAAGAGCTTCAGGTCCGCCGTAAGGCTTGCGATTTCCAGGGCTCTATCAATAGATACGCTCTTCGTCTCGCAGCTGACGTTTCCGACCAGGTCTACTACTTTGAGTTTCAGCGTGTAGCTTCCCTCCGCGATATCAGACACGTCCCAGACGCCGATTACGCCATGAATCGCGCCCACTCCCGAGATCCAGCGTTGCACAATTTGTCCGAATTTGTTGATCACGCGGGCCGTAGCCGGTTCCCAGTCTGAAGGATTGTCTCCCACGCCGTAATACAGTTCATACCTCTTTACTTTTATATTATCTTCAACATCCCCGGCAACCGACAGACCCTGGAAGGTCCCGACTGCATCCGTGACTGTTGTTACGCACGGCGCCGGATTGAGCCGCGCGACCGGGAACACGCGGTCGACAATAAGGTCTCCGCCTACTGAGC